>JADZBO010000259.1 GCA_020851995.1 Burkholderiaceae bacterium
AGACCCTGAACGACGGTATAGGCCGGGGCATAGCCGAGCATTCGCTGCGCCTTGGAGATATCTGCCTGCGAATGGCGCACATCGCCGGCGCGAAAATCCCGGTAGACCGGCTTGCGGTCGTACGCCACGCCCTGCTGCGCAAGCCCGCGGGCCAGATGGGCAAACAGTTCATTGAGTGTCGTGCGGGCGTGCACGGCCACGTTGAACACCTCGCTGGCTCCCTGTGGCACATTGAGTGCCGCGAGAATGTTGGCCTGCACGGCGTTATCGACAAAGCAAAAATCCCGGCTCGTTTCGCCATCGCCGTTGATGAAGACATCCTCGCCCCGGATCATCGAGGCAATCCATTTGGGGATCACCGCGGCATAGGCGCCATCGGGATCCTGGCGGCGTCCAAAGACGTTGAAGTAACGCAAACCGACGCTTGCAAACCCATAGGTGCGCGCAAAGACATCAGCGTACAACTCGTTGACGTACTTGGTGACCGCGTAGGGCGAAAGCGGCTTGCCGATCCGGTCCTCCACCTTCGGCAGACCGGGGTGATCGCCATAGGTCGAACTTGAGGCCGCGTAGACGAAGGACTTCACGCCGGCATCGCGCGCCGCGACCAGCATATTGAGGAAACCATCGATGTTGACCGCGTTGGTCGTGACCGGATCCTTGATCGAGCGGGGCACCGATCCAAGCGCAGCCTGGTGCAGCACGATATCAACGCCCTGCATCGCCGCCTGGCAGGCAAGCGGATCGCGGATGTCGCCCTTAATGAATGTAAATCGCGCCCATTGTGTGGGGGCGACCCGCGTCTGAACTTCGTCGAGATTGCGCTGGTAGCCGGTCGAAAAATTATCCAGACCCACCACTTTCTGATCCAGCCCGAGCAATGTCTCCAGCAAGTTCGAGCCGATGAACCCGGCACAGCCGGTCACCAGCCACGTGCGCGGTGTCGCGCGCATTGCTGTCATTGCCTCGTTGTAAGCCTGGGTCATGTTTGCGGATCCGGTCACAGGCGCAGATCAGTCTGATCGGCGGGAAAGAGGTACTTGAGGTCGTACAAAACATGCTTGGGTTTGCCCAGCGCATGGATCGCCGCACTTCCCATCGTCGCGAACTGGCTATGCGCCACAGCGAGCACGATGGCATCGTATTGCCCGGGCTGGACCTCGGCGACCGGCCGGATGCCGTATTCGGCCACGGCCTCCTCGGGATCGACCCAGGGGTCATAGACGTCCACCTGAACGTGGTATTCCTTCAGCTCGGCGACGATGTCGACCACTCGGGTGTTGCGCAAATCGGGGCAGTTTTCCTTGAACGCCAGCCCCATCACCAGCGCGCGCGATCCCTGGACATGGATATCGCGGCGTGTCATGGCCTTGACCAGTTGCGACACGGCATAGATACCCATCGAATCATTGAGCCGCCGCCCGGCGAGGATGATCTCGGGGTGGTAGCCGATCGACTGCGCCTTGTGCGTGAGGTAGTAGGGATCGACGCCGATGCAGTGCCCCCCGACCAGGCCGGGGCGAAACGGCAGGAAGTTCCACTTCGTGCCCGCCGCCTTCAGGACCTCTTCGGTATCGATGCCCATGCGGTTGAAAATCAGCGCCAGTTCGTTGATCAGGGCGATGTTGACATCACGCTGGGTGTTTTCGATCACCTTGGCGGCCTCGGCCACGCGGATACTGGACGCCTTGTGCGTGCCCGCCACGATGATTTGGCGGTAGATTTCATCGACGAGCTCGGCGATAGCCGGGGTCGAACCCGCAGTGACCTTGCGGATGGTGCTGACGCGGTGCTCTTTGTCGCCCGGGTTGATGCGCTCCGGGCTGTAGCCCGCGAAGAAATCCTGGTTGAACTTCAGGCCCGACACACGCTCCAGGACCGGAACGCAATCTTCCTCCGTCGCGCCCGGGTATACGGTGGATTCGTAAATCACGATATCGCCGCGCTTGAGCACCGCACCAATCGTCTCACTCGCCTTGATCAGAGGCGTGAGGTCGGGTCGTTTGAACTCATCAATCGGCGTGGGGACGGTGACGATGAACACGTTGGCATTGCGCAATTCTTCGCGCTCGGCGGTAAAGCGGAGCCCAGACGCCTCGGCAAGTTCGGCATGGCTCACTTCGAGCGTGTGGTCATGTCCGCCAGCAAGTTCAGCGACACGTTCGCGGTTGATGTCGAATCCGATCACTGAGCGCTTCTTGCCGAACTCGGCGGCAAGTGGCAACCCGACGTAGCCTAGGCCGACGACGGCCAACTTCACATCATTCAAACGCAAAATGCCCCCTAGGGATCTAAACCTTCTACAACGTCGGATTGTACCAATTAAACTTTAGCAGGGTGGCCGGCATCTTGGCTGCAACATTTCAGTCAAATTCGCGCGCTTAATGATTTTCCTCGCGTAAAAAAAGCAGAGGCTTTCTCAAAACGAAGGCGAAAGAAGAATCCGAAGCCTGTAATAAGTCTGCGCTGAATAATTCAGCGCTCTTTATTAAGTTGCCGCAAACTGGGGGCAATCCGTTTTTGCGAATGCCATCAGTTGCACCAGAATTTGGGTAAAAAGAAGCCTCAGCTTCCTCAGCAGCAGGCGGATATTGTGTCCCGCCCCGCACAGGACCGCGTGCAAAGCGTCTCCGAGCGCCCCTTTCAGGGGATTATGTCCTAACCGACCGTCCATCTTCATGTGCCAGATCGCCGGTTCAATCGCCGATCGTCGGTGAATCATCTTTCGCAACGCCCTGGTGATAGCGTTCCCCGCAGGGCAACAGTATGCAGTTGCTTGGCGCTGAATGGACGACCTACATCAACAACAGGTTTATGCGGGTCGAAGCGGCTGGCGCCATGGGCGGACAAAACAGCGGGTACATGCAGATCCTCGCCGGAGGCGGGTACAGGTTTGCACTGGCTCCGACCACGTCAATGAAACTTTGGGCCACTGCGGGCCCCGGGGGTGGCGGTACCGTCGAGACGGG
>JADZBO010000260.1 GCA_020851995.1 Burkholderiaceae bacterium
ACATGCGCAGCAGGTCGCCAGAGAACAGTGCACTTTCGTCACCACCCGTTCCGGCGCGGATTTCGAGAAAGACGCTGCGCGCATCATCCGGATCGCGCGGTAGCAGCAACAATTGCAGGTCGGACTCAAGTTGTGCAATGCGGACCTTGCAGGCTTCGATTTCCTCGAGCGCCATTGCCTTCATTTCGGGATCGTCGAGCATCAGCCGCGCACCTTCGAGGTCAGCTTCGGCCGTTTCGAACGTATGAAAGGCCGTCACCACTGGCTCAAGCTCTGCGCGTTCGCGCGAGAGTTTGCGGAACTGATCCATGTCTGCCGCGGTTTCCGGCTCAGACAGTATCGCGTCGACGTCTTCCAGGCGACGTGACAATTGCTCCAGTCGTGCGCGAATTGATGATTTCATGGGGGATTATGGTTCGGGAAAGTCGGGGCGACACGAGCAGCCCGCGTCAATGCCGGGCAGAAGCCAGGAGCGGCGCTACCGGCGTTCGTTGCCCGAAGGGAAAATGCGGGGGATCAGTGCGAGCAATTGCTCGCGCTCGCGTTGTTCGCCCTGATTGAGCGCCGTGAGCGTACCGTGCAGATATTTTTGTGTCAGCGCCCTGGCGAGTTGCTCCATCACCACCTCGGGCGATTCGCCCTTGGCCAGCAGGCGGGTCGCGCGCTCAAGTTCCTGCGCCTGAACGGCCTGGGCGGTCGCCTGGAGATCACGGATCACCGGAACGTTGGCGCGTGCCTGCATCCAGTGCATGAAGTTGCTGACGCGCGTGTCGATGATCGCCTCCGCCTGGACCACGGCAGTCCGCCGTGAATCCGCGCCGGTCTGGACGACGACACCAAGGTCATCGACCGAATACAGGTACACGTCGTCGAGACGGGCGACCTCGGGTTCGATATCCCGGGGAACCGCAAGGTCAACCATCACAATGGGCTTGCGGCGACGCTGCCGAACGGCGCGCTCGACCATCCCGAGCCCCAGGATGGGCAAGGCACTGGCCGTACAGGAAACCACCACATCGAATTCGGCCAGACGATCAGGGAGATCGCCCAGACGCATGGTGGAGGCTGAAAACTGGCCGGCAAGCTGCTCGGCGCGCTCGATCGTGCGATTGGCCACCACAATGGCCGCGGGCTGCTGTGCGGCAAAATGGGTGGCGCACAGCTCGATCATTTCGCCGGCACCGATGAACAACAACTTGGCGTCGCGAAGGTCGCCAAACACGCGCTCGGACAGCCTGACTGCCGCAGCGGCAAGAGAGACCGACTGCGCGCCAATCGCGGTCGTCGAGCGGACCTCTTTAGCGACCGAAAACGTGCGCTGAAAAAGCTGATGCAGAAGAGTGCCCAGAGAGCCCGCCTGGTCGGCGGCCCTGACGGCCTCCTTGAGTTGCCCCAGAATCTGGGTTTCGCCAAGCACCATGGAATCCAGGCCACTGGCCACCCGGAAAGCGTGTCGCACCGCGTCGTCGCGACCATGGAGGTACACGTGGGGCTTGAGCAGCCCGGCCTCGATCTGGTTGTACTCCGCCAGCCAGGCGGGCAACTGTTCCGCAACCTGGGGCTCTGCAGCACAGTAGAGCTCGGTGCGATTACAGGTGGAGAGGATGGCAGCTTCCTGTATGGCACCGCCAAACTCCGAACGCAAAGCCGTTAGCGCAGGCTGAACGAGATCAACGGGCAACGAAACCCGCTCGCGCACCGAAACCGGTGCCGAGACATGATTCAACCCCAGCGCAAGGACGTTGACCGCCATATCGGGTATATCGCCACCAACAGCGGACTGGCCGCTATCAAGAGAGGGCCGCCGGGAAATTCCGAATGCCCACACGAACAGTCGGCATTATAGGACGGGTTGACGCAGATTGTGGCGATGGCCTGTGAAGGCACTGAAATTCGTGTATCATTTCGCCCTTCAGATGGCCTGGTAGCTCAGTCGGTAGAGCAGAGGATTGAAAATCCTTGTGTCGGTGGTTCGATTCCGCCCCGGGCCACCACTGATTCCAAAACCCTAGCGTTTATTCGCTGGGGTTTTTTCGTTTGTGGCTCTGTGACCGGATGTTGCTGACGATGTCCAGTTATTGCCAACGTTTCATTCAACGCCTAGCATAAAGGGCATGCCAAAGATGACTTTAGACTTAAATGACTCCCTACAGACCTTTGTGGACTCGGAATCGAGTCAACGCGGCTTTGTCTCGGGCAATGATTTTGTTCTCGACCTGCTTCAAAAAGAACGCGACCGTGCTCATGTACGCGGCCTAATTAAAGAGGGCGAGTCGTTGCCCGCTACACAAATCAACGTCGCAAGCTACATCGCATCTCAGCGCGATCGCTTCAACGCCTCCAAAGACCATTGACAATCAAGTCCCTTGCCCTTCATCCAAGGGCTGATTTGGACATTGAAGATGTGCTCAGTCATTACCAAAAGCAATCGGCATACCTAGCCGGTATCAAATTTTTGACTGAACTTGAAAAATGCTTCAACTTTGTGAAGGATTTTCCCGACGCATGTTCGGTACGAATCGGCCATCTCGTCGGTCGCGCCGACATCCGCACATGGCCAATGCGCAAATTTCCGTTCCTACTCATTTACAAAGCGACGTCCAATCAAGTCAATATCTTGCGCGTATTACATCAGCGGCGGGATATTCCAAGATGGTTGCTGGATTAGGGATCCTCGTCTCTGGTCGATTCCGCCCCGGGCCACCACCGATTCCAAAACCTCAGCGTTCGCGCTGGGG
>JADZBO010000261.1 GCA_020851995.1 Burkholderiaceae bacterium
AACGACCGAAAATTGGCGACGACACCCGCGCCTGGGGGCCACCCTTCCTGAAGGACATGGAAGGCAAGGACACGACAGAAGCTGCGTACTACCTGAGCACCAACCGTAACAAGCGCTCGATCGAGATTGATCTTGCGAGCGCTGAGGGTGCAGCGCTCGTGCGGGAACTGGCAAAGCACTGTGACGTGCTGGTTGAGAACTTCAAAGTGGGCGGACTCAGTCAGTACGGGTTGGACTACGCCAGCATGAAGGACGAATTCCCGCAGTTGATTTACTGCTCAGTCACGGGCTTTGGGCAGGACGGCCCTTATGCCGATCGGCCTGGCTACGACTTCATGATTCAGGGCATGGGCGGCCTGATGAGTATCACCGGTGAACGCGATGGTCTGCCCGGCGCCGGCCCTCAGAAAGCGGGCGTGGCGGTCACCGACATCATCACTGGCATGTACGCGACGGTGGCGATTCTGGCGGCGATTCAGGAGCGCAATCGCAGCGGACTGGGGCAGCACCTGGACATCGCGCTGCTGGATTGCCACATCGCCATGCTGGCCAATCAGAACCTGAACTTCATGACCAGCGGACGTGCACCGCAGCGCGCTGGTAACGCCCACCAGAACGTGGTCCCTTACCAGGTGTTCAAAACCGCGGACGGTTTCATGATCGTGGCAGTCGGTAACGACTCGCAATATCGGGCGTACTGCAAAGCCATCGGTGCGCCCCATCTTGCGGAGGATGCGCGGTTCACCTCCAACGGCCTGCGCGTCGTCAACCGGGACGCACTGATCCCGCTGCTTGAAGAAATCATGGCAACCGGTCTGCGCGACGACTGGATCGCCAAACTGGAGGAGGCAGGTGTGCCCTGCGGTCCGATTCAGACGATCGATCAAGTATTCGCGCATCCACAGGTCGTCGCCCGGGATATCTGGAAAAACATTCCGCACCCGACGGGCGGCACGTCCCCGACGACGGCGAGTCCGATGCGGTTCTCTGCCACGCCTGTCCAGTACCGCCGCCCTGCCCCGATGCTCGGCCAGCACAGCGAGGAAATCCTCCGCGAGGTCCTGGGACGCGACTTGGGTTAAGCTGCCGCAAGACGGATCGCAAAGATCCGGGTGAAGCATCGGGACGCCCAATGGCGCACCCGTCGCTTCACTGAAAAAATAGAGTCCTCAACCGGAGACATCAAGCTGTCCGGCAAACTTGGAGCGGTCGCCTATCTACCCGCCGACCAGAGCGCTTCAAAATCGAATGAAATCTGCCGTTGGTGACGGATTGACAGCAGGTACACCGTGCCCTTCATCCATGCGTAAAGCACCAGGTAATGCGTCATCACGTACTCGCGTAGCGAGCCGTCCTCATCGAGCGAGCCAAGTTGATCGATCAGATGCGCGACGCCATTGGCGACTTCTACCGAACGGGCAGGACGCTCCAGCAGCAAACGTCCCAAACCGGGAAATCGCCCCAGATTGGGGATGACGGTAGTGGTCAGGTCGTTCAACAACCTATCGAAGGCGAAAAGAACCCCGGCTTCGTCCAGAAACCCCTCAATCCCGACAAGATTCTTCTCAAAGTTGCCCGTGAGTTTGACGATATGCTTGTCTGTCACGATTCAAATGCGTCTTTAACCCGCAACCTTTGCAAAGCGGCGACGCTTGAACTCGGTCAGGATGCCGACCGCGTCTTTTACCCTGCCCGCGGCGACATCGGCAAGGCCGCGGCTGGCTTCGTCAATCAGCACCAGATGGATATGTTCGCGCTCAAGCTGGTGATAGTAGTCCAGCCGCTGAGCATCGATGAGAGCGACATAACTTTCGCCGTTCTTGGTGATGATTTTCTCAGCACCGGCCCTCGCCTGGTCAGCCAGTTCAGACAGGTTCGCCCTGGCCTGCGACAGCGGAATCACGTCGGCAGCAGCAATAGCCATAGCCTACTTCCTATAAATTATGTACATAGTTTTGTACATTATACGCGCATTCTGCTCACCTTCAGAGACGAACAGGATGCGCGAAACTCCGGAAAAAGAGACTACTCGACCTTGACTGGAACGCCAGCAATACGCGCCGACCACTCTTTCGGGCCGGTATTGTGCACCGACACACCGTTGCAGTCGACCGCGACGGTGACCGGCATATCCACCACGTCGAATTCGTAGATTGCCTCCATGCCCAGATCGCCGAAACCCACGACCTTCGCGCCGCGGATTGCTTTGGACACGAGGTAGGCCGCGCCACCCACCGCCATGAGATAGGCGGACTTGTGCTTGCGGATTGCATCGAGCGCGACGGGACCGCGCTCCGACTTGCCGATCATGGCAATCAGGCCTGTCTGGGCGAGCATCATTTCGGTGAACTTGTCCATCCGGGTCGCCGTGGTCGGGCCGGCCGGGCCCACCACCTCGTCACGCACCGGATCCACCGGGCCGACGTAATAAATCACGCGATTGCGGAAATCGACCGGCAGGGACTCGCCGCGGGCGAGCATGTCCTGAATCCGTTTGTGCGCCGCATCGCGCCCGGTCAGCATCTTGCCGTTGAGCAACAAGGTCTGGCCCGGCTTCCAGCTGGCGACTTCCGCGGGGGTCAGCGCATTGAGGTCGACCTGCTTCGATGCGTTGTAGTCGGGTGCCCAGTGCACATCGGGCCAGTCTGACAACGACGGTACGTGCAAGTGCGCAGGGCCTGAGCCATCAAGCTCGAAGTGCGCGTGACGGGTCGCCGCGCAGTTGGGGATCATGGCCACCGGCAGCGACGCGGCGTGCGTCGGGAAGGTCTTGATCTTGACGTCGAGAACCGTCGTCAGACCACCGAGACCCTGCGCGCCAATGCCCAGCGCGTTGACCTTCTCGTAGAGTTCGACGCGCAATTCTTCCAGTTTATTGGCCGGGCCGCGCTCGAGCAGCTCGTACATATCGAGGTCGTCCATCAGGGACTGCTTGGCCATCAGCACCGCCTTTTCGGCGGTGCCACCCACACCAATCCCCAACATGCCCGGAGGACACCAGCCGGCGCCCATTGTGGGCACGGTCTTGAGCACCCAGTCGACCAGCGAATCACTGGGATTGAGCATGGCCATCTTGGACTTGTTTTCAGAGCCGCCGCCCTTGGCAGCGACCTGCGCCTCGACCTTGTCGCCGGGCACCAACTCGACATTCAGCACACAGGGGGTGTTGTCGCGCGTGTTGCGACGGGAGAAAATCGGGTCCTCGAGCACCGAGGCGCGCAGAGGATTATCCGGATTCAGGTAGCCGCGCCGCACGCCTTCATCACAGAGCTCCTGCAGCGAACGCGCTGTGTTGAAGCGCACCTCCATGCCGACCTTCAGGAACACGTTGACGATGCCGGTGTCCTGGCAGATCGGACGGCGGCCCTCGGCGCTCATGCGCGAGTTGGTGAGGATCTGCGCCATGGCATCCTTGGCCGCCGGGCTTTGCTCACGCTCGTAGGCGCGGGCCAGATGACGGATGAAATCGGCGGGATGGTAGTAGCTGATGAACTGCACCGCGTCGGCGATCGACTGGACGAGGTCTTCTTCCTGAATGGTGACGGACATGATGCGTGCCTGTGCCTGTGAGTAAGTCAAATGGGATTGATGAAAGCCGTGGTAAGTCTGCGTGGTCAGTCTGCGTGGTCAATCTGCCGAGCCAGAGTCGTGTGGGTCAGGGTTGCGGGCCTCGCAGTCGAAAGTGTCGCCCCGAGTCTAACGGCCCTTCCAGACCGGTTTGCGCTTTTCCGCGAACGCCGTCGAGCCTTCGCGGGCATCCTCGGACTGGAAGATGTGGGCGATCAGCGGGCGTTGCAGATCAAACATGTTGTCCATCGGGAAATCGAGACCCCGGTTGACCACACTTTTGGCGGTCTGGACCGCCAGGGGACCATTTTCGCAGATTCTCTGCGCCAGCTTGATGGCCTCGGCCAACGCCTGCCCGGGGTCGGTCATCACGTTGATCAGTCCAAATTGCGCGGCGCGCCCGGCCGACAGCATGTCGCCGGTCAGGATGACCTCCATGGCGACATGGTACGGAATCTGACGCGGCAGGCGCATCAGGCCTCCGGACCCGGCGACCAGCCCGCGCTTGACCTCGGGCAAACCGAAGCGCGCGTCACTGGCGGCGACGATCAGATCGCAGGCCAGCATCATCTCGAACCCGCCCGCCAGCGCAAAGCCTTCGACGGCGGCGATCAGCGGCTTTTTCGGGGGCGCCTCGACGAAGCCACCGAATCCGCGGCCCTCCACCACAGAGCGTTTACCGGTTCGTGCAAAATCCTTGAGATCCATGCCAGAACTGAAGGTGTTACCCATGCCCGTCAGAATGCCAATGCGCAAATCGTCGCGCGCATCCAGTTCGTCGAATGCGGCGGCCATCTCGTGCGCCGTGTCCACGGTGATGGCATTGCGCGCCTCAGGGCGGTTGATGGTAATGATCTGGATATTGTCGATATGCTCGACGCTGACCAGGCTGGACATGAGTGCTCCTTTAGCGGATTTGCGAGGTTGATCCCGGAATCATAGGCGATTCACGGCAACCAGCGGGCACTCGCCTGGGTGGGCAGCGTCCCACGCTAAAATGGTGGGTTAATCCGCCCCAAGACGTTTTTTCTGACCCATTCATGCTCACCTTTCAGCAAATCATCCTGCGCCTGCAAGAATACTGGGACAAACAGGGCTGCGCCCTGCTCCAACCCTACGACATGGAGGTCGGCGCCGGCACTTCGCACACAGCCACGTTTCTGCGCGCAATCGGCCCGGAGCCCTGGCGTGCGGCGTACGTACAGCCCTCACGACGTCCGAAGGATGGCCGCTACGGAGACAATCCCAATCGGCTCCAGCACTATTACCAGTATCAGGTCGTGCTCAAGCCTGCGCCTCCCGACATCCTCGACCTGTACATCGGGTCGCTCGTGGCGCTCGGTATACGGCCGACCGAACATGACATCCGGTTCGTCGAGGATGACTGGGAAAACCCGACGCTTGGCGCCTGGGGACTCGGCTGGGAGGTCTGGCTCAACGGCATGGAAGTCACGCAGTTCACCTATTTTCAGCAAGTCGGCGGCCTGGACTGCAACCCGACCACGGGCGAAATCACCTACGGCCTTGAGCGTCTGGCCATGTATCTCCAGGGGGTCGAAAGCGTCTACGACCTGGTCTGGACCGACGGGCCGGGCGGGCGCATGCTCTACCGCGACGTGTTTCACCAGAACGAAGTGGAGCAATCGACCTACAACTTCGAGCACTCCGACCCGGAAACCCTCTTCAGACATTTCACGGACTACGAAACACTGGCCAAGCGCCTGATCGAGGTTCCGCTGGCGCTTCCAGCCTACGAAGCGGCGCTCAAGGCAGCGCATACGTTCAACTTGCTGGATGCGCGCGGCGCGATCAGTGTCACAGAGCGCGCCGCCTACATCGGCCGTATCCGCAACCTTTCCCGGGCGGTGGCGCAGGCCTACTTTGAATCCCGCGAAAAACTAGGTTTTCCCATGCTGCAATCCAACAGGGGGGTCAACTGATGACCACCCGTGCCCTACTGATCGAGTTGTTCACCGAAGAACTCCCGCCAAAGGCGCTGGCGCGCCTGGGTCAGGCGTTCGCGCTTGGCGTGCACGATGCGCTGGCGCAGGCCGGACTGGTGGCACCAGAGAGCGTCACCGAGGCCTTCGCCACCCCGCGCCGGCTTGCCGTGCGACTGACCGCAGTGCGCGGCGAAGCGGCTCCCCAGACCTACGCCGAAAAGCTCATGCCCGTGAAGGTCGGTCTTGACGCCAGCGGCGCGCCCACGCCCGCGCTGCTCAAGAAGCTGGCGGCCAAAGGATGGGCCGATATGGATGTCTCGACGCTCTCCCGCGAGTCCGATGGCAAGCAGGACATCCTGGTGGCGCGCGGCACGGCACCCGGCGCGCGCCTGGCGGCTACGCTGCAATCGGCAATCGAAGCCTCGATCGCCGCGCTGCCAATTCCCAAAGTGATGCGTTACCAGTTGGCCGATGGGGCCACTTCCGTGCGGTTCGTCCGACCGGCGCATGCACTGATCGCCCTCTGGGGCAACGAGGTGATCCCGGTCGAAATTCTTGGCCTGACCGCCGGCCACGCCACGCACGGTCACCGGTTCCTGCATCCGCAGGCGATTGCGATCGAAAGCGCAGTCACCTACGAGGCACAACTCGCAGACGTCGGACACGTGGTGGCATCGTTCGATACACGACGCGCACGGATCGACACGCTGTTGCAGGCTGAGGCACGCCGGCTTGACGCCACGCTGGGCGATGACCCCGCAGTCTCCGCGCTGCTCGATGAAGTCACGGCGCTGGTCGAAGCGCCCGCAGTCTACGTCGGTGCCTTCGAGCCGCGATTCCTGCAGGTGCCCCAGGAGTGCCTGATCCTGACGATGCGGCTCAACCAGAAGTACTTTCCGTTGTTCGATCCGAAAACCGGAAAACTGACGCACCGGTTCCTGATCGTGAGCAACATGCCGACAGCGGAACCGGCCGCCATCATCGAAGGCAATGAGCGTGTGGTGCGCCCCCGCCTGGCCGATGCGCAGTTCTTCTTTGACACCGATCGCAAAGTGCCTCTGGTACAGAGGGTCGAGCAACTCGCCTCGATCGTTTATCACAACAAACTCGGCACGCAACTGCAGCGCGTGGAACGGGTGCGCACGATCGCGGCATGGCTTGCCCATGCGTTGGGAGCCGACGTGACCCTGGCGGAGCGTGCTGCCTTTCTGTCAAAGGCGGACCTCTCGACCCTCATGGTCGGCGAATTCCCCGAACTGCAGGGCATCATGGGCGCCTACTATGCAGAGGGCGACGCCGAAGCCTCCGAAGTGGTCCAGGCCCTTGCGGGCCAGTACCGAATCCGGCTTGAGGCGCCAGTCACCATGGCCAACGCAATCCCGGCGATCCTGTTCATGGCTGATCGTGCGGAATCGATCGTCGGCATCTGGGGCATCGGCCTGGCGCCGACGGGGGAGCGGGATCCCTTCGGGCTGCGCCGCGCCGCACTCGGCATACTGAGCGGTTTTGAGCAACTGACCGCGGGCGGTCTGCTGCGCGTTCAGGACTCCGGGCCACTGACCCTCGAAGGATTGCTGGAGGCTGCCGCGCTGACGTTTGACGGTGGCCGGATCGCTGGCACAACCGTCGGCGAAGTCCAGGCGTTTGTCTTCGAACGATTGCGCAATCAACTGATTCAGCAATACGACCGCAATGCGGTCGAGGCGGTGCTGGCGCTTGCACCACCATTGCATCAGGTGCCGGCGCGGGTTCAGGCAATCGAGGCGTTTAGCCAGAGCCCACAGGCCCTGAGTCTCGCCGCCGCCAACAAGCGCATCGGCAACCTCCTGAAGAAAGCCGAGGGCAAGCTGGGCGGCATCGATTCCGCGTTGTTGAGCGAGCCTGCAGAACAGGCGCTCGCGCAGATGATCGAGCGCCTCGCGCCGGTCGCCGCGAGCCAGCTGGAGCAAGGCGAATTCGGCGCGGTGCTGGCAACGCTGGCGCAGGCGCGCGACGCAGTCGATACGTTTTTCAACGACATCATGGTGATGGCCGACGATCCTGCCATACGCAACAACCGCCTGGCGCTGCTGTCGCAGTTGCATGGGCTCATGAACCAGGTGGCTGATCTCTCGAGGCTGGCGGCATGAAGCTCATCATTCTCGACCGCGACGGTGTCATCAACGAAGACAGCGATCAATACATCAAGCATCCGGACGAATGGATCGCCATACCGGGCAGCCTGCAAGCCATCGCACGCCTGCATCAGGCGGGCTGGACGGTCGCGGTCGCCTCGAACCAGTCAGGACTCGCGCGGGGGTACTTCGACGTTGCCACGCTCGCCTCAATCCATCAGAAGTTGCGCCGGGAACTGGCACAACTGGGCGGCACCATCGACGCGTTTTTCGTCTGTCCTCACGGTCCGGGAGACGGCTGCACCTGCCGCAAACCGCTGCCAGGGCTTTTCCATGACATCGCCCAGCGTTACGATGTGCCACTCGCAGGGGTGCCGGCGGTGGGTGATTCGCTGCGCGACCTGCAGGCATCGCACGCGGCAGGCTGCACGCCATGGCTGGTGCAAACCGGTAACGGCCCGCGCACGCTCGCACAGGGTGACTTGCCGCGCGGCACCCGCCTGGCCGACAGCCTCTCGGCAATGGTCGATCAACTTCTGGCAGACGGCTGAACACCATGCTCTGGATCCGCTCCGCGCTTTTCGCCGCATTCCTGATCATCACGGTGATCCCGTACGCACTGGCCTGCCTGCTGTGGGCGCCGCTGCCGATGCGCTGGCGCTACCGCCTGACGGTCGGCTGGCCCATTCTCGCGGTCTGGGGGGCGCGCGTCATCTGCGGCATCCGCTGGAAGATCGAAGGCATCGAACACCTTCCCGATGCGCCGGTCGTCGTGCTGTCCAAGCATCAGTCGGCCTGGGAAACCTGTTTTCTGCCCTATTGCCTGCCACGCCAGGTTTGCTTCGTTTACAAGAAAGAGCTGCACTATGTGCCGTTTTTCGGCTGGGGTCTGGGGCTGTTGGGCATGATCCCGATTGATCGCCAAAAGGGCCGCGATGCGTTCGATCAGGTGGTCGCAATCGGCACGCAACGATTAAATGACGGTATCTGGCCGTTGCTGTTTCCCGAAGGCACCCGTGTGGCACCCGGCAAGGTCGGGCGCTACAAGGCCGGCGGCGCCTTGCTGGCGATCAAGGCGGGCGTCCCCGTCATACCGGTCGCGCACAACGCCGGCGAATGCTGGAGGCGCAATGCGTTCATCAAGCACCCTGGCCTGGTGACCGTTCGCTTCGGCCCGGCGATTCCCTCGACCGGACTGACCCCGGACGAACTCAATGCCCGCGTTCAGGACTGGATCGAGGGGGAAATGCACAAACTCAACCCCGAGCGCTATCGCACGCGGGCATGAGCCAGCTCGAACTGACGCTCAGCGGCGAAAACCAGCCAACCACTGGCTGGACAACACCGCCCGATGCGCTGCCAATGGGTGCGCGCTGGCGCGTCGTGCGGCACGGCGCGCACGAAGTCGGCTTTGTGCTGATGCAATCGAGGCGACGCACCATTGGTTTCGTCGTCGGCGACGAGGGCTTGCGGGTGACCGCCCCGGGGTGGGTGCCGCTGCGTCAGGTGGATGCAGCGGTGATCGAAAAAATGCCCTGGATTTTGGGCAAGCTCAAGGATTTTCAGGTGCGGCGCGAGCGTCTCGCCATGTCGCACACGCGCTGGCAACCTGGCGGCGAGGTGCCCTACCTTGGCTGTCGCATCGTATTGCGCAGCGGCGTCCCGGGGCCCCATGTGCCTCACGGATCCCCCTACTTTGAGGGCGATCCCGCAGCGCCGTCCAGCGGCCAGGGGCTCTGGCTTCCCCTGCCGCTTGACGCCGACGCGGCCAGAATCCGCGACATGACCCAATCGTGGTTGCAGGCCCGGGCGCGTGTCTGGTTTGACAGCCGGATGACGCACTTCGTTTCTCAGACTGGCCTGGCGGTACGCCGCTGGCGCTTATCCTCTGCAGCGACCCGCTGGGGTTCTTGCAACAGCGACGGCAGCATTATGCTCAACTGGCGTCTCATTCACTTTTCACCGAAGGTGATCGACTACGTGATCGCCCACGAGCTGGCTCATCTGCGCGAAATGAATCACAGCAGTGATTTCTGGGCAGAAGTGCAACAGTTGTATCCGGACTATAAAGAAGCACGAAAGCTGCTGCAGCGGCACACGCCAAATACGATTCCGGACATCTGACACCGAGCCGCTCAACCTGAATGCGCTATGATGGAGCGCTTATTTTCATCTGTCGCGTCTGGAGCCACTTAGTCCATGCGAATCCTGCATACGATGTTGCGCGTCGGCAATCTTGACCGATCGATCGAGTTCTACACCAAGGTTCTCCAGATGCGCGTGCTGCGCAACACCGAATATCCCACCGGTCGATTCACGCTGGCTTTCGTCGGCTATCAGGACGAAAGAGATGGCCCGGCGCTCGAACTCACCTACAACTGGGATACCTCATCCTACGACCTCGGCACCGGCTATGGCCACATTGCCCTGGAAGTCGACGACGCATACGCTGCCTGTGAGCGGGTGAGAGCCCTGGGTGGCAAGGTGACCCGCGAAGCCGGTCCCATGAAGCATGGCTCGACAGTCATTGCCTTCGTTGAAGATCCCGACGGCTACAAGATCGAGTTCATCCAGAAGAAAAAGGCCGCCTGAGGCTAAGCCCGGATCTATCTGATGCTCAATGTCCTCTGGCTCGGATTCTTCCTGGTCGGAGCGTTGTCCGCCGGGGTGCAATGGCTTGTCCTTGGTGATGAGCAGGTCTTCAGTCGCATGGTCACCAGCCTGTTCGATATGGCTGCGCTGTCAGTGCAAATCATGGTGGTCCTGTTTGGCACGCTGACGCTATGGCTCGGTTTTTTGCGCATCGCCGAGTCCGCGGGTCTCGTCAACACCCTGGCGCGCTGGCTCGGCCCCCTGTTCGCGCGACTGATGCCCGGCGTGCCACGCGGTCATCCGGCTATTGGCCTGATTACTCTGAACTTCGCTGCAAATGCGTTGGGACTGGACAATGCGGCAACCCCGATCGGTCTGCGCGCGATGCGCGAACTGCAGACCCTGAATACGCAACCGGATACCGCCACTAACGCGCAAATCCTTTTTCTGGTGCTCAACGCATCGTCGTTGACGCTGTTGCCGGTCAGTATTTTCATGTACCGGCTTCAGCAGGGTGCTCCCGATCCAACCATGGTGTTTCTGCCGATTCTGCTTGCCACGGGCGCTTCGACGGTCACGGGCTTTCTGACGGTCGCGCTAATGCAGCGCCTGCCGTTGAGAGACCCCGTGGTTCTGCTGTGGATGCTCGGGATTGCGCTCGGATTCTCCGCGATCCTGGTCGGTGCGGCAGGGCTTGGCACGGCCGCGCTTTCCCGGGTTTCATCACTCACGGGCAATCTGGTGCTGTTCGGGGTGATCGTCACATTCATCACGGTGGGGGCATGGCGACGCGTCGATGTTTACGAAGCCTTTGTCGATGGCGCGCGACAGGGCTTTGATATCGCCCGCGACCTCCTGCCTTACCTTGTCGCGATGCTTTGCGCCGTCGGCGTGCTGCGCGCGTCCGGGGCGCTGGATATCCTGCTTGACGGCATTCGCTGGGCGGCCGAAGCGCTGCACTGGGACACCCGCTTCGTCGATGCGCTGCCGACCGCGCTGGTCAAGCCATTCTCCGGCAGCGCCGCGCGCGCCTTGCTCATCGAAACGATGCAGCATTTTGGTGTCGATAGCTTCCCCGCCTTGCTTGCGGCCACGGTACAAGGCAGCACCGAAGCCACGTTCTACGTGCTTGCGGTCTACTATGGCGCGGTGGGCGTGCAGCGCGCGCGTCACACCGTCGGCTGCGCGCTCGCCGCGGATCTGGCGGGCGTACTCGCCTCAATCGCTGTCTGCTACTGGTTTTTCGGCTGATTATGAAAATTGTCGTTGCACCGGATTCGTTCAAGGAAAGTCTCAGCGCACCCGAGGTCGCGGCCGCGATGGCGCGCGGGATCACGCTGGCAGCGCCGCATGCCCGCATCCATTGCGTGCCGATGGCTGATGGCGGCGAAGGAACCGTGCAAGCTGTGCTTGCCGGGACACAGGGCGAACGCCGGACGGCCGTTGCACAAAACGCACTGGGCGAGCCCATCGACGCCGATTGGGCACTGCTGGGTGACGGGACCGCGGTCATCGAAATGGCGACCGCGGGCGGTCTTGAGCAAATCCCACGCGCGAAGCGCGATCCGCTGCGCGCGAGCAGCGCCGGCGTGGGGCAACTGATCTCGGCAGCACTTGATGCCGGGGCGCGCCGCATCGTACTCGGACTCGGCGGATCGGCAACCAACGACGGTGGTGCCGGTATGCTGCAAGCGCTCGGCATGGCATTCCTGGACAGTGACAGCCGACCTCTTGAGCCGGGCGGCGCCGCGCTCGCCCGACTCGCCCGGATTGACGCACAAGGGCTGGATCCGCGCCTGCGAGCGGTGCAATTCACGATCGCGTCGGATGTCGACAACCCGCTCTGCGGCGCACAAGGGGCGTCCGCAATCTTCGGTCCACAAAAGGGTGCCAACCCTGAGCAAGTAAGGCAACTTGACGCTGCTCTGTCACGTCTCGCCGACGTGTTCGCTCAGACGCTGGGCCGCGACGACCGAAATGCGCCCGGATCAGGCGCGGCGGGTGGCCTGGGATTCGCTGCCAGATCTTGGCTCGGTGCCGGTTTTCGCCCTGGTGTTGAGGTGGTCGCCGAAATCGGACAACTTGCCGAGGTGGTTAAGGGCGCAAGCCTGGTGTTCACCGGAGAAGGCAGGATGGATTCGCAAACGCTGCGGGGCAAGACGCCCATGGGCGTCGCGCGCATCGCGCGAGAGGCTGGCGTACCCGTGGTAGCAATCGCCGGATCACTGGGGGCCGGCTACCAGATGCTTTACGGTGCAGGAATCCACGCTGCCTTCAGCCTCGCCGAGGGCCCCTGCACTCTGGAAGAAGCCTGCCGTGATGCCGCACGGTTACTCGCGGATCGGGCCTCGGACATCATGCGGATCTGGCTCGCCGCGCGTCATAACGTGATCTGATGCAAACGGCTACCCCGCATCGACCCGGAAACTCCTGAGACTCCTGAGACTCCTGAGACTCCTGAGACTCCTCAGACTCCTGGGGCTCGTGAGACGCCTGGGGCTCTTGAGATGCCTCAGACTCTCGATACGCCTGGAACTCTTGAGGCGCCTGGACTTCGCAAGACATCTGGAACACGTCGACCTGTTGTTGCCTCCGTGCCCCTGTTAACGCACACCTGCGCGAAACAAGGCATCAGCCAGCGCTACGAAAGCAGGCGCGGATACTTGTTCCGCACGCCACGTGGGTTCGATGCCTAATTCATCCCAGGGAATTGCCCTGACCCAGTCTCCCATCACGCCACGCAGCATTTTGCGTCGCTGTGAAAATGCGCGCTGCACGACCTTTTCGAAAAAGTCGGCATTCAGCGGTTGCAACCGCTCTGGTCCCAGAGGGACCATTCGCACGATGGCTGAGACCACGCGGGGCGGCGGGTCGAACGATTCGGGCGCCACATCAAAGAGTTTACGCATCCCGTAACGCAATTGAAGCATGACGGACAGGCGGCTGTAGTCACTGCTGCCAGGTGCGGCGACCATGCGATCAACGACTTCGCGCTGCAACATGAAGTGCTGATCGGCAACGCAATCGGCAAATCGCATGAGGGCGAAAAGCAACGGCGTCGAGATGTTGTAAGGCAGGTTGCCGACGATGCGCAAACGCTCGCCAAACGATTCAAAATCGACCTCGAGTGCATCGCCCTCAACGACACGAAGCCGATCGCCGGGATACTGTGTGCGCAAGCGGGCCGCAAGATCCCTGTCGATCTCGATCACTGTGAGACGATCAAGGCGCTGAAGCAACGGCGCAGTCAAGGCGGAAAGTCCCGGACCAATCTCGATCATGCAATCCGCGCGACCAGGATCAATTGCCCTGACAATCGCATCAATCACGCCCGCGTCGACCAGGAAGTTCTGGCCGAACCGCTTGCGCGCCTGATGTGCCGCCACGTTATTCCTTGTCCTGGCGCTGACGCTTTTCGAGTCGGTTGTCGATGTAGGACTGGTTGCGTACCTGCTGCAGCCAGGCTTCGAAGGACGATTCCGCCCGCTGCTGGAAGAGCCGCTGGCGCACTTGATTGCGCTGGAACTGCTCAGCGATATCCTGAGTGCGGCGATCATCGACACGGATCAGATGCCAGCCAAACTGCGATTTGACAGGCTGACTGATCTGACCGATCTTCAGCGCGTTCATCGCCTGCTCAAAGGGCGGAACGGTTTCACCCGGATTCAACCATCCCAGGTCGCCACCCTGCGGCGCCGACGCGTCATTGGAGAATCGCTTTGCGAGATCTTCGAACGACTCGCCACCCTGGACGATGCGATCACGCAGCTGCGCCAGCCTCTGGCGGGCAGTGTCGTCGGGCATGATTTCTGACGTCTTGATCAGAATGTGATGGGCTTTCGTCTGCTCGACGTTCATCGGCCCCTGGGGTGCGGCCTGCTGTTGTCCGCGCGCAGCGGCGGGCCCGGGCTGCGGCTGCGGCTGTGGCGGCGGCGGCGCGGCTGCACGCGCCGGCGCTGCAGCCGCCCCACCCGCACGCCCCATCACCTTCAGAATGTGGAATCCGTTGCCGCTCTGGATGATGCCTGACACGCCGCCATCCCTGACATTGGCAACCGCGTTGACGAAGAGATCCGGCCAGGCTTCGACAGGTCGTGCGCCCATGTCACCCCCTCGCGCGGCCTCGGCCCCATCCGACATCGCGGTCGCGACCTTGTCGAAACTTTCGCCAGCCTTAAGACGGGCAAGGACTTCCTGTGCCCTGGCGCGCAACGTTTTGACCTGGTCGGGTGAAGCCCCTTCGGGTACCCGCACGAGAATCTGCGCGAGCCCCAGGATTGCCGGTTGGTTCGGGGCGGACGGCTGCTGCGGCGCGGCCTGTTGAGGTTGGGCGGCCTGAGGGGGCTGCCCGGCACCCGGACGCGCGAACGCCGAAGCAAGACCACCTTCCTGCCGCGCCTTCTGCTCGCGAAGATTGGCATCGACTTCGTTATCGGAAATGATGATGGTCGAGTCGACCACCCGCTGGCGCAGACGCTCGAGCATGATTTCACGCCGGATCATCCCGCGGTATTCATTCCAGGTCACACCGGATGACTCAATCTGCTTACGCATCTGTTCAGCCGTCATTTTGTTGCGCGAGGTAATCATATCGATCGCCTGCTTGACCATCTCGTCGGACACAACGATTTTCAGGCGCGCAGCCTCCTGGGCCTCGAGCCGCTCGGTAATCAGTCTCTGGAGTATCTGGGACTCCAGCACACTATTAGGTGGAATCGGCACCTTCTGCAGGGACAACTCGCCTTTGGCCTGGCGCACACGGGCGTTGAGTTCGCGTTGCGTGATCACGTCTTTGTTGACGACAGCGACGATGCCGTCGACTTCCTGCTCGCCTGCCGCGGTGGGCACCGCTGTCGTCTCACCGCCCCCGGCAGTCTTTGATTGCGTGGTTGACCGGCTTTTGGATGCCCCCGATGAAGCTCCCGGCGAGGGCCTGGCGCCCGGTGAGGAGGAAGCACCGGAAGAAGACTGGGCGGACAACCCGGGTACCCAAGCCAGCAACACCATGCCCAGAAGGGCCGCTACGCCAACCGCGCGAGAAAGGACTGCGAATTGCATTATTCGTACCTTTGAAATTTGCTGACCTGGGGCACAGGCGGATTAATGTTTTCGTAATCCGGAATGCTCTTACCGAGCAAGCCCATCGGGTTCTGACCAAGCATACCAAGACCGGCGAGCTCAAGCTGGAAAAATACGCCGGTGTTGGTTTGATCCACACCGACGACGTAACGCTGAAAAATGAGCCGGGCCGACCAGCAACAATCGCCCTTATATTCGACCCCCGCGATGGCCTGCGTGATATTGGGCACCAGAAGCATCTGGGTTGGGTCGACCGTGCTCTGCACAAGCTGGTTCATCAGGTTGTAATCGACGCGTCCAACGGTGTACCACTTGTTGGTGATCGGCCACTGAAACGACATACTGACCATGTTCTGGCCCTGAGGCTGGTAGGTGGCAGTCGGCGGCGGATTGATCTGATAGCGGTACGATGTGGAAATCATGGCCAGGCGCTGCGGACGCCAGCGCGCCGTGATCTGCGCGCGATCCCACTGACTTGTGTAGGGGTTGTACTGGACCGCGCCGATCGTGTTGAGAGTATCCGTGAGCGCGGCATTCGCCCCGAAGAGAAAGTCGGACTTGACGTTCGTGCGCGGTACCTCAAACGGCAGCGTCACGTACTGGTCTTCGAAGTAGAAGCGCTGCGCGACACCCAGCGCCACGCGCTCGAACCCGGTGTCGGCATCAAGCCAGCGCGTTGTGAGACCGGCGGTCATCTGGTTGGCATTCGACAGACGATCCCAGCCAGCGTAGATGTTTTCCTGGAAAGCCTGCGAAAAGTTGAAATCCGCCAGCGTCGTGTCATACACCGGAAACTGCGACTGATCCTGATACGGCACACGCAGGTAGTAGAGTCGCGGCTCCAGCGTTTGCAGCGACGACTTACCGAAGAAGGTCGTGTTGCGTTCGAACGTCATGCCCGAATCAATCGAGTAGATCGGCAGACTGCGTGAATTAGCGGACTGCCCGTAACCGTACCGGGATTCAAGCCCGTACCAGTTGTTTTGGTACTGCGCTGCGGTAAACGCGACTTTGGGCGTGACATACCAGCCTGCCTTCACGATCGGCAGTGAGACTGCGTTGTAGGAAAGGACCCGCTGGCCATCGGGTCCCCAGCGCTGATTATTGAAATACGGGGAAAGCGGCATCTGGAACTCGGTTGCAGTGTTCTCCGTGTAAAAATCCAGCCCCTTATAGTTGAAGCGAGCCCCGTTGAGCGTGAACTCCGGCACCCGGTTGTACTGCGGACGCGTTGAATTGAGCGGATCCTGCAAGGTCTGGAAGGTCAGCGTCTGTACCCCGGCAGACCAGAACCCGTCTCCCCAGCCCAGCGAAACCTGCCGCGGCAGGTAGGTCGTTGGCGCCTGGTTGATCGCGATCGTGGAAAAGTCGTTGAAATAGTTGTTGTCGGATACCCCGCTGACATTCCATCCACCGTAGAACCCGCCGCCAAAGCGCTGCATATGCTGCGCGGTGTAAAGCCAGCGGTTGGTGCCGGTCTGGTAGTCGTTGTTCAGGTAAGTGCCTGCCAGCGTGCCGCTGTAGGTTTCACCCATGTAGCGAAATTCGTCGCCGAGTTGCAGACCATGCTTGGACATCGCGCGCAACTGGACCGTCGTGTCGTACTCGGGTGCAAGGTTGAAGTAATACGGCTGCGTGTAATCAGCGCCCGTGTTGGTTGTCATGCCGAAGGTCGGCACCAGAAAACCCGACTTGCGCTCCTTTTTGACCGGAAAGGTCAGATAGGGTGACGCGAGGATGGGTACATCCTTGAAATACAACACACCGTTGGTGGCCACGCCCTCGTTGGCCGCCAAATCGATGTCGAGCTTTTCGGACTGAATGTACCAGGAGGGGTTCGGGCATGGGCACCCGCTGTAGGTGACATCCGTCAGGCTCATCTGATCCCGGTTGAACACGTCAGCCCAGGAGCCGATGCCGGCACCGCCGTTTTCCATCCAGAAGTTCGGCTGGTCAACGCTGGCCGTGCCATCTTCCGCGTTGTAGGTGATTGCCGACCCGGTAATGATATTGCCATCCCGGATCATCCGCGCATTCACTTGCGCGTCCATGATGCCGGTTTTCTTGTTGTAGTTGATGATGTTGGCCTTGATGACCGCATCCTGGCGGCGAACCGATGCGTTGCCCTTGAGCTCAACAGTGTCTTCTGCGTCCCCGACGATCTGTTTGGCGTCGAGAAACATCGGCATGCGTTTTTCAGGCACGGCCGGTTTGCCGAGCGAGGGCGACACCCTCAGCCCCTTGAGGGAGACACCGGTACCCGGCGAGGTGGTCGCGCTACCCCCAGACGCGTTCTGCGCCTGAACCGTCGCGACACTACCCAGCAACAGAAACAACAGCCATCGGATGAGAAACACGTTCAGGGAATAATCCTTCGCAGGCGACAGGGGCAGCAAAACCCGTGCACGCGGAGCGGCAATGATCGGGGCAACCAGCCGGTATTATAGAGAAGCTATCCCGACTGGGATTAAAGTCGCTGCAACCGCCGCAACCGCAGGGCATCAGCCCGCTTCAATACTTTGGCCATTATGAACGACGAAAGAATTTCTCTTTTAAAACAATGGATTGCAACGCTCCCCCCAGAGCTGGCACTGCGCACCACCGAAATGGCCCCGGCTTCGAGCGACGCGAGCTTCCGTCGTTACTTCCGTTTGTCAGCGGGCGACACGACCGCAATCGTCATGGACGCACCGCCCCCGCACGAAGACTGTCGGCCTTTTGTCGACGTCGATGCCCGCCTGGCAGGGGTCGGACTGAATGTGCCCCGCATCCTGGCCAGCGACCTTGAACGCGGCTTCCTGCTGCTTTCGGACCTTGGGCCCACCACATACTACGATCGTATCGTGCAGGGTATCGACGATTCTGCCCTGCAACGCCTTTACCGCGATGCGGTGGCGGCTCTCGTCACCCTTCAGGGTGCCAGCCACCAGGGGTTGCCGGTTTACGACGCGATGCGCCTGAAGTCTGAACTCGGGCTGTTTCCGGAATGGTTTGCGACCGTTCATTGCAAATCGCCGCTTGATACTGACTCCGCCAACGCCCTCGATCAGGTCTTTGACCGGCTTGTCAGCCATAACGCGGCACAGCCCCGCGTGCTGGTGCATCGCGACTTCCATTCACCTAATCTGATGGTTTGCGAACAACCCGGGCACGGCGCCAACCCGGGCGTCATCGATTTTCAGGACGCACTGTCGGGACCGATCACCTACGACCTGGCCTCGCTTGTGATGGATGCGCGCACGACCTGGGAAGAGCCGCAACAACTCGACTGGGCGATTCGCTATTGGGAACGCGCACGCGCGGCAGGCCTTCCGGTCGAGACGGATTTCGCAAACTTTCACCGCGATTATGAATGGATGGGGTTGCAACGGAACATCCGGATTCTCGGCGTTTTTGCCCGACTGAATCACCGCGACGGCAAATCAGCCTACCTGGCGCACATGCCTCGGGTGATTGGCTACGTGCGGCAAGTCGCGGGGCGCTATGGCGTATTCAGGCCGCTGCTGCGGGTACTGGATCGTCTGGAAAACATTCAGCACAGCGTCGGATATACCTTCTGATGCGGGCGATGATCCTTGCCGCGGGCCGCGGCGAGCGCATGCGGCCACTGACCGATACTGTTCCGAAGCCCTTGTTGCCGGTGGCAGGCAAACCGCTGATCGTCTGGCACATTGAACGGCTGGTCGCCGCGGGAATCCGCGACATCGTCATCAATCACGCCTGGCTGGGCGAGCAGATCGAGCACGCGCTCGGCGACGGATCGCGCTTCGGCGCGCACATCCGCTTCTCTCCCGAAGGCTCGGCGCTCGAAACAGCCGGGGGCATTGCGACTGCCCTGCCGTTGCTCGGCAAGGAGCCGTTTCTGGTTCTGAACGGTGACGTCTGGTGCGATTGGGATCCCGCGCTCGCGCCTGGTTTGGCAGCGAATCTGGCAACGCAAGGCGCGCTCGCCTGGCTTCTGCTGGTGCGCAATCCGGAGCATCATCCCGAAGGGGATTTCGCGATGGACGCCGCGGGCCGCGTCCACGCCCGGGGCGCAGTGTGTCACACCTTTTCGGGCATCGGCATCTACGACCCCGCATTATTCTCCGGTTGCCGGCCTGGTCAACCGGCCCCGCTCGCCCCGGTACTGCGCAATGCGATGCAGGAGCACCGGGTTTGCGGCATGCTGCACGAGGCACGCTGGGTCGACGTCGGCACCGTCGAGCGACTGGCGCAACTGGAGACCCTGCTGCGTCAGGCATCGGCTGACCCACTCCGATTGGCGGGATGACCTAAAGACAGGCTATTCTTGCGGCGTGGCTGCTGCTCGCGCGTGAGCGGCCACTTGCTTTGAGGAAGGAACACTTTGTATGGCAATCCGCATTGAGGCCAAACGGCCCGTTTTCAAACCCGCCCCCTATGAAAGCAGCCGACACTCGCGTCGCTTGCCGAGTTGGCTGATCCTGTTGTTTCTGGGTATCGCTCTTGGCGGCGGGGGTGTCCTTTTCCTGCAGGCCAGCTACGGCCCGAAGCGTCTGTCAGCGCTCGAATCACAGAAGCTGACCGATGAACTGACCAGCATCACACTGGAGCGCCAGGGGCTCCAGACGCGGCTGGACGAAATCAGCAGAACCCTCAACAGCGAACGCACCGAGGCCGGCCAGACGATCAAGTCCCTGCAGGGCGAAGTCTCTGGGCTCAAGGCGCAGATCGAACCCCTGCGCGAGCAACTCAAGCTCTTTGCGCAGACCCTGCCGTACGACGGCAAACTCGGCCCTGTCGGAATCAGTACCGCCAGTTTCTCGCAGGGCAGGGACGGGGGGGCGCTCTCCTACCTCGTCCTGCTGATGCAGGAAAAGGCTGACAAGCCAGAGTTGCGCGGAAACGTGGAGTTCGCCGTCGAAGGCAAGGCGGCGGACGGTCGGACACAAACCGTTCAAGTGCCAGCCGTGAACATTACCCTGGGACACTACCAGCATGTGGCGGGTCAGGCCAAGTTGCCGGAGGGATTCCTCGCGCGCCGTGTCACGGTCCGTTTCATGGATTCCACTGGATCGCGGCCGCTGACCTGGCGGATTTTCACTGTTCAGGCCAAGTAGTCACGCCCAAGCAAAGGCAGCCCTGTGAAGTGGGCCCGCCCGAGCGGGGGCTTGCCATTGCCCCGGAAAACGCGGCACTGATACTACGCGGCGGTCCATCCGCCGTCGACCATCAGCGCCGACCCGGTCACCATCGCCGAAGCGTCGCTGGCCAGGAAAACCACGGCCCCCATCAGATCCTGCGGCTGTCCCACGCGACCCAATGCGATTTTCGAATGCACCATCTCCATGAATGCGGCATCCTCAAACATTCCACGGGTCATGGCGGTCTCGATGAACGTCGGACAAATCGTGTTGACACGGATTCCCGCATGCCCGACTTCCCAGGCAAGCGCCTTGGTCATTCCTTCCACCGCATGCTTGCTGGCGCAATAGACCGTGCGTCGAAATCCGCCGACGTGGCCCATCTGGGATGAAATATTGATCAGGCTTCCAGGCAGACCTGCGTCAAGCAACCCCCGAACCACCTCGCGGGCGACATAATAGGCCGCCTTGACGTTCAGTGAGAGGATCGCATCAAGGTCTTCGTCAGTCGTTTCGGTCATGAGATTCGGACGATTCATCCCGGCATTGTTCACCAGGATCTGCATTGGCCCGAGCCGGGCGACGCCGGCGGACACGGCAGCAGAATCGGTCACATCGACCACCCAGGGAGTCGCGTGCCCGCCCTGCGCACGCACGCGCGCACATGCCTCGCTGACTTCCGCGCTGTTGCGCGCGGCCACGACCACGTGGGCACCCGCTTCAGCCAGAGCCATGACCGCAGCCAGACCAATGCCCCGGCTTCCCCCCGTCACCAGCGCGCGGCGACCATCCACCCTGAAACTTGGCGTTTTCACATTGTTTCCCCATGATGCGGCCATGAGCGGAGCGCCCGGGCGCGTGACTCAGATGATCATTATGCATCTGCGCGCCAGACATGCGCAAACTGGCCGAGGGCCGCCGCACGGCGTGCGTTTATACTGCCGCCTCAGGCAAGGAACGCACCCTTTGGAACCTTCAAATCCCGCAGGCCATGTCACGCAGGCGCAGGCGCAGGCGCTCACGCGCCGCCTGCTTGCGTTGCTTGCGCTCGGCCTGGTCATTCACCTTGTATTCGGGTGGCTGCTGACGCTGTCCGTCGACGAGGCGCACTACATGTACTACGCGTTGCGCCTCGACTGGAGCTACTTCGACCATCCGCCGCTGGTCGGCTGGGTCCAATGGCCCCTGATTGCGATCAACGCGCCGGTCGGTGCCATTCGTCTGGTGCCGCAGGCCTTGTGGCTGGTCTCCTGCCTGTTGGCCTGGCGCCTGGCCCGCAATCTCCACGGTGTAGTGTCTGCCTGGCCAGCCCGCCTGGCGCAAAGCGCCGGCGTCTGGGCGGTGGGGCTGGCCCTGCTCGCCCCGGTGATGCATGTGCTCGCGGTCGGATTGCTGCCCGACACGTTGCTGATGACCCTGACACTGGCCCTGATGTCGGTCACGCTCTCGCTGGCGCAACCCGCGCGCGACGACGCACGGCAACTGGGCACCTGGATCGCGCTGGGCGTATTGCTCGGTCTGGCCGGGCTCGCCAAATACACGGCCATTCTGGCCGCCGCAGCGGTCGTCGTTGTGCTGACCATGCGCCGCGGCCCGAAGGTACTGGCGACTGCTGGCCCCTGGATCGCCACGCTGGTTGCCGCCGTCATGGTAGCTCCGGTTTTCTACTGGAATGCCACGCACGACTGGATGTCCTTCGCATACCAGCTCAACCATGGCGCCGGCGGCACCTGGCAGCTTCGCCGGCTCGCAGCCTTCTTCGGTGTGCAAGTGCTCGCCTATGGGCCGCTGCTGTTTCTGGGGACCGCGGTGGCCATACGCCAGGTCTTGCGCGGGCGCGATTGGGATGCCGCAGCGCTGATGTCGTTCTTCGCGATCCCGTTCGCCGTAACCGCCTGGATGTCGGGCGGTGGCGGAAGCCTCCCCCACTGGACTGCACCGGCCTGGCTGGCCATGACGCCATTCGCGGCCAACGCCGTCGCGGGGATGTGGGACAGCGGTCGCCACGCGCTGATCAAAGCACTTGCCCGCACGCAGGCCGTGATTTGCCTGCTCGCCTTCGTCGTGCTCTTTTTTGGGGGACTTCCCGGCATTGGGCAGAATCACCCCCTGGGCCGCAAGAACCCGATCGCCGACTTGTGGGGCTGGGACGATGCCGGCGCACGTGCCCGTGCCATCGCTGCTGAACGCGGTGTCGCGGCGCTCGCGGTCGGCAACTGGACGCTCGCCAGCCGACTCGCCTGGTATGCCCGACCACTGCCGGTCCATGTCATCGACGATCGGGTCGATCAGTTCGACCTCTGGTTCGGCCCGGTCAAGCCCTCGAGCGACGCAATTTACCTCGCGTGGTCGCAAATGCCCCTGGATCTGCCGGTCGGTCCGGCCAGGTTCGCGTCGTGCGATCTGATCGGCGATCTCGACATTGCGCGACTTGGCCGCGTCCTGTCGGATTTCAAGTTCTATCATTGCAGGAACTGGGACACCCTGACGGCCTCAGGAAGTACCATGAGGAAACCGTGAAGAAATCCCTGAAACTCGTCTGGCCTTATCTGCGCATCGCCTTGTCGGTTCTGCTGCTGTGGCTGGCCGCGCGAAACATCGCCTGGGATACGCTGGCACGCAGCGAAATCGCAATCGAACCGGGGTGGTTCCTGCTCGGCCTGCTCTGCCTGCTGACCGCCAACGCCCTGGCGGCATTCCGGTGGGGATGGATCATGCGCAGTGTCGATCTGCACGGATCCTGGCTCGGGATATTCGGCCTTTATCTGTCGGGCGGGCTGATCAACCAGGGGCTTCCCAGCACCATTGGCGGCGATAGCTACCGCGCCATCGAGGCAAGCCGGCAGGCACTGGCCGGGCCATCAGCGGATCTTCCGAGCCTTTCAGACGAGTTGCATTCACGAATCGACCTGAACAAGGCCACACCGCGGCTGCGGCTATCGTTTGTCGCAGTGGCGCTGGATCGGATGCTGGGCCTGACCGGCAACATTGTGCTCGGTGCACTTGGACTGATCCTGGCCGGCAGTGTCATTGCGCCCTGGGCTCAGACCGTCGGATGGATGTTGCTTGCCGCAACAGCCGGCGGAGCCATCGTTTCAATCTGCCTGCTTGGACTACGTCCTGCGCGTCGGGTTCTGCTCGGCATCCTCGATCGCCTGGGAATGGAAACCGCAATCAACGCCCTTCGAACCGCCCTGGGATGGCCGCAGATTCTGCCCCAGCTTGCCCTCTCCGCCGGGATCCATGTGGTGACCATTGCATCACTGTGGCTGTGCCTCAGAGCCTTCGGCCCCTGGGTTCCATTCGAAGCCCTGATGGTCGGCCTGCCAGCCTTGTCCATTCTCATGATTCTGCCAATCAGCATCTCTGGCTGGGGACTGCGGGAAACCACGCTTTCCGCCATGCTGACCCTCTGGGGTGTTCCCGCAGGGACTACCGTGCTGGCCTCTGTCAGCTTTGGCATCCTTGGTTTGCTGGTCTGTATGCCGGGAGCCCTGTTCCTGTTTCGCCGCCGCAAAGCGGGACACGCGCTTCCAGGGCAGTAAAATGCGCCTACCATGAGCCTGAGCGTTGACACCATGCGCGCCATCGACCACTGGGTCGGTGTGCCGCTTTGCGCCCTGGCCAGCCCATTCGTGGCGCTGGCCGATCGTCTGCGGCGGGCTTTCCGCGGCTCGCCCGCACAGGTACGCAGGCTGTTGTTCATCGAGCTCTCCGAGATGGGAAGCGCCATCATCGTCGATCCCGCCATGCGCGATGCGCAAGCGCGGGGTGCGGAAATTTTCTTCCTGATTTTCCGCAGTAATCAGGCGAGCCTCACCCTGCTCAACACCGTCCCGCCTGAAAACGTCTTCACCATCGATGCGTCCAGTGTCCTGACACTGGTGCGCGACACCCTGAAGTTTCTGGTCCAGGCGAGGGCGCGCCAGATCGACACCGTCATCGATCTGGAACTGTTTTCGCGCTTTACCGCGCTGCTCACCGGCTTGTGCGGCGCGCAGCGGCGCGTGGGTTATCACATATTCCACGGCGAAGGTCTGTGGCGTGGCACGATGCTCACCCACAAAGTGCACTACAACCCGCACATGCACATTGCGAAAAACTTCCTCTCGCTCGTGCATGCCGCGTTTGCGACCACGGAAGAATTGCCGTTCTCTAAAATCCAGATCCCGGATAGCGCAGTGCGCATCGCGCAGGCCACGATCGCCCCTGATGTGCGCTCAAAGGTGCTTGAACGCATCAATACACTGGCAGCAACTGCGGGCCGACCATTCCGTCATGGTCAGGAGCCCTTGTTTCTGGTCAATCCCAACGCCAGCGATCTGCTGGTGCAGCGTCGCTGGGCGCCCGAGCGATTTTCCGAACTGATCCGCGCCCTGCGGGATCGTTGGCCCGAGAGCCTGATTCTCGTGACCGGCTCCCCTGCCGAGCATCAATACGTCGAAAACGTGCGACGGGGCGCGCAGGTCCCCAACGCGCTCAATTTTGCCGGACAGGTCGCCTTCTCTGAACTCCCCACGCTCTATAGCCTCGCCGATGTCATGGTCACCAACGATTCAGGGCCAGGCCATTTTTCATCGGTCACCCGTCTGCACACGGTCGTGCTGTTTGGGCCCGAAACTCCGGCGCTCTACGGTTCTCTGGGAAAATCCATTCCCATCACCGCCAACCTGGCATGCTCGCCATGCGTCAGCGCCGCCAACCATCGCAAGACCCCTTGCACCGACAATGCCTGCATGCGGGCGATCCGCGTCGACGACGTACTGGAAAAGATGACAATTCAATATGCTGCAGCCCGTGCGCACGCCTGACCCGTCGGGCGCAGTCCCCCTCACGCCTGCGTCAGCGGCCATTCCGGTCTGGGCATGGGCCCTGTGGATGCTGCCGATAGGAGTTTGGCTCGCGCTTTTGCCGATGATCCCAACGATCGATCTGTTTCGTCTACTCAATCACATGACGTCACGGGCACCCGATGAAGTCTGGGTGATCTTTAATTTTCTCGGCAATGGCTGGAGCCTGTTCGCCATCGTCTCGCCCGTGCTGGTGTTCGCACCCCGCGTCATGCTGTCGGGCCTCTGCGCCGGTGCGGTCGCCGGCATTCTGTCGCGCAGCCTGAAAATGATTCTGGAAATGCCACGCCCGGCAGGTGTGCTGGATCCTGCCTCGTTTCACATCATCGGCAAGCCGCTGACCTCCATGGCAATGCCCTCCGGCCACACGCTGACCGCCTTCGCCATCGCCACCGCATTCTTCTTCAGCATCGCGCCCGGCCGGCGCGCAAAATTTGCCTGGCTATTCGTTCTGGCAGCGCTGGCGGGGATCGCGCGCATCGGCGTGGGTGCACACTGGCCGTCGGATGTCATGGTGGGGAGCGCGATCGGGCTTTTTAGCGGTGTGGCTGGCGCATCGATCGCCAGGCGCGCACCGGCGCAATGGCTGTTGCCGACGTCCTGGCTCCTGTGGGTGCTGGCGGCAGGCGCATTACTGTGCGGCTATATCCTGGCCACATCGGAGATCGACTTTCCGCTCGCCCGCGCGTTTCAACCGGTGGGCATTGCCGTGGTCGCCATCACGCTGATTCTCTTCGCGCGCCAAGCCCTGCGCGCGCGTCAGCGCTGACCCGTCTCGGCCTTGTAACGCGCAAGGTTTTCAGCATTGGGCGGATAGAGCCCCGGCAGCGGATGTCCCTGCTGCACCTGACTCATGATCCAGTTCTCAAGCGCTTCCTGGCCGGGCGCGGCGGCCAGCATCTCATCCAGCAACGCAGCAGGAATCAGCACGGCGCCATCGTCATCGACAACCACCACGTCGCCGGGGAACACCGCCACACCGCCGCAGCCGATCGGCTGCTGCCAGTCGACAAAAGTCAGACCGGCAACCGACGGGGGCGCAGCGGCACCGGAACACCAGACCGGCAATCCAGTCCCCAGAACGCCAGCCATGTCACGCACCACACCATCGGTCACGAGGCCGGCCACTTTTTTCCTGGCGATTCGGGCGCAGAGAATATCACCGAAAATCCCGGCGTCCTTCACGCCCATCGAATCGACGACGGCGATGCATCCCTCGGGCATATCCTCGATTGCCGCGCGGGTAGACTTCGGTGACGACCAGGATTCGGGGGTGGCGAGATCCTCGCGCGCAGGCACGAAGCGCAGGGTAAAGGCGCGCCCGACCAGCCGCGGCTGCCCGGGACGAATCGGTCGTGTGCCGCGCATCCAGACATTGCGCAGCCCCTTCTTGAGCAATAGGGTGGTGAGCGTCGCCGTCGAGATCGTCGACAGCGTTTCGATGACGTTCTTGTCGAGCTGCATATTGATCATGCTTCTTTCTCCTGACCGATGTCTTTCAGGTCGCCTGATGATTTCGGGGACTGCGCATTGGATATTCGTACGTTAAGCAAGCGCGCGCAATTTTCTTTCCTGGCGCGCAATCAGCCGCTCGATGTCGGCAATATCCAGCGCCGACAGCTTCGGACCCGGCTTGCGCACCGCGTCGCTGGCAATGACGCCTCGCCTGGCCAGGATGTACTTGCGCACTGCAAGACCGGGCCCCGCCTGCTGCTCGTACTTTGCCAGCGGCAGGTACGCGTCATAGAGATCGAAAGCACGCTCGACTTCGCCTGCGAAATACGCCTTGCAGACCTCGACCATCATTTCCGGGTAGGCGAAGCCGGTCATCGCACCGTCGGCACCCCGCACGAGCTCCTCCGGCAGGAACAGGCCGCCGCCGTTGCCCGTCAAAATCGAGATGCGACGCAACTCGCCCTTCGCAGTCGCTGCGCGAACCGCTGACAGTTTCGCCAGACCAGGCCAATCCTCGTGTTTGAGCATGACACAACGCGGCGAATTCCTGAGTATCCGCAGCACCACAGCGGTCGACATCTGGACCGTGGTGGCGCCCGGGTGATCCTGAAGGCACCAGGGCACATCGGGGCCCAGCGTTTCGTTCACCATGTCGAAGTATGCGCAGATCTGGTCATCCGTGCGCACCGAAGGCGGCGGCGCGACCATCACTCCAGCCGCACCAAGATCCATCACGCTTTTTGTCAGTTCCGACATCGAAGCGAAACCCGGTGCCGAGGCACCCACAACAATCGGGATCCGGCCGTTGACCCGGTTGAGCACCTGGCGAACAAACGTCCGGGATTCTTCCGCCGTCAGTTTGGGGGCCTCGCCCATGATTCCGAGAATCGTCAGCCCGTCGACGCCCTGCTCCAGGCAGAAATCCACCATGCGATCGGTGCTCGCCAGATCAAGCGCGCCATCGTCCTTGAACGGCGTCACGGTAATCAGGTAGACGCCGCGGGTTGTTTCGTTGAATTTGCTCACTTTGCTCTCCGGAAAATTCGGTTCGTGCCCCACACCCAATCAGGTAATGGCCGATATGTAATTACTCGAATGTCCATTTGGCCCAGGCAAACAGCACGTTGCCCCACCCGCTGCCACCGGGCACGTAAGCCGCCTGGACACTGAAATCGGCAATGCTGAGGGTCGCGACCGGCAGAATCCCGGGGAAAGGCGTGTAGTTTGCCGTATCGGCCCGCGCAGTCAGGAACCCCACGACGCCAATCCCTGCCTTCAGCGCCGTGTCACCCAGCGGCCAGGTTGGAATCCACGCGTATCCTGCCATGTACTGCGGTTGACCGTGCGAATCCTGGAACACCATGGCGTAAGTGCCTTCGTAGTTTCCACTCGCGTTGTAACGTCCAAGACCCATGCCGAAGCCCAGCGGGTTTTCCTTATAGTTCGCACGCTGCTCTGACGAGTAGGCAAAAGGCATATGGAAAGACAGGAATGGCACGTAGGCCTCGACCTTGCCTTCGGTCCAGGTGTCCTTGATGTGATCGACACCCGTGTAAAACAACTCCCGCCACCACGCCGCGTCCGCAGGGGACTGTGGATCGACCGTCACTGCGGTCGCCCCGCGCTCGATGGCCTGAGCCTGCGCTGCGATCGGACGAAACAGCGCGATGAGCAAAAAGCACAGGTAACAAAGAGCGTTTTTCATTCCTGGGTCAGTTGAACGGACCCCCCCTTTGGCTAAGCGGGAGTGTTTGTGAAGTGGTGAAAAATCAGCCTGCACATTTTACCCGCTTATTACTTTTGGTTACTCGCAGCCAGCGCCCAGGAGGGCCGTCTGAAATCCGCCGCTGATTCAGCCAGGTTTTAATACGCGCGTAAGCGCGCGACCAAAGCCTCCCCAGTTTGCCGGGTCCCCAGGCTGCCGCCCATGTCGCGCGTCGACTCGCGCGCGGCAATCGCCTGGGCAACGGCTTCATCCAGCGCATGACCTGCCTGAATGAAGTTCTCCCTGCCCTCGCGTTGACCGTACCAGGTCAGCAACATGCCCGCAGAGCACACCTGCGAAAACGGATTGGCGATGTTCTGGCCGGCAATGTCGGGCGCCGAACCGTGCGCTGCCTGCGCCATCGCATATTTGGTTCCGGAATTGATCGAAGCCGCCATGCCCAGACTGCCAGACAACTCGGCGGTCAGGTCCGACAGGATGTCACCAAACATGTTGGTGGTGACGATCACGTCGTAGCGCTCCGGGGCGCGAACCACGTGTGCCATCATCGCGTCGACAATCACCTCGTCGACACGCACGTCGGGGTAGTCGCGGGCGACCAACTGGCAGGAATCGATGAACATGCCGTCACCCAACCGCAGCACGTTGGCCTTGTGGACTACCGTGACATGCCTTTGCCGCGTCATCGCCAGATCGAAGGCCGCCCGCGCAATCCTCTCACAGCACGGGCGCGTAATGCGGCGCAGCGAGACCACGACATCCGGCGTGATCAGCATTTCGCTACCGCCGGATTCAATGTTGCGATCCGCGTAAAACCCCTCGGTGTTTTCGCGCACAACCACGAGATCAAGCTTGCCGTAGCGCGAACCGCTGCCTTCATAGGTGCGGGCCGGGCGAATATTGGCAAACAGGTCGAGATTTTTCCGGAAATACTTCGACGGATTGATCTCGCCACGCGACTCGTCCTTGAAGTCATAGGTCGACATGGGCCCGAGGATCAGGCCATCGGCAGCCTTGACCCGATCGAGCAGTTCGGGACGCACGGTCGTGCCGTATTGCCGGAGGCTGTCATGGCCTGCCACATCAGGCTGCAAATCCAGTCCGAGCCGGAACCTGGCGTCGACTGCTTCGAGCGACGCGGTCGCGACCGCCACAGTTTCGGGGCCGATGCCGTCGCCCGGTAGCACGATAATCTTCATATACAGGATTCCTGATCAGTAGCGTGATGCCCCAGTCTTATGGCGCAACAATAGGCTGGTACGCTGAAACGTAGCCTCTTGTACGAACTTGTACACTCTGCGCAAGTTGACGCGCAAGTCGCCGAATTGAACTGAACCCAACAGGAAGCACGAACCGCCATGTCGAAGTTACGCAAAGAATACGATCTCGCAAAACTCAACCAGCGTGCCGCAGAATTCTTGCCGGGCTTGCTCGGCATCGAGGCGACAGCACTTGCCGAAAACCTCGTCACATGCCGCATGCCACTGAAAAAATCGCATTTCGCCCCCAACGGATTCGTGCATGGTGGCGCCGTTGTGGCGCTGGCTGACACCACCTGCGGCTACGCCACGTTTTCGCACCTGCCGGCCGGGGCCGAATCCTTCACCACGATCGAACTCAAGAGCAACCACCTTGCCACCGTGCGTGAAGGTGCGATCGTTTGCAAGGCGACACCGCAGCACCTCGGGCGCAGCACGCAAGTCTGGGATGCGACCGTCAGCGACGAAACGACCGGTCGCACGATTGCGCTGTTCCGGTGTACTCAGATGATCCTGTGGCCAAAGGCCGGCGGCTGATACAGCCACGCTCCGGGGCGCCCCGGAGCAGGTCATTATCCACCGATGCGTCGACTTCCCGGCAAGGGCGTATGATGAATCCGTTACGTGTCACGGACGGAGGTTCCGGGTCGGGTTTGCATACCTGACGCCTGTATCGACATGCACAATGATCTATCGGGCCCCGCTGGGGACATCCTGCTGCGCATAGGCCTTGCATTGCTGTCCGGCCTGATCCTCGGGCTCAATCGCTGGTTGCACCACAAACCCGCCGGAATCCGTACCCACAGCCTGGTTGCCGTCGCCGCAGCCGCCGCGATGCTCTTGATCGACAACCACATGGGAACCGATGCGCAGGCACACAGCCGCGTGCTGCAGGGCCTGCTCACCGGCATTGGCTTTCTGGGCGCGGGCGTCATCATTCGCGAGGCCAACTCGCGACACGTGCACGGTTTGACCACCGCAGCGAGCCTCTGGGCCAGCGCGCTGGTCGGCGCGGCGTTCGGTGCCGGACACCTGATGCTCGGCACGGTAACGCTCGGCGCGATCATGCTGGTGTTAATACTGGGCGGCAGGCTGGAAAACCTGATCGGGCGCTGGTTCAACCGCTCTCCCACTCCGGACAAGAGCGACAAGAATCAGGAAACCTGAACACTTCACGACTCCTGTCCCGGGTTGCAGCAACGGCACAGCACCAGCGTGCAGCGTTCAACGCTGCACTAGTCCGCCGAAGTGGCTGGCATCGTTGTCGGCACCCCGGCTACAAAAACAGCGACGCGAGCGCATCACGATCCGGGTTGCGCACCACGCCCTTTTCGGTCACCAGCGCCGTGACCAACGCGGCCGGTGTGACGTCAAAGGATGGGTTTCTGACTGAAACGCCGTTTGGGGCCCAGCGGCATTCACGAAAGCCCAACACCTCCGCCGCAGCACGCTCCTCGATGGGGATTTGTTCGCCGGTGGCGATCGTGAGATCGATCGTTGAAAGTGGGCACGCCACATAAAAAGGGATGTGGTGCCTTTGCGCAAGCACCGCAACCATGTACGTCCCGATCTTGTTGGCCACATCTCCGTTGGCCGCCACGCGGTCAGCACCGACTATGATGGCGTCGATCTGACCCTGTTGCATCAAGTGCCCCGACATGTTGTCGGTAATCAGCGTCACCGGGATACCTTCCTGCACCATTTCCCAGGCAGTCAGCCGGGCACCCTGGAGAAAAGGCCGCGTTTCGTCCGCAATGACGGAAATGCGTTTTCCCGCCGCGACCGCCGACCGGATGACGCCCAGGGCCGTGCCGTGCCCGGCGGTGGCGAGCGCCCCCGCGTTGCAGTGCGTGAGCACGCGTGCGCCATCGGCCAGGAGTTCAGCTCCAAATTGGCCCATGCTTCGATTAATGCGTATATCCTCGTCGTAAATGGCTTGCGCCTCCGCCAGCAGCCGCAATGCGAGGGCCGGGTTCGACTCCTGTTGGCCCGATTGCCAGACGATCCGCATGCGTCGCAATGCCCAGAAAAGGTTGACAGCGGTCGGTCGACTGGCCGCGAGCAGCTCAATGCCGTGTTCAAGCGTTTGATCGAACACCGCCTTAGGCAGGTGTTGGCAACGCAATGCCTCCAGGGCTACCCCGAATGCGGCGGCTACGCCGATCGCGGGCGCGCCGCGCACGACCATGCTGCGAATGCCCTCGGCCACACCTTGCGCAGAGTTGTACGAGATGTAGACGACACGCTCGGGAAGCGCTCGCTGATCGATCATCTCGAGCGTGTCGGCGCGCCAGCGCAGCGTCTCCACGGAAACTCCTTCCGAACTGAACATCTCAGATCCTTATTCGGACTGACGGGTCGCCTGCGCTTCGGACCGTACGGTCGTCTGCGCTTCAGACCGTACGGTCGCCTGCGCTTTGGACCGTACGGTCGCCTGCGCTTCGGACCGCAGGGTCGCCTGCCGACCGTAATCCTTGAACTGACGAAAAACCGCCGACATTTGCCCGGCACTGAGCAAGGCCGGCTCGCCGGCGCGCGTGGCAATCAAATACTGTTCGCACAGGGCTTCGACTTCGACTGCAATCGCCATCGCGTCGTCGAGATCCGCGCCCAGCGTGATCAGCCCGTGATTAGCCAGTAGGCAAGCCTTGCGGCCCTCAAGTGCTGCCAGGGCAAGGTCCGAGAGCTCTTGTGTCCCGAACAGCGCGTAGGGTGCGCAACGAATTGAATCGCCACCTGCGACGGCAATCATGTAGTGAAATGGCGGCAAGTCCCTGCGCAAACACGCGAGCGCCGTCGCGAACGTTGAATGAACATGAATGACGGCGCCAACTTCCGCGCGCTGATGCAGAATATCGCGATGAAACCGCCATTCGCTTGACGGCTTTCCGGCGCCTGCGACCTTGCCCGAAAAATCCATCCGCACGATGCTCTCCGGCGACATGTCGTCAACCGGGATCCCCGAGGGGGTAATCAGAAACCCGTCAGGTTCGCTGTGTCGCGCGGAGCAATTGCCCGAAGTACCCCGATTCAACCCGCACGCGACGAGTTGCCGCGCAATGCGCAGCAAACCCTCGCGCAATGATTGCTCTGACGGACCGGACATGGATGCCTTGACGGTATGCCGGGCAGTCACCGGGACAGAACCCTGCCCGCCACCGCATCGAGCTTCCTGACGAGGGCTGGGTCGCGTGACGGCGCGGGTGTAATCAACGCGTGCTCAAGCACGCCCCGACACTTGCAGTCAACCGCGTGGGCATCACCGCTGAGCATTGGCACCACATGGCGAATCAGCGCGCGGGCCTTGCCGGCGTTTAACGCCATGACTCCGACTACCTGATCGACCGTGACATCATCATGATTCGGATGCCAGCAGTCGTAATCGGTCACCATGGCAACAGTGGCGTAGCAGAGTTCAGCCTCGCGCGCGAGCTTTGCTTCGGGCATGTTCGTCATGCCGATGACGTCGCAGTTCCAGCTGCGATAGAGTTCAGACTCGGCAAGGCTCGAAAACTGGGGCCCCTCCATCACAAGATAGGTGCCGCCGCGCACCGCCTGAATGGCGGCCTCGTGCGACGCGGCCTCCAGATGGTCGCCCAAGCGCGAGCAGACCGGATGCGCCATGGAAACATGGGCAACGCATCCAGTGCCAAAAAAGGACTTTTCGCGGGCAAAGGTACGGTCGATGAACTGATCGACAATGACAAAAACGCCCGGAGCCAGATGCTCACGCAGCGACCCAACCGCGCTGACGGAAATGACGTCGGTCACGCCGGAACGCTTCAAGGCATCGATGTTGGCCCGGAAATTGATTTCCGACGGCGGGATGTTGTGGCCGCGCCCGTGGCGCGGCAGAAAGACCACGGCCTGGCCCTCCAGGTCTCCAAACAGCAGATCGTCAGAGGGATTGCCAAACGGGGATTCCACACCCAGCCACCGCTTGTTCTTAAGCCCCTCGATATCGTAGACACCGCTACCGCCGATGATCCCGATCACCGAATTCGAATGCTCCTGACGAGGCTGCATGGACGCTCCGCAAGCGCGGCTCCTGATGGCCGCGCATCAACGACTGCAAAATGCATCGTCGTATACGGCAATCATTATGCCCTATCGCATCAGCGTCGGTTGCCAGACCGCGTGACCGAACCGCGATTGAGACTCCGGCAAATTCCGCCCATCCGGTGTGGTCAGTGGCTGATCATCCAGGGTCGCGATCCCGCAAATATCTTGTTGCCGTTGGGCAGCACCCGGGTCTTGGATTGCTTGGCGGATCCCGAGCAGCAACCGGAACCGAATGGGTGCCGCAGCCGTAACGATCGGCGCCCGCTTCCAGGCTGACTGATCCAGGGGCATAATCGGTACCCCAAGGGCATAATCGATACCCGGACTCAGTCAGTCGTGGTGCCGTCCTGGCAGCACTTCTTGCAGGCACGCCGCTGGCATCCTAAAAATGGCATTCCACACGACTCGTCACATCCTGATCGCCTTACTGCTCGGTGCGTCCCTGGCCACGCAGGTTCAGGCGCGCGTCACCCGCATCGTGATCGACGAAACAATCCCGTTCAAGCCACCCTGGATGAGTTCGCGCGCGCCGATCCCCTACGAAAAGATCGCGGGCCGCGCGTTTGGAGAACTCGATCCGACACTGCCCGTCAACGCAATCATCCAGGACATCGACCTCGCCCGCGACAAGGACGGTAAGGTTCGCTATGTCGCGTCGTTTGTACTCTACAAACCGGTGAACCCCAGACAGACCAGCGGATTAATGTGGCATGACGTGCCCAACCGCGGAGGCGTTTTGCCGATGGCGGTCCAGGAGACCGAAGCGGGCGACGTCATGTTGGCCAGCGCCTGGCAGGGCGACAATGCCGGTGGCACCACGGTGCGACGCCAGGCTTCCGTGGAAGGAGGTCAGTTCCTGCAAGTTCCCGTTGCGCGCAATCCGGATGGCTCACCGGTCACAGGCAAGGTCCTGGGTCGTATTGTCAACCGTGCAGGCAAAAATTCGCAGGCGCTTGTCGTTCAGAGCAGTCCCATTCCGTACAAGCCTGTCTCGCTGGACACCCGGCAATCGACGCTGGTTTCGCGTGGCGGCGAAACGATGGACGGCAAGGCAATCGACGAAGTGACAATCGCACCCGGCGACTGGGCCTGGGCAAAGTGCAATGAATCGCTGCCATTCCCGGGATCGCCGGATCCGACGCAGATTTGCCTGAAGGACGGATTTGATCGCAAGCGTCTCTACCAGGTGGTGTTCACAGCGGCCAACCCTTATGTGCTGGGGATCGGCTTCGCCGCGTGGCGCGACGTCGGTCAGTTCTTCAAGACTGCGCGCGCCGACGACCACGGAACTCCGAACCCGATCGCCCAGCGGGTGGCGCACAGTATCGGCCGCGGCGTTTCGCAATCGGGCAATTTCCTGCGCGCCTGGCTGCACCTGGGATTCAACCAGGCCGAGGGTGGCGGCAAGGTGCACGACGGCATCTGGCCCATTATCTCCAACCGCCGCCTCGCCTTAAACGTGCGCTGGGCCCAGCCCGACGGTGTGCAGGAGCTCTACCAGGCCGGCAGCGAAGGGCCGCAATGGTGGCTGCCGCACGCGGATCCCGCGAGGCGTCTTCCAGCCGGTGGCGCACTCGATCGCTGCATCGCCAGCAAGACCTGTCCGAAGATCATCGAGCACTTCGGTTCGACTGAGGTCTGGGCCATGAAGATGACGCCAGGCTGGGTCGGCACCGACGGCAAGGCAGATTTGCCACTCCCGGATTTCGTGCGTCGCTACTACATCGCGAGCAGCCCGCACGGGGGCGGTGCCGGCGGTTTCAACTCCAGTCTTCCCGGCGTCGAATTGCCCGCCAAAGGACCCTTCTGCGGTGGCAATAATTTCGGGGTCGGCATCCTGCCGGCGAATCCTGTGCCGCATTACGAAACCTACAACGCAATCCGGCTGCACTTTCGGAACTGGGTCACCAAGGGGATCGACCCACCACCCAGTCGTTATCCGACGCTTGCGCCGAAGGCTGGCGAGAAGTCTGGCACGCTCGCGCCTGCGAACAAGGCGGCAATCGGCTTTCCGACGCTGCCCGGACTGCGCGCCACAGTGCCCGAAAGGGACTTCATCATTTCGGTGCTCGATTATGACTGGGGTCCCAGGTTCAACGCGATGGACCTCTCCGGCATCCAGTCGAATGTTCCGCCGCCCGTGCGCGGCAGCCTCCCCATGTTCGCGCCCAAGGTGGATGCCGACGGAAACGAACTCGGCGGGGTCCCTGTGGTCTTGCTCGACGCGCCTTTGGGCACATACCTGGGATGGAACATCACAGCCGATGGCGAAAGACCATTTCACAAGGGGCAGATCTGCAATTACGTCGGCGGCATGATCCCGTTTGCGACGACTGCGCGCGAGCGCAGCGCAAACGGCGACCCACGCCTTTCGCTCGAAGAGCGCTACGGAACTCACGATGGCTACGTCAAGGCGGTGCAGCGTGCCGCAGACCGTGCCATGCGTGAACGATTCCTGCTACCCGATGACGCAAAGGCGCTGGTCAAGGCCGCCCAGGACAGCAAAGTATTGAAATAGCGGCGGTCCTCAGAAGCGGGTGCGCGGGGGATTGCCGACCTCACTGCCGCGGCGCAAGCGGCGGCGGTCACCGCACCCCGCGGATTGGGTGGCGAGGCTAAATGACCGTGAAATGGTGTGTGCCGTCGCGACGGAGTTGCTCGACCAGACCAAACTCCCAGTCGAGATAACCCTGCATCGCCTCACGCGCGTTGTTCGTTCCCTCATAGGGTCGCTTGTAGCGATCCAGCGGCGGTGAAGCCAGGCGGGTCGGGCCTTGCTCAAGCGGATGGCCCGCGGCCTTCCAGGCGTTGGTTCCGCCCGCCAGCACCTCCACTTCACGCCCAATCGCGGCTGACACGTCGGGTGCGGCGTAAGCAGACAGGAGTCCATCGGGACAGGTGATCACCACGCGCGGCGCACTCGGCATCTGCTCCAGGGCGCGCGCCAGTTGCGATCGCAAGGCGAACCAGGCGCCGGGAATGTGGCCCTGAACGTACTGCGCGTGCCGCGCGAGGTCGATCACAAGCAAGTCTGCGGGATCGCGCATGGCAACAGCAAAATCCGCCACACTCAGGCTGCGATGCGCGGGCGTCGGTGGCAAAGGAGCCCATCCGGAGCCAGCTTGCGTCAAGTCGTCGCGGGTGACCCCATCGAGCACGTAGACGTCCCAGGCCATCTGGGCAAGCCAGGATGCGGTCATGTTCGCGCGTACGCCATCGGTATCCACGAGCAGAATGCGGGCGCCCCGCACCGGCGCGACCATCTCGGTTTCCTGAACCAGTTGCCCGCCCGGTGTCGAACGAAATCCGGGCAGATGCCCCGCGGCGAATTCTTCCGGCGTGCGTGCGTCAAAAAAGTAGGTCGTGCGCCCCTCCTGGGCCTGCCACGCCTGCGCATCGGCAAGCGTCGCCCGCCGCACGCCCGCGCGGTTGGCCACGTCCTGTGCGCGCCGGGCGGCCACCGTCACCGACGATGGGGCGGGAGCGCCGGCCTGCCGTTGCTGGCCTTTGTCCAGTGTCTGGCCTGCAAGTGTCCAGCCGATAGTGCCGTTGCGCAACGCACTGACCGGATTCGGCAGCCCCGCATTGATCAGCGATTGTGTGCCGATGATGCTGCGAGTGCGGCCGGCGCAATTGACGATCACGCGGGTCTCGGGACGCGGCGCCAGATCGGGCACCCGAAGCACAAGCTCGGCCCCCGGACAACTGACCGCCGTGGGGATGCTCATGGTCTGGTATTCGTCAAACCGCCGCGCATCGACAATGACCACATCGGCCTTCGCCTCGATCAGGGACTGAACTTCCTCTGCGGAAAGCGAGGGCGTGTGGCGCTTTGACTCCACCAGTTCACCAAAGGACTTGCTCGGAACATTGACGTCGCGGAATACCTCGCCGCCTGCGGCGATCCAGCCCTGCAGCCCGTCCCGGAACACGGAAACGTCCGAATAGCCGAGCGCCCGCAGGCGCGCCGCGGCCAGCATCGCCGTCCGGTCGTTCGCGCCGTCGTCAAACGTCACAATCGGGACGTCGCGCCGTGGCAGTTTGGCATAGGCGTCGAGTTCGAGGCGCGCAAGCGGAAAATTCGCAGCAAACAGCGGATGGGCTTGCGCATGCGGATCTTCCTCACGCACATCCAGCAGCGCAATCTCGTGACGAGCAAGCAGGCTGGCGCGGACAAACGCATAATCGCGCAGCGGAATTTCGACTGGTTTTGTATCGGACGCTTTCATGCTTTCGACTGGTTTTGTATCGGACGCTTTCATGCTCATGACCACAGATTGGGAACGACGTCGCTGCAATAGCCCGACACGAACGATTTCTCGGCGCCAGTGACCGGATCGAACACATGGCGATGAATCCGGCCGATATTGCCACCATACACATGGATACTGATCGAAGTCTGGTCGGCGTAAAAATTCGCAACTTCATGAATGTCGTGTGTCGTCGGCGAGACAGATCCGACCTGACCGGGCAGCAGCGTCACACAGCGACCCGGAGTCATTGCTCCGTGCGCATCGCGCAGATAGTGGGTCTCGACCTCCTTGCCCCGAAGCATACCGATCAGGCCCCAGGTCATGTGGTCGTGGACAGGTGTTTTTTGCCCAGGGCCCCAGACGAAGCTGACCATCGAAAACCGCTCAAGCGGATCGGCATATAACAGGTACTGCTGGTAGTACTGCGGGTGGGGCACAGCGAACTGCTCAGGCAACCAGTCATCCTGCGCCACGAGCGCTGCCAGCAATACGCTGCCGTCGCGCAGGATGTCAGGCTCGGCGGGGCGCGTTTCAAGCAGGCGACTCATGCCCTGCGCGAATGCGAGCAATTTCTCGTTTTTCATGTGATCAGTCCGGCAATGGAGTGCGGATCAGTTTAAACGAGTGAACACTTGGCGCATCGCAAGAGCTATTTCACGAAACGCAAGTAAAAATCAGTAACCAAACGCAAACTCAAGGTCTTCAATCCACCTCTTTGCGCGCATCATGACCTAAAAATTATTTACGTTTTGATTGATTCCAGGAATTCCAGGCAAGGCGCACCGCACCGCTCCGCTGCAGCCAACCCGATGAACCGGCAGGAACAACTCAAACGAACTGTTGTCCTGTTAAAAACTATCCGGGCTTAGGGCGTTCCTCTATACTGCGATCTTTTATCACTTAGTGATAATTAATCGGCTTATCGTTGAACGAGATCAATCAGCAAAACGGTTTGCGTGTTGACCGGGCGTTTCCTCCATCCAAGGTTCGGCAACATTTAGTAACTCATTCACTAAAAGCACGTTTTAAAGCGGACGCCAAAGGATGTGGATCGTTAGAGTAGCCCTGGAACGCCCTTACACATTCCTTGTGATGGCGATCCTCATCTTGCTGGCGACTCCTCTGGCCGTGCAACGTACGCCTGTTGACGCACTGCCCGACATCAACATCCCCGTGATCAGCGTCATCTGGACCTACAACGGCCTGTCAGCCGAGCAGATGGGCAACCGGATCACGCAGAACCATGAACGCACACTGACCACCACGGTCAATGACATCGAACACATCGAGTCGCAATCTCTGGGTGGCATCTCGATCATCAAGATCTACTTCCAGCCTAACGTCAACATCCAGACCGCGCTGGCTCAGGTTGTGGCGGTGTCACAGTCCGCTCTGCGCTCATTGCCCCAGGGCACGGTTCCGCCGCTCATCATCAAGTACACGGCATCCAGCGTGCCAGTGGTGCAGATCGGTATGTCGAGCAAGACCATCGCGGAAAAGGAGTTGTTTGACGCGGCTCTCAACGTCGTCCGTCCGCAGATGATCACGATTCCGGGCGTGGCGATGCCGTTCCCCTACGGTGGCAAACCCCGGGTGATCTCCGTCGATATTGATCCTCAAGCCCTGCTTGCGAAGGGAATGACGTCTTCGGATGTCATCAATGCGATCAACACGCAGAACCTGATTCTGCCCTCCGGGACGGCCAAGATCGGCGACTTCGAATACACGGTCGCCGTCAACGCATCGCCCGGCAGCATCGAAGGGCTCAACGACATCCCGGTCAGAACGGTCAACGGTGCCACCACCTATCTGCGCGAAGTGGCGCACGTGCGGGACGGATTTTCACCTCAGACCAACATCGTGCGGTTGAACGGGGAACGTGGACTGATTCTCTCCGCGCTCAAGAATGGCAGCGCGTCGACGCTGGACGTCGTGGCTGACATCAAGAAAAAACTGCCGACTTTGCTGCCCTTGCTGCCCGAGGGGGTTGATGTGCAATTGCTGGCGGACCAGTCGATCTTCGTGAAGGCCGCGATCTCGGGGGTGGTCTACGAAGCCCTGATTGCCGCCACACTCACCGCGGTCATGCTGCTGCTCTTTCTGGGCAATTGGCGCACGACCGCCATCATCGCGATCTCGATCCCTTTATCGATCTTTACCTCGCTGATCTTTCTGAAACTGTTGGGCGAGACCATCAACGTCATGACGCTGGGCGGCCTGGCGCTGGCGGTCGGCATTCTGGTGGATGATGCCACGGTGACCATCGAGAATATCGAGCGCCATCTGCACATGGGGACGGGTCTGCATGAGGCCATCCTGGAAGGCGCGGGTGAAATTGCGGTTCCGGCATTTGTTTCGACGCTGGCCATCTGTATCGTGTTCGTGCCGATGTTTTTCCTCGGCGGTGTGGCGAAGTTCCTGTTCGTGCCCCTGGCCGAAGCGGTGATTTTTGCCATGCTGGCGTCCTACGTCCTTTCGCGTACGCTCGTACCGACCCTCGCGCTGATGATGCTGGGGCATGACGTCAAACCTGGTCGATTCGCACGTGCGGTCCAATCCGTGCACCACCGTTTCAACGCCAGGTTCGAAAAGTTCCGCGCCGCCTATACGCTGCTGTTGAGCCATCTGCTGACACACCGCAAGGCCTTCATCGCAAGTTTCCTGGGGTTTTGCATCTTGTCCTGCGGCCTGTTCGCATTCCTGGGGCGCGACCTCTTTCCGGTCGTCGACACGGGTCAGATCAAGCTGCACGTGCGCACCCCCACCGGCACCCGCATCGAAAAGACCGCCGAGATCGTCGCCGAGGTGAATGACGTGATCCGTCAGGTCATTCCCGAATCCGAGCTTTCATCGATTCTCGACAACCTCGGCCTGCCGAACAGCGGTATCAACCTTTCCTACAGCAGTTCAGGCACGATCGGTTCGCTCGATGGCGATATCCTCATCACGCTCAAACCCGGCCATCGTCCCTCTGAGGAGTACATGGAAAAATTGCTGCCGGAGTTGCGCAGGAATTTCCCGGGCGTGGAGTTCTTTTTCCAGCCCGCCGACATCGTGACCCAGATCCTGAACTTTGGCATCCCGGCGGCAATCGATGTTCAGATCCTCGGCCCCAACTACGCGGCCAACCAGATTCTCGCCGGCAAACTGGTCAGCAAAATCGCCGCGATCCCCGGCGCGGCGGATGTTCGCGTGCACCAGCGTCTTGACGCCCCCTCGATCAAGCTGACCATGGATCGCACGCGCATCCAGGGCATGGGACTCAATCCTCAGGATGTCGCGCAGAACCTGTTGCTGCCACTGTCGGGCAGCGCGCAGACCTCCCCCAATTTCTGGCTCAACCCGTTCAACAACATCAGCTATAGCGTCCAGGCGCGCGCCCCGGAGGTCAGGATCGAATCGCTTGATGATTTGATGCGACTGCCAGTGGGCACGGCGAGCGCCGCGGCAGCGGCGGCAGCGGCGACCGGTGGCGGCAACGCCGCATCGGGTCGGCCCACCCAGGTTCTCGGCAACCTCGTCAGCGCACAACCCGCAACCGAGTTCGCAATTCTGACGCGCTACAACATTTTGCCGTCGATCAACATTTACGCCAACGTTCGAGGCCGAGACCTGGCTTCGGTTGCGGAGGAAATCCAGCGCATCATCGATGAGGCGCGCCCCGACCTGCCGCGCGGCAGCAAGATCAGCATGCGCGGGCAGGTCGACACGATGCTCAACTCCTACATCGGCCTGGGCATCGGACTGATAGGCGCAATCATTCTGGTGTATCTGCTGATTGTCGTGAACTTCCAGTCGTGGCTGGATCCTTTCATTATCATTTCGGGTCTGGTTGCGGCGCTGGCGGGCATTGCCTGGATGCTGGTCATTACCGGAACCAACCTGAGCGTACCTGCGCTGACGGGCGCCATCATGTGCATGGGCGTGGCCACCGCCAACAGTATCCTGGTGGTCTCGTTTGCCCGACAACGAATGGCAGACGGCATGCCACCGCTCTCGGCGGCGCTTGAGGCGGGAGCCACACGACTGCGGCCCGTCCTGATGACGGCGCTGGCGATGATCCTGGGCATGATTCCCATGGCGCTCGCTCTGGGCGAAGGTTCGGAGCAAAATGCGCCGCTCGGCCGGGCCGTGATCGGTGGCCTGCTCTTCGCGACAGTTTCAACGGTGCTGTTCGTGCCCGTGGTATTTGCGTCGTTCCACCGCTGGCTGGCAGTACGCGCCGAACACAGGAAGGCCTTGACATGACAGAATCGCAGCACGCGCATTCGGGACTACCCGAATTTCATCTCCACGGTCCGGATAACGACCTGAGCCGCGCCGGCGTTGTGCGCAAGGCGCGCTATGTCGCAATCCTGATCGTCCTGGTCCTGCTGGCCGGTCTGGCCAACGCTGTCTACGGCCGGTGGTCGCGCGCCGACACACTGACCGCCCGCGCTCAGGCCGCATCCATCCTGCATGTCCTCGTTGTTCATCCAACGCCGGCGAGCAAGCTCGGCCCGCAGTTCACCAAGCTGCGCTTGCCCGGCACCCTGCTCGGTATTTCGGAAGCCCAGATCTACGCGCGCAGCAACGGTTATGTGAAGCAATGGCTCAAGGACATCGGCGAACCGGTCAAAAAAGGCGAGGCCCTTGCGCTGCTTGACCTGCCCGAGGTCGCCAAGCAGGTGGACGAGGCCGAAGCCAACTTCCAGCTGGCCAAAAAGGCCTTTGATCGCTGGACCCGCCTGCGCGCCGAGGATGCCGTCTCACAACAGGAACTGGATGAAAAGACCGCAGCCTACCGGCAGACCGAGGCGACGATGAAGCGCTTGCGCGAGCAATTGGGTTTCGGTCAGGTGGTCGCGCCTTTCGACGGCATCGTCACCCGCCGCAACGTCAACGTCGGGGATCTGGTCAACGCCGGCAATACCGGTACTGCACAGGCCATGTTCTCGATGGCGCGCGTCGACAAGCTGCATGTGTACGCCTTTGTGCCGCAGGACCGCGCCGGCGACATCCGGGTCGGTGAATCGGTGGAGTTGTTCCGCGCGAGTGCGCCCGACAAGCCGATTATCGGCAAAATCGCTCGCACAGCCGGCGCCATCGACAATACGACGCGGACGCTGCAGGTGGATATCGAGGTCGACAACGCCAATCGCGCGCTCATGCCGGGCACCTATGTCGACATCGTGTTCAAGATCGATCCGGCCCACCTTCTCGTGCTGCCGACCAACACGCTGCTGTTCGGCCCGCAGGGACCGCAAGTGGCGACGGTCAAAGATGGCACCGTGACCCGCAAGCCAGTCAAGCTCGGCATTGACTACGGGCCGATGGTTCAGATTCGGTCTGGGGTCGAGGAAGCGGATCAGATCATCAGCAGCCCGCCGGACTCGATCGCCAATGGCCAGAAGGTCGTCGTCGAAACCCCGGCGCCAAAGGCGAAGAAAGGCCCATGAGAAGCAAGCTTGCCCTTGGCCTGATTGCACTGGCCTGCGCCGGGTGCTCGCCCATCGGGCCGGATTATGAACGGCCGGTGTTTGACCTGCCTGCAAACTGGAAGTCGCTGCCGGCCGCGAATCCGTCACTCTGGAAAATCGCCGAGCCTGCGGATGACAAGCCCAAGGGCGAATGGTGGAAGGCGTTCGGCGATCCAACGCTCGATTCCCTTGAAGCGCGATGCCTGGAAAACAACTTCACGCTGCAGGCGTCGCTGGCCCGGCTGGATCAGGCGATTGCTCAAAGTGACTCGCAGTCGGCCGCTCTGTACCCGAACGTGCAACTCGGGGTGACGGCGCAACGCTTCGCGACTTCTCCCAACCGACCGCAAACCAATTACGACTCCGTCAACGCCGCCACAGTCCAGAACGACTTCAAGCCCGTCATGGTCATGACCTACGAGGTCGACTGGCTGGGGAAGGTGCGCCGCGCGGTCGAAGCCTCGCGCGATACCGCCGGGCAGGCGGCGGCCGACAGTGACAACGTGCGGTTACTCTTGACGGCTCAGGTCGCGACGGCCTATTTCCTGCTGCGCCAGTACGACGAGGAAATCCTCGTGCTCGAGGGTGTCGTGAAGCTTCAGGACAAACTCCTGAGCATTTTCAAGTCCCGCTATGCGGAAGGCGCCGCCGGACGCACTGAACTGTCGCAACAGGCCGCGCTGTCCGAAGCGACCGGCGCACAACTTGAACTGATCAAGGCGCAACGCAACGCGCAGGAAAACCTGCTGGCAACACTCACCGGTACACCGGCACCGGATTTCAGGATTCCCCCCGGACGTCTGCCCGCAAGTTTGCCGGCCTTCCCCGTCAGCATTCCCTCGACGCTGCTGGAGCGCCGACCCGACGTCGCCGCGTCCGAACGCGCGATGGCCGCGGCCAACGCGCAGATCGGCGTTGCCAAAGCCGCGTTCTTCCCGTCCCTGCTGGTCGCACCCATGTTCGGCGGCTACGAATCTGCCGTGATGTCGACCCTGTTCGCGGCGCCGTCGATTATCTGGTCCATCGGGCTGACCGCCGCGCAAACCATTTTTGACGGGGGTCGGATCTCCGCCAACCTGCGGTTTGCCAAAGCAGGCTATGCGGGCACCCTGGCGAATTACCGTCAGTCCGTGCTGGTCGCGATGCAGGAAACTCAGGATGCGATGAACACCCTCACCCAACTTGATGCCGCGCGGCGCAGGCAGGACGAGGCCGTGAAGAACTACGACAAAGCCTACGGCATCAGTCTGATCCGCTACCGCGAAGGTCTGGATAATGCGCAGGCGCTGGCGCTGATCCAGCAGAACCAGTTACAAGCCTTGCGGATCAAGTGGCAGATCCATGGCGGCCAGTTCCTGGCCAGCGTCAGCTTGGTCAAGGCGCTCGGAGGTGGTTGGCAAGGCCTGCCCCTGCCGAACCCGACGACCGCGCCGACCGCGGAACAGATTGACGCGTTGCAGACGTCCGGCCGGAGCGGTTCTTAGAGTCCGGCATGGCGATGGACCGGGTGACGCGCCGGCCAGCGACCCGGCCGAGCGGTACCGGCTTTGGGCGCGGCGCGCGGGGCTCTGTTCGCAAATACAAGCGGCTGAGTTTTGCGCTAAAATGGAAGGCTTGGTGCAGGGCTGTTAGCTCAGTTGGTAGAGCAGCGGACTCTTAATCCGTAGGTCGAGTGTTCGAGCCACTCACAGCCCACCAGTTTCCCATGCGGGTTTGCAGGCCATTGGCCTTCAAAACTCTTCATCACCGCCGCACCCAAGCTGCACATCGCAAATCAGTGACGATCAGGCGTGCCTGGTGCCGGGTCAGCGTATCGCCGACCACTCGATCGCTGTTTCGGGAAGATCAGGTAGTCTTCGGGTTGGAGGCACGATAGTGCTCAACCCAAGTACGGAACTCTGCGGCCGGCAACGGTTTGGTGAACAGATAGCCCTGTGCCTGGCGGCAGCCCATACGCTTGAGTTGTTCCATGATATCGGCACTCTCGACGCCTTCGGCGATCGTCATCAGTTTCAGCGCGTGCGCGATTTCAATGATGGCCTGTACGATGGCCCGGTCCTCAGCGTCCGTGGGAAGATTTCCAATGAACGACTTGTCGATTTTAAGTTTATTGATTTTCAGGTTCTTCAGGTAGGAAAGGCTGGAGTACCCGGTACCAAAATCATCGATAGAAATCTGAATACCCCGCTCTTCCCACCGTTCGAGGATATCGGTCACCGCGGACGCACCTTGCAGCAAGATGGACTCGGTGAGTTCGAGTTCGAGAGATTGCGGATTCAGATTGTGATGGAATAACGCCTCGTAGACCTCCTGTTCGACGCGCCCCTGACGGAACTGAACCGCAGAGAGATTCACCGCATAAACGATCCCGGCAAGACCGTCCGCCTCCCACGCTTTCGCCTGCCGGCACACCTCGTTCAAAACCCAGCGCCCGATCTCGGCAATCAGACCGCTTTCCTCGGCCACGCCGATAAACCTGTCGGGCATGGTCAGATCAGCACCCGGACGAGCCCAGCGCAGCAATGCCTCAGCGCCGACAATTTTGCCCGAAATCAGGTCGATCTGTGGTTGATAATGAATGACAAATTCGCTTCGTTCGATTGCCAGCTTGAGCCCATCCCGGGTGTTCGTGAAGGTGGCGGCAACCGCGTTCATGTGGGGCTCAAAGAATCGGTAGTGATTCGGCCCGCCCAGCTTGGCTGCCGACAACGCGGCATCCGCATTGCGCAACAGGGTGTCACTACTGTCGCCATCCTGTGGGTAGACAACTATGCCGATCGAAAATGATTCCGCTAACTGCAGGCCCTCGACTTCATAGGGAGCCGCCAGATACGCGAGGACGCTATCGCAATAAGCGGCAATGTCGCTCAGCGATGCGACGTCGTCCACCACCACCATGAACTCATCGCCCAACAGACGCGAAAGGGTGTGGCCTGGACGCATGAAACTATTCAACCGGTCTCCCACCGCCTTGATGAGCGCATCGCCCACGGCGTGGCCGTGAGTTTCATTGGTGTACCTCAACTTATTCAGATCAATGTGAAGGAGGCAAACACTGGCTCTGCGCGCGTGCGCGGCGGCAATGACCTGGTCCAGATGCTCGACTGCAGACGTCTTGTTCGGCAACCCAGTCAAGGGATCACGATAGGCCAGAAACCGGATCCGCTCGATCGCTTTCTTTTGCGCGGTAATGTCGGTCAACACCACATGGAGTCGCTTTTTACGATTTTCTTCGATCGCCGTCAGTGACACATGAACCGTAAACGCCTCACCATTCAGACGCAGATGCTCCCATTCAAAATCGTTTGAACCATTGGCAAGCGCGCTGCGCTCGAACTCGTTGCTTCTCTGCGAACTAAGGGAACCATCGGGTTGCCGTTCCGGAGAAAGGTCCTTTGCTGACTCTCCGATCAGCTGATCGAAGGATTTCATTCCGAACAATTTGAGCGTTGCCCAATTCGCGGCAATGATGCGACCGTCCTCAACAAGGTAGGTTGGCTGACGACTGTGCTCGAAAAGTCCGCGAAATCGTTCCTCACTCTGACGCAACTCCACCTCGGCACGATCACGCTGGTCGAGCATCGCGTTGAGCTGCGTTGATATATTCCGGAGTTCCGTCGGGCCACGCGGCGTTGCCCGCACATCGACAGCGCCACGGCTGACACTTTTCATGACATCGGAAATCGCTTCGACCGGCAGTGCGAGACGCCGTGCAAACCAGGCGGTGCTCAATCCGACGATAGTCACCAACGCAAGCACCCACAGAATGCGTTTCACGACAATGGCAATCAGCGGACCGCGCACGGCGGCCTCTTCAATCGAGGCAAAGGCGATCCAGTCCGTGCTCTCGATCGGTGAAAACGTGTAGTAACTACTCTCGCCACGGCTGTTCAATCCAAGGACATGCCCTTCACGATCCTTGAGCATGGCGCGGAACGACTGCGAGTCAACCTTGGAGCCGACCGTCGTCGCCCGATCGTGGGAGACCGCAATCACGGTGCCATCACTATTGACAATGCCAACTGAGATCGCGGCGGAGAGATCGTCTCTGGACACGTGTGGCTGATAGTTCGACAAATCGACTGACGTCGCAACCGCCCCATTGAACTGACCGGCCTCATCAAACAGCGGATACGCAAGCGTCGAGACCCAACGGCCCGTCACGAAGCCCTTGGCTGGCTTTCCGGCGATAAATCTCGGGTTGCGGGAAAGTTCGGCAAAAAAGTATTTCTGGTCCGGTCCCTTTGCGGTTTCCGGCGTAATCGGTGCGACGCTACAAACCAGGCGGCCATCGACATCCAGCGTGAACACGTTCGCATAGGCCGGCTGGAGCTTTTTGACCTCTGCCAATACCGGATCGCAACGCTTCGGATCAAGCCGACGGACCTCGGGGCGCTTCGACAATTCGGCGAGGATGTGCTTTGCCCCCGACAGAAACTGATCGGTTTGCACGACTGTCGTCGCCAGCACGGTGCCGGTCATACGGTAGGCGTCTTCGGTAGCAGACCGATACCGCTGAACCGTGTCGTACGCCAACGCAACAATCAGCGCCAACAGCGGCAGGGAAACCAGCCCGAAGAGCGACCACCGGATGGGGTGTCCTTTGCCCCGACCCGCCTCGAACTGGGTGTTGTGAGTCGGATGCACTCGGGACTCCGTCAAATTTTTATATATTTTTATAATTTCTTCATGGTAACGCAACACGGGCCATAGGCGTCATCCATGCGTCTCAATTTCCGTTGGTCGTCGGCAACCTGTCGGACCGTCCACTCGTGAATGGATGCAATCGCACTTTAGTGGTGCTCCCTGCTGTGGTTCTACCGGCTGTGGTTCTACCGGCTTTGGTACTACCTGCTTTGGTACTACCTGCTTTGGTACTACCTGCTTTGGTACTACCTGCCTTGGTACTACCGGCTGTTCTACTCCCGGCTCACCCCGGAGCGTTAGTAGTTTGCCTCCCGCTGACTGACGCACAGTCACTCGAGGCTACAATCCTTGTGTCGTGCGCAACCCTGATAGCGTCAGATTCAGAATCGGTTTTCCGCACTGTACAAAATTCATGATGCGGTTTTCCGCATTGCACCACATCGCCAATTCATGCCGGCCTTCAACAACGACTCATCAACCGAAGCGTCAATCGCACCAAAACGGTGGTTCTTGCCCCGACTGGCGCAACGCATCAGCCTCGTGCTCGCACTCTTCATGACATCGGCCATCGCGCAAACGCCTGCAGGCAAAGGCCAGATCGACGTCGTTCTGATCGGGGACTCGATTACCTGGGCGGGCAAGTGGGAATCCCGCTTCCCCGGTCTGCGACTCGTCAATCGCGCAGTGCCCGGCTACAAGACGACGGACGTGCTGTCTCAGCTGGACTCGACGATCGCGTTGCAGCCGAAAAAAGCCGTTCTGATGATCGGCATCAACGACCTGTTGAGCCTTGCACCAGTCGACCAGGTGTATGACGGTATCGCCGCCATTGTCCAACGCCTGCAGGCGGGCGGCATCCCGATCATCATGCTGGCAACGCTTGAATGCAGCCGACAATCCTGCGGGCAGGCGGTTGACTGGGTGCGGGAGCTCAACAGAAAACTGAAGGTTCTCGCACAGAAGGAAAAGATCCCCTTCATCGACCTGAATCCCAAATTCACCGACCCGGATAGTGGGTTGCTGCCCAAATACACCTGGGACGGCCTGCACCTTTCAGAACCCGCCTATGTCATCTGGGCTGACGCGATCAGGCCTTATCTCAAATAGCGCAACCCGTGCAGGTCGCTCACGGGTTGGTCGAGTGGCTCGGATTGCATGGGTGGCTCCGGTCGAACAAGCCAACCGGCATTCCGAGCGATGAAGCAAACATGCGCGCTTCTGGTTACTCAAGCTGCGACCGTGAGCCCCTTCACCGAATGCCGGGCGATCAGTTGGGCCACCAGGCCTGAGGACTTCGCCTCGTCGACAAACTGCTGCAGAAACGCATGCGCCTGCGCGCGCCCCTTGCGCACGCCGATCGACTGCTGAACTGCCGTGAAGCGCCCATCGAGCACTCGGGAACCCGGCAAGCGCTCAAGGTACGGAAACAAACCGGGCCGCAGGCTGGCCATCGCCTCAAGGCCGCCAGTGACAAAGGCATCAAAGGTGGCTTCGAAGCCCTCGGCATGGACCAGCGTGGCGTGATGAATATTGCGCTGCAACCAGAGATCGTAGGCGCTGCGTGCGGCCACCGCGATCCGATTGCCCGCGCGATCAACGTCCTCCACGCGCAGCAACGGCGATCCCGGTGGCACAAGGTAGGTGGCTTCGATTTCCACATAGGCCGTTGTGAAGTCAATGTGGAGGGCACGTGCGGGCTCCGCACCAATCAGCCCGATATCCCACGCGTCGCTGACGGCAGCATCAGCCAGCTCGCCGGGGGTTTCGAAAGGAACCAGTTCGAGCGGTACGCCGAGGCGATCCGCAATGGCGCGCGCGAGGTCGGGCGCCACACCTTGCGGCTCGCCATGCGCCCCCTTGCCGGTGACCAGCAAAAAATTGAGCAAGTTGATGCCTGCGCGAAGCTTGCCGGTTGGCGCCAGTTGCCGCACGATTTCATTCTGCATGATGCCCCATCCCCGTCTTTTCCTGAGCCGTCTTTTTCTGAGCCGTCTTTTTCTGAGCCGTCTTTTCCTGAGCCGTCTTTTCCTGAGCCTTCTTGTACAGAGCCGTCTTGTACATAGCCATCTTGTCCAGAGTCGTCTTGCGACCGCCTTCCGACGCGGCCAGCGCCATCTTAAGCGAATTGCCGGGTCCGCGTTGACAAACGCCAGGCCGCTGCCTACAGTGCCTGACAACCAATTCAAAGCAATGGGTTCAACCAAGTGGCCTCACAAGTGACAACCAAGGCAAGCACACCCTCGCCTTTTCTGGCGCTGCACGAAATCGTCGCCAAGGCACGTCAAAGGCTCAGCCACGATAACTGGGATTACATCGTCGGTGGCACCGAAACCGAAACCACGGTCAACCGCAATCGAGCCGCGATCGACTCGCTGGCATTCGAGCCGCGTGTGCTGCGCGATGTCAGCAACATCCGCCTGGGCACCACGTTTCTGGGGCAGTCCCTGCGTCTGCCCCTGCTGCTCGCCCCCGTTGGAAGCCTAGAACTCTTCGCACCGGAATCGGCAGTTGCTGCCGCGCGCGCCGCAGCGCAATTCGGCATCGCGCACATGCTCAGTTCGGTCAGCGAGGTCGGGTTCGAGGCGGTCGCGCGGGAAGTACCCGAAGCGCTGCGTTTGTTTCAACTCTACGTCCATGGCGATCCTGCCTGGGTCGACGACATGGCGCAGCGGACGGTCGCCGCAGGCTTCAGCGCCTTTTGCCTGACGGTCGACAGCGCCTACTACAGCCGGCGCGAGCGCGACATCGCTAAACGCAATATCCGCCGCAGCGTCGTGCCTGGCCGGGAAAACCAGCCCAAACTGACCTGGCGCGACGTCGACCGACTGAAATCCAAGCTGCCGATACCGCTGATCCTCAAAGGCATCGCGACGCCACAAGACGCGGTGATCGCACTCGACCACGGTGTCGACATGATCTACGTGTCGAATCACGGGGGCAGACAGCTTGATCATGGACGCGGAACCCTCGATGTGCTGCCGGGGATCGCGCGGGCGGTCAATGGGCGCGCCAAACTGATCATCGACGGCGGTTTCAACCGCGGCACGGACATCGTCAAGGCGATCGCAGCCGGTGCCGACATGGTTGGGCTGGGGCGCATGCAGTGCTATGGTCTTGCCGCCGACGGCTCGGCCGGTGTCGTGCGGATGCTGGAACTGCTTGAAGCAGAAATGCACGCCTGTCTCGGTATGCTGGGCGTGAGTGCGCTGGACGAACTCAATCCGGAGTATCTCCATGCGATTGCACCCGTCGGTCCAAGCCACGTCCTCAGCGCCTTCCCGTTGTTGGCGCTCGACGAAAAATCGTTCTACTAAACGTGGTCTGCGTCAGGCGCCACGGAATAAAGTGAATGCCTCCCGTTTCAGGCTGCGGCGTGACGATACTACGCCTTCTCAAGCCTGAACTATCGCCCATTTGACGCGACTGCGGTACATTTGACCGTATGAAAAAGGCGCTTCTACTTCCCTTCCTCGCGTTTGCCCTGGTCGGATGCAACCAGTCGAAAGTTATCGATTTCTCGACACGAGCCTATGCGTGCCCCCGGGGTGCCAACCCCGGAACCTCGTGCAAGGGCCCGCTCGTCTTCGTGGGCAACCTCTACATCAGAGTCGACGAAACCGACTCGAGTGTTCAGATCCACGCCGAACCAAAGGGTGACTCCGGTCTGTTAACCGCGGCTACCGTGCAATTTCCCAGTTGCAATATCCAGAATCGCCTGAACTGGTCATGCGACGAAGGAAACCTGATGACCGCCTACTACCGTTACATTATGCGCAACGGCGTCTTTCACGCGGACTGGGCCACGCCAGGCGATGCAGGAAAACTGCCAGTCGTTGCAATCTCCGGCCCCATGCGCTGGCTCTATCGATTCGGTTTTAAAACGGCTGACTCCAAACTCCTTGCGCAGTCGCGGTGAATCCAGACACCTGATTACGCCACCGAGCGTCCCGTGCCGGATGCGGCATTTTTTTCACCGTCAGCCCCGTTGGCACGGATGCGCAACGCACTTGAGGCAAGTCGTCCCTTATTTCAGGCAGTGCGGGCCGGAACAGGCCGGATGATTCGCTCGAAACCGGTATCGAACACTGGAGGGTTTCCACAGAAAGTCGCGGCGACCTCCATTAAAATCGAACAATGGTCAAAGAAAACAATCCACACAAACTCACCGAACTGTTCGAAAACAACCGGCAGTGGGTGGAATCGGTCACGGAGTCCGATCCGGACTATTTCCGTCGCCTGGTCGCACAGCAGTCGCCGCAATACCTGTGGATCGGCTGCTCCGACTCCCGGGTCCCGGCCAATCAGATCACCGGGCTTGCCCCGGGCGAGGTATTTGTTCATCGCAACATCGCCAACGTGATCGTCCACACCGATCTCAACGCCCTGTCGGTCATCCAGTTCGCGATTGAGCAGATCAAGGTCAAGCACATCATTGTGGTGGGGCACTACGGATGCTCCGGCGTCAATGCCGCGCTCAACCAGTTGCGCGTTGGCCTGGCCGACAACTGGATCCGGCACGTGCGCGACGTCAGCGACAAACACGGCACCTACCTTGGAAGCCTGAAACACCCCAAAGAGCGCCTGGACCGGCTCTGCGAGCTGAATGTCATCGAACAAGTCGTCAACGTCTGCCACACCACCAGCGTGCAGGATGCCTGGGCGCGCCAGCAACCGCTTACGGTGCACGGCTGGGTTTACGGGCTGGAAGACGGCATTGCGCGCGACATGGGGATCAGCGTCGCAAACCCGGACGAGCTTGACCAGCGCTACAACGCCGTCGTGACTAAAAATTTCCACATGTCCGCAGCGCCGGAAACCGAAAGTTCCCTTTAACCGAATCCACTTAAAATCCAGCGCATGAACAAACCCGTCAAAATCGATTTCGTGTCCGACGTCGCATGCCCCTGGTGCGCGGTCGGACTTGGTGCGCTTGAGCAGGCGCTGGCAAACCTGGGCGACGAGGTGCAGGTCGAATTGCACTTCCACCCGTTTGAGCTCAATCCCGACATGCCCCCCGGCGGGCAGGATGTCATCGAGCATCTGACCCAGAAATACGGAATGCCCGAGGAGCAGGTCCGCAAGAATCAGACTGCCATACGGGAGCGGGCGGCTGCCGTTGGAGTGACTTTTCACCCCGAAGGCCGAAAGCGCGTCTACAACACGTTCAACGCACACCGACTGATTCACTGGGCGGGCGTCGAGGCAGGCGCCGAGGCACAACGTCGCATCAAGAAGGAACTCCTCGCGACTTACTTCACGCTGGCGATCAGCATGGATGATCCGGAAAACCTGATCGACGCAGTGCGGCGCGCAGGCCTTGACACCAAACGCGCGCGCGAAATTCTGACCAGCACTGAATTCGAAACCGAAACCCGGGCCAGCGAGCAGAAGTATCTGGGGCTGGGGATCAGTTCGGTCCCATCGCTGATTCTCAACGACAAGTACCTGCTCCAGGGCGCGCAACCGGTCGAGTCGTTTGAACAGGCGTTACGCCAACTGGCCAGCGCCTCTTAAGGGGTGTCCGGGAGTCAGGGGTTCGGAATCCGTGCATCCGCCCGGAATAAATCCACTTCGCTCGCGTCATTTCCCAGTCCAGACCGGCTTGCGCTTCTCCTGGAAGGCGGTAATGCCCTCGCGGGCGTCCTGGGTACTCGCCATGGACGGCACCATGACCTGCGCGTATTCCAGCGCGGACTCAACCGACATATCGCGCATCGCGTGAAAGGCCTGCTTGCCGATGCGGATCGCGGTCGGTGACTTATCCAGGATTCTGCCCAGAAGCCACTCAAGCTTCTCGTCGAGATCGGCGCGGGGCACTGCGTAGTTCACCAGTCCGATTTCCAGCGCCTCCCGGGCGGTGTAGGGCTCCCCGGTGATGCACATTTCCATTAGTTTGCGCTCAGGAATGATCCGCAGCATGCTCGGCAGAATCATCATTGGAATCAGGCCGATCTTGGTTTCCGGCGTGCCGAACAAAGCGTCATCACTGGCGACAGCCATATCGCACGAGCAGAGGATGCCGATTCCGCCAGCCATCACGTGACCATTGACACGCGCGATGATCGGCACACGGCACGACCGCATGCGTTTGAACAGATCGACAAGGTAGTGACGGGGCTGAGAATAGTCGACGTCGAACGCACCGCCCTGCACGCCCTTCTGCAAATCAGCACCCGCGCAGAACGCCCGCACGCCTGCGCCCGTGATGACGACCGCGCGGCAATCGGGATTGTTGCCGGCAGCTTCAATCCCACGGTCAATCAGCACGACGACGTTTTCGTTGAGCGCGTTCCTTCTGTCGTCGCGGTTGATCGTGATCCATTGCACTGCGCCGCGCATCTCGACCAGGACGGGTTGTTGCGTACTTTCTATCGTATTCATTGCAGGGCTCCGCCGATTCAGTCGATTTTGGCACCGGAAAACTTCACGATTTCATCCCACTTCGTGATCTCGGCAGCCATGTAGGCGGTGAACTGCGCAGGCGTGCCCCCCATTGGGGTGTAGCCCATGTTGACGAGGCGATCGCGGTACTTCGGATCGGCAAGCGCAACGTTGATCGCTTTGTTGATTTTTGTGGTGATTTCCACCGGTGTACCTTTCGGCGCGAGCAACGCCATCCAGGTCGCCGACATGAGTTGCGGGTATCCCAGTTCCTTTGTCGTGGGGACATCCGGCAGGACTGGCGTGCGTTGCTCCGCCATGACCGCCAGCGCACGAAGCCGCCCTTCCTTGACCAGCGAGGCGATCGCCATCGTGCCGGGGAACACCGCCTGCAACTGGCCCCCGACCAGATCCTTGGTGACGGCGGCCGGACTGGTGTATGGCACATGCGTCATCTGTACGCCGAGCACTTTCTTGTAGAGTTCCGCAGCCAGGTGCCACGAGCTGCCGCTGCCGGTCGATCCGAAATTGATCTCGCCAGGGTGCTTGCGGGCATATTCCGTCAGCTCGGTGAGATTGCGGATTGGCAGTTTGGCATCAACAGTGATGACATTCGGGATCGATCCGATCAATACGATCGGTTCGAAATCCGTCATGGGATTGAAGGGCTTGGAGCCGTACATCGTGACGGCCGAGACCAGCGTTCCCGTCCAGGACATCAGCAGGGTGTATCCATCCGGCTGAGCCTTGGCCACGTAGGCCGCACCGATATTACCGTTCGCGCCCTGGCGATTTTCGACGATGAAACTTCCCCCATACGCGTTGGTGAGGATTTCGGCCGCGATGCGCGCGAGCGGATCGGAGCTTCCGCCAGGCGCTGCGGGATTGATGATGCTGACCGTCCGCCCGGCGGGCCAGGTCTGTGCCGAAACAGCACCGACGGCGAAGGCGCCTACAAAGCCGGACAGCAAGGCAAGCCGGCCTGAGCGCAGTAGGCTAAGGCGTCCGTTGTTCAAGATGTTCATTGATGTCTCCGCAGAATTCAGTCTTAGGCTGTTCGTTGAAAAGGGATGGTCGCCACTTCAGTCTTACGATGCTCGTTGAAATTGGGTATTCGTCACTTCAGTCTTACGCTCTTGGTTGAAACGGGGTATTCGTCACTTCAGTCTTACGCTCTTGGTTGAAACGGGGTGTTCGTCATTTCAGTCTTACGCTATTTGTTGAAAGGACGTGTTCGTCATTCGTGCACCGTTTTTTGCGGTACGACGATCAATAGGATTTGGGCAGATTCAGTACTCGCTCGGCAATGTAGGACAGGATCATCTCGCGGCTGACCGGCGCGATCCGGGCAATCATGACCTCGCGCAAATAGCGTTCGACGTGATATTCCTTGGCGTAGCCGAATCCGCCATGCGTCAGGATCGCCTGCTCGCACGCGCGGAATCCCGCCTCGGCGCAAAGGTATTTCGCAGCGTTTGCCTCGGAACCGCACTCTTGTCCCGAGTCGTAAAGCCAGGCCGCCTTGCGGGTCATGAGGTCCGCGGCCTCAAGCTCCATCCAGTTGCGGGCCAGTGGATGCTGTATCGCCTGATTCTGCCCGATGGGCCGGTTAAAAACGATCCGGTCGTTTGAATAGTCGGTTGCCTTCCTGAGCGCAACGCGGCCGATACCAACCGCCTCGGACGCGAGCAGTATGCGCTCGGGATTCATGCCGTGCAGAATGTATTTGAACCCCTTACCTTCTTCGCCAATGAGGTTCTCAACCGGAATTTCCAGTCCATCGATGAACAATTCATTGGAATCCACCGCGTGACGCCCCATCTTCTCGATCAGCCGCACCTGCACTTTGCCGCGGTCAAGATCGGTGTAGAACAGCGACAGGCCATGGCTATGGCTCTTGCATTCTTCGATCGGAGTCGTGCGGGCCAGCAGCAGGATTTTGTCGGCCTTCTGCGCCGTCGAAATCCAGACCTTCTGGCCATGAACCACGTAGCGGTCGCCCTGACGCACGGCGCGGGTCTTGAGCTGAGTCGTGTTCAGACCGGTATTGGGCTCGGTCACACCGAAGCACGAACGCACCGAACCGTTGACGACCGGTGGCAGAAACCGGCGCTTCTGCTCCTCTGTGCCAAAGACGGCAATGGGCATCAAGCCAAAGATGTTGATATGAAAGCTGGCGCAACCCGACATGCAGGCACCGGTTTCTGCCACAGTCTGCATCATCGCGGACGCCTCCGACACACCGAGTCCCGATCCGCCATACGCATCGGGTATCGCGATACCCAGCCAGCCGGCTTTGGCCATCGCAGCGTAAAAGTCGTCCGGGAAATGGCCGTCGGCATCACGTGCCAGCCAGTAATCCTCACCAAAAGGCGCACAAGATTGCCTTACCGCTTCCCGGATCGCTCTTTCCTGTTCCGTGATTTCGAAATTCATTGGGTTACCTCTTGTGCCGGGCCGGGTTCCGCGATGGCGATAATGTGGTCGCTTGACAGTTTCCGGATCTCGGCATCGGGCACGCCGGCCTCGCGCAACACTTCGCGCGTGTGTTCGCCGTGACGCGGTGCATGGCGGCGCGCGGCCGGTTGGGTCCGGGACCATGTGCCGGGAAAGCGCATGCGAGTAAGCCGGCCTTCGGACGGATGATCCTCGGGCTCGAAGAATCCGGTCGCTTTCAGATGTTCGTCATCGAATATGCTGTCGAGGTCGTGCACGACGGTCGCAGGGATGTCAGCCTGTGTCAGGCTGGTCAGCCACTCTTGCGTAGTGCGCGTGGCGAGGATCGCTTCGAGTCCGGCATAAATCTCGTCAATATGAAGCGCGCGGGCGGCAAAGCTTGAAATTCTGGGGTTAAGGTCAAACTCTTCCTCTCGCCCTATCAACCGGTAAAAGCTGCGCCATTGCTTATCGGTGTAAATCAATGCGCTGACATAGCCATCACGGGTTTTGTAGGGCCGGCGGCTCGGCGAAAGCTGGCGCGCGTAACCACCACCATCAAGCGGCGGGTCGTACGACAAACCGCCCAGATGATCCGACAGCACGAAGTTCACCATGGTCTCGAACATCGGAATGTCGATCCGCTGGCCTTCGCCGCTTGCGGTGCGCTCGTAGACAGCGGCGAGAATCTGTCCCACGGCACTGATTCCGGTGATCCGGTCGCACAACGCGTTGGGCACGTAACGGGGCGGTCCGCCTCCGCTGCGCGAAAACAGTGACGCCAGGGTCGATGCGCCCTGCATCAGATCGTCATAGGCCGGCCGTGCCGCGTAAGGACCCTCTTGTGCGTAGCCAAACACGCCGGCATAAATGATGCGGGGATTGATCTCCCGGACCTTTTCATACGAAAGACCGAGTCGTTCCATCGCCTGTGGCCGCACGTTATAGACCAGGATATCCGCGTCGCTGAGCAAGCGGAAAATCAGCGCAAGCCCCTGGTCTGTTTTCAGATCGATCACGACGCTGCGTTTACTGCGATTGGCATTCAGGTAGATCGGACCCATGTCGTAGTGGCGCGCGGGTCCGATCTCGCGCACCATGTCGCCGTCCGGCGATTCAACTTTGATGACGTCAGCGCCCAGATCACCCAGCATCTGGGTGCAGCAGGGGCCCATGAGCACCGAGGTGAGGTCGATCACTCTCAGTCCGTTCAATGGCCCCGGCTTCGCGGTCGAAAGTTCTGCAGTACCCGTGCCAGGTGTCATGACGCCTGAGTCTCCTGATGAATAAAAGTTTTCCGCGGTTGCAATCGACGATCACGCAGACTCCGTCAGCCTGATCCGGAGTGCGGCAAGCGTATGTCGACCCAGTTGGGTTACACAGAGCCAAACCCTGACCTGGGCTGACACCGCGCACTCAGGGCAGCAGCACTTCCTGTGCCATGCGCTCGCGCAAGCGGCCGATAAACCCGAGGCACTCTTCAAGTTGGCTGATTTCAATGAACTCGTTCGGCTTGTGGGCCACCTCGATATCACCGGGGCCCACCACCACACAGGGAATCCCCGCCTGCTGCAGCCACCCGGCGTCAGTGGCAAACGACACCCGTCCAACCAGGTTGTTACGCGCCAGCGCCCGGCCCAGATAGGTGATGGGCGCATCGTCCTCGGTATCGAGTGGCGCCGCATTCGCGATCGTCTCGAACGAAATATCCGCCTGCGCGCTGATCTTGCGCATTTCAGCGCGCAGCTCATCGGCATACGCCTCGATCTGCTCGATCAGTTCATCGGACTGATTCTGCGGCAGCGTGCGGCAGTCAAAGACGAACTCGCAATCGCGCGGCACAATGTTGGCCGCCGTTCCGCCGTGGATGATTCCTGTCTGTAGCGTGGTGTGGGCAATCTTGTAGGCGGGATCGAAAGGCCCCTCGGTGCGGATCCGGCCAGCAACCTGGCGGATCCGTTCAATCATGCGGCCCGCATATTCAATCGCATTGACCGCCTCGGGGGCCATCGACGAGTGCGCCTCCAGGCCATGGACGCGACAGCGGGTCACCCGCATTCCCTTGTGTCCCGTCATCACCTGCATCCGGGTGGGCTCACCCACAAAGCACCCTGCCGGTTTGATCCCGGCCTGCTGCAGATCCTCAATCAGTGTCCGGACACCAATACAACCGATCTCCTCGTCATAGGTGAAGCCCAGATGCAGCGGCTGGCGCAGTGGCCCTGCAAGAAAATCCGGCAGCGAAGCCAGGCTGGCAGCGATAAAGCCTTTCATGTCGACCGCGCCGCGTCCGTAGATGCGGCCGTCGGCGATATGCGCCACGAAGGGATCGGTATCCCACGCCTGGCCGTCGACGGGAACGACATCGGTGTGCCCGCACAGCACGATGCCGCGCGCCTGCGGGTCGCCGATCGTGGCAAACAGGTTCGCCTTGCGCCGGTCTGCGTCGTAGGACAGCCGCGCTGCGATGCCCAGTGACTGCAGATGATCGCGCATGTACTCGATCATGCCGAGGTTGGACTCGCGGCTGGTGGTGTCAAACGCGATCAGCGTCTTGAGCAACTCGATGGTGTTGTGCTGTGTATTGATCTGTGACATGGAGACCCTGAGAACCGATGACCGGCGTGCTTGCGATCGGGAAACTTTAACGCATATCCTACGCCTCTGAACAAATCAACCGGAGGGCGGGAATGGACTTGCGACTCAAAGGGCGCGTGGCCTTGGTCACAGGCGGATCGCAGGGCATCGGCAAGGCCGTTGCAGCTACCCTGGCGCGGGAAGGCGCCAGCGTGGTGGCTTTCCTGGCCTCGGAAGCCGCAAGCTACGTGACGGGCAGCAGCATCAACCTCGACGGCGGTGCTTCGGCCGTTATGTAGTCAAATGACTTCTCCCGCCTCTTGAGCATCGAGACAGCGCCCGGCCTACTGTCGCCGGGTGCGTTTTCTGGTTAAAGTCGGATACCCCCATTTCACGCCGGAGAATGCTTGCATGTCATCGCTCACACACACTGTCAAAGCCATGGTCTTCGACGTTTTCGGCTCGGTCGTCGACTGGCGGGGCAGCATCATCCGCGACCTGACACGCTGGGGTGAGCAACAGGGCGTACAGGCTGACTGGGCCCTGCTGGCCGATAAATGGCGTGGCCTTTACCAACCGCAGATGGAACGCGTGCGCACGGGTGCGAGGCCATGGACGATTCTCGATGTACTGCACCGCGAATCGCTCGACCAGTTGCTACCCGAATTCGGCCTGGCGCACCTGACCGAAAGTCAGCGTGATCATGTCAACCGTGTATGGCACAGGCTGGACGCCTGGCCCGATTCGATTGCCGGCCTCGGCCGCCTTAAATGCCGCTACATCATCGGCCCGCTTTCCAATGGCAACGTCGCGCTGCTCACCAACATGGCGAAGTATGCCGGTCTGCCCTGGGATGCCATCCTGTCGACTGAACTCTACCGCGCCTACAAGCCGCAACCGGCCGCCTACCTGGGCGTGGCGAATATTCTCGGCTTGCAGCCCGCAGAGGTGATGCTGTGCGCAGCGCACAACAACGATCTGGGTGCCGCGCGCGCGGCCGGCCTGAAGACGGCGTTCTGGCCGCGTCAGACCGAACATGGCCCGGGTCAGACTGGCGATCTGAGGGCGTCCGAGTCATGGGATATCGTTGCGCTGGACATTCGGGACCTGGCGACTCAGATGGGTTGCTGATCCGGTGTACGACACACCCTGCCCTTCCTGACGAGGTGGAAGTCGCCATTCGGATGACCGTGCGGCTCGCTGTCTGACGCACGGTGGGGCGAGTGATCAGGTACGCACGATATGCACGCTGCAGGGCGCTTCTTCGACAATCTTGGTCATTGAGGTCCGCCATGGCGTGACTTTGGCGGGAATCTTGTGCGATGCGCCGATCAGAATCAGCGCAGCATCGTTGTCCTGTGCGAACTCGACGATGCGCGACGCCGGATCCATGGCCTCGAGCACATGGCACGACAAGCGCTCAGGGGGCAATTCAAGCGGCCGCGCCCATTGCATCAGCTGGACCAGGTGTCCACGCACAATACCGCTGGCCGATTCGGCCTCCTTGCGCCCATCCATCGCAGGGGTGCTGCCGATGGTGCTCACACACGCAAGCCGGCTTTCCGGCGACCCCTGGAGTAATTGACGCACGGCAGCAAGCATCCGCTCGCGCAATTCGGCGTCCAACTGGCGGGTATCGATCGCCGCGACGATCAGCGGTGCATCGTCGCTCCCCGCGCTGGGTTTGGCTGCCGGTGATGGTTCGTAGCCCGCCCCGCGCCACCAGCGTTTGACGTTGGCCCAGAAGCCCAGCGACTCCAGGCGATTGGCACGCTCGGTCAGGCGGACCTGATCCGGTTCGCGCAAACACTGGCGCAAACGGGCCGCGGTCTGATAGCGATCGGCGGCTAACGCTTCCATGCAGCGCAGGATGATTTCCTGCAGCCAGGGTGGTGTGTCCGGGCGCAACTTGCGCGGGGGTTCCGGCTGTGCCCAGAGGCGGCGGCGCAGTCCGCGCAAGGACTGCGGACTGCCGTGGGGCAACTCGCCGGTCAGCAATTCGTAGAGAATCGCGCCGATCGAGTAGATATCGCTGCGGTAGTCCTCGCGGACCCCTTTGACCTGCTCGGGCGAGATATAGGGCGCAGAGCCCACGCCCTCGCGCATTTCTTCCGCCAGCAAATCGGGGAACTGTGCATGATGAGCCAGACCGAAATCGATGAGTGTCAGCTTGCCTTCGTCATCGATCAGGATGTTGTCGGGCTTGAGATCGAGGTGAATCGCATCCTGCGCGTGCAATGACTGCACGGCCTTCGCAAGCTCCGCCCCGATCTGTACCACCTCCTCGATCGAAAACTTCTTGCCAGCCTTGATGGCGTCTTCCAGAGGCCGGCCGCTGACGCGCTCCATCGCGATGTACGGCCGCGTGGCCATGTTGCCCGCGCCGAGGAACCTGGGCACATAGGGACTCTTGAGCGAGCGCAGGATAATCAGTTCGGTCTCGAACCCGATCAGACTTTCGACAGGCTGATTGCGACCGACCCGCGGAATCTTGATCAGGATGGGAACATCGATGCCTTCCTTGGTTGCCGACATCAGCACCGCCATGCCACCTCGGTGCACCTCCTCGCCAAGCAGGAATCCGTCGACGACGTTGCCTGCCTGGAATACTTCGTCGACCGCCAGGATTTCGGGCCCGGAACTCATGGTGGATTTATGCAGATCAATGCCCTGTAATCAGTCGGTTGGCGAGGGATTCCGGCAAACCGGCATCACGAACCTTTTCAGCCGCCGTGAAATAATCGTAGGGCACCCGGTGAAATGTGATGAGTTCGGAATTCGGTTCAAAGAGCGCCATGCAGGCGTCCGGATTGCCGTCGCGCGGCTGCCCCATCGAACCGACCACACTCACCCAGCGGCGCAGGCGCGACACTGGCACGTCACGGCCGGGATGCGGCTCAAAGCGCCTGAGCTTGCCGATCTCGGTCTGATAGAACAATTGGGGTTCGTGCACGTGGCCGACAAAGGTGTAGGTTTTGCCGGATGCCTCGGCACACTTCCAGGCGCCCATATCGTCGCTGACATAATTCCAGCGATCCGGGTTGTGCGCCGATGCGTGTACGAAGCAGATGTCTTCCTCGTTGATCACCAGCGGCAGCCCGCGCAGGAATTCCATTTGCGCGCTGCTGACCTGCTCGCGGGTCCAGTTCACAGCAGCCAGCGCGTCAGGGTTCATCTTTTCGCTATGGTCGACGAACAATGCCTGATCATGATTGCCGAGGACCGCCTGGGCCTGACCGGCGCGCACCATCCCGGCGACCCGGTCGATCAGCGCACAGGGATCAGCGTTGTAACCGACGATGTCGCCGAGGAACACATACCGGGTGGCTCCGAGATACCGGGCATGCGCCATGCACGCCTCGAAGGCCTCAAGGTTGCTGTGCAAATCGGCGAGAAGGGCGATGCGTTCAGTCATGTCCCAATCATAGGACAGCTTGCGAGTGGTTCACAAACTCCAACGCACATATGCGCACCGAAGTCGACTAAACCTAGGGTTAATGCGGATGCACGAGGTCGGTCTTGAACAACACGCCGGAGAACCCGGTATTGAGCGAACAACGGACCTCAGGTGGTCAGTTCAAGGATGAATTTCCGGGCAATCTCCGCACAGGCATCGGGGTGTGTCGCAGCGATGTGATACGAATCCGCCGCGAGTTCAACCAGGCGCGAACCGGGGATCCGGCTTTGCCAGCGTGCAACATCGGCCACCGGTTGCCTTTGATTGGTCGCGTCCGGATTGTCATCCGGCAGGACGGCAACGATCACCTGGGTCGGGCAAGCGATCTGTTCAAGGCGCGCCGGCTCGGCCAGGCCGGGCAACATCCGGAAGCACGCTTTGACCGCACTGGGCGGCGCCTTGCCCATGTAGTGTGTCCACCATTCCATCGCCTCGGGGCTCAGCGCTTTGCCCATACGCCCGGGCTGCGTGTGGCGCGCCCAGGCCTCCACCCCTTGCTCGTCGACGATCCGGATCCAGGTGTCGATCCATTTCCCGACCGCCCCGCCCGGCGAAATCAGCACACCGGCAAGCGTCATGGACGCCATCCAGCCCGCTCGCTCCTGCGCGAGCAGGAGCGCGATTTGCGCGCCGAGCTTGGCGCCCACCACATGCACACGCTCAAGGCCGAGTTCACGCACCAGGGCGTCGATATCGCGGGCCATTTCATCGAGCCGGAGTTCCTCGTGCTGACCCACAAACGTGGATTCGCCATACCCCCGCAGATCCGGACGGATCACGCGAAACTGCCGCGCCAGATGCGGCACCCAGCCGTTGAACGCTTCGGCGGATTCGGCGATGCCGTGGAGCAGCATGACCACGGGTGCATCTTTCCACCCGTCGGTGTAATCATCGATCAGGCAGGCAATTTCGACGGTCGGAGAAACGCGAACGCGCTGGGCGTGGTGCGTTGGGTGCAGAGACATGGCGACCTTCCAGACAGGTTGCTGCGCGGCAACTTGGAACCGATGCGCACCGAACGGGCGCGCGAGCGCGTGTTGCTGCGCACTGTAGACGCGCGCCGACGACAATGCAAGGGCTCAGCGGGCGACGTTACGCCAGATTTCTGGCTCGACGCTCGCCTCACCACGCGCGGTCGAGACAAACGCGGTGCCATCCTGAATGGTGACATGGACATCCATGTTTCGCTCGGCCAGTTCGCCCAGAATCCGACTCTGTCCGACAGGCAGTGCCACCACGGTCAGATTGCGCGCACGCGCAAGGCGAGGCCCGACCCCGTCCCACCAGATCTTGCTGGCATGCCCGCCGTAGCAATACACCGTAACGTGCGCTGCCCGACCGCAGGCACGCAGGATCCGCCGTTCGTCTGGCTGACCAACTTCGATCCAGTGCTCGATCGCACCGGTCAGGTCCTTTTTCCAGAGATCGGGTTCGTCGACATCCGAGAGCCCCTTGGTGAAAGCCAGATCTTCGCTCGCATTCAACGCGAAGGCGAGCAGCCGCACCATCAGGCGCTCGTCAGTCTCCGACGGATGGCGTGCCAGCGTGAGGGACTGGCTACCGTAGTAGTTTCGGTCCATGTCCGCCACGTTAAGGTCGACTTTGAAGATTGTTGCGCGCAACGCCATAGGTAAACCAGTGCCATGATGAGTCAGTTTCATGTTATACCGCGTTCATGGAGTACGGTCGGCAGCGACTGCCGCGACAGTACGCCATGAGACAGACGCCGCGAATGCATCACGGCGGCGATAACCATAAAAAATCAGGGAGCAGCCATGCACCGATTCTTGTTCGGGGTTCTTTCCGTTACTGTGAGCCTGTTCGCCGCAGTGGCGCCTGCGTCCGCGCAAACCTATCCGGACCGTCCGATCCGCTGGATCATTCCCTGGCCGCCCGGCGGCGGCGCAGACGTCATCGCCCGATTGTTGGGCAATCAGGTTGCCGAGGGGCTGGGCAAGCCGGTCATCATCGAAAACCGCGCTGGCGCCGCCGGCAACATTGGCGCCCAGCAGGCTGCGCGCTCGGCGCCCGACGGCTATACGATCGTGTTCGCGTATTCGGGTACCCACTCGATCAACCGGCATCTTTACAAGGAAATGACCTTCGAGGAGAGTGATTTTGCACCAGTGATCCTCCTCGCGGATGTGCCCCAGATGCTGGTGGTCAATGCAAACCTGCCGATCAAGTCCGTGGCCGATCTGATCGCAATGGCCCGGGCTAACCCAGGCAAGCTGACCTTTGGTTCCAGCGGCAACGGCGCAATCAACCATCTGGCCGGGCAACTCTTCGCTTCGATGGCGGACGTCAAGCTGACGCATATTCCATACAAGGGCGGCGCGCCGGCCGCCAACGCGGCCATGGCAGGTGAAATCGACATGATCTTTGGCGAACCCGCCACGCTGCTGCCGCTCGTCGAATCGGGTAAATTGCGTGCGATCGCCACCACCGGCGCCAGGCGCGCGCTGGGTATGCCGGCCCTGCCCACCATCGCCGAGAGCGGTGTGCCCGGATACAACGTCACCTCCTGGAACGGAGTACTCGCCCCGGCAGGCACCCCGGCCGCGGCGATCGCCCGACTGAACGCTGAGTTCAACAAGGTACTCGCCGAACCCGAGATGCGGGCACGACTACTGAAGACCGGCTATGAGCCGGTTGGCGGGCCTCCAGAACGGTTTTCACAGAAAATCGAAAGCGAAACCCGCAAGTGGGGACCGGTGATCAAGCAAGCCGGGTTGCAGATGAACTAACAGGAAACCGCCGCATCCGTATTGCGCGGGCGGCGGGAGCATTGATGATTTTCATGAGTCAGAGCGGGCTGACTGACCCGTCAAGGGCGGGCGAGTGGGCCCAGTGGTATGTGGAGCACCTGCGCATCATGCGCACGGTTGACGGGATTGACTCTGCCGAGCGTTTTGTGACGGACGCGCACGAATGGCCACCATCGCTCGCGATGTACACGCTCCGCTCGGCGGCGGTTTTCGATGATCCCCACTATCAGAAGATTCGCGGAATGGGTTCATGGCTGCCCCTGATCGACCGCCGCTATTACCGTCGCAACCTGTTCAGCGGTGCTTCGCACGCACCGCAGGTTCCGCCCGGTTACGTGTTGCTCGTCACCGATCGCGCCACCCCGGACAGCGACATGCCCGGTATCGGCTGGACCTGGCTCGCGAGTGTCGGACTTGACCAGTCCACACCGTGGCGCGGCATCGCCGTTGAAAAGCAGGAGGTGGCGCAAGCCTTGCCTGCCCGCGTCGATTTCGCCGTCTACCGCAGGTGCTGACCGGCAGCCCTCCCAGACCATGAGCAGACACACAAAGACCCTGATCGCGGGCGCGACTGGCCAGATCGGCAGCAGCGTCGGCACCCACCTGGTCCAGGCCGGGGGCGACTGGAATCCGGTCGGTCTGGCGCGCCGGCCACCGAGGCCGGCGGCGTTTCCGATGATCGCTGTCGACCTGACCGATGCCGCAGACTGCAAGACGCAGTTGGGCGGGCTTGAGGATGTCACGCACATCGTTTACGCGGCGCGCTTCACACACTTCGGCGGGGCACCCGAGTCGGTCGAAACCAATGTCGCGATGCTCGCCAACCTGATGGACGCGGTTGAGCCGGTTGCGTGCAGGCTCAGGCATGTGCACCTCGTGCACGGAACCAAATACTACGGACATACCGTGCGGGAACGCCCGGTGCCCTACCGCGAGGAAGACGCCTGCGGCAATCCTGCCACCTTCTACCTGCCACAACAACGACTGATCGAGCAGCGCCAGCGGGGCCGCGACTGGAGCTGGAGCGTTTCGCGCCCACATGCGTTCTGCAATAACCGCGACGACGAGCCTCGCAACATGATCCTGGTGGTCGCCATCTACGCAACGCTGCTGCGCGAGCTCGGCCTGCCACTGATCTTTCCGGGCACGGCGCGCAGCTACGACGCGCAGACGCAGTTTTCGTGGCTGCCAACCCTGTCGCGGGCGATTGCCTGGATGATGCGCGCGCCCCAATGCGCCAACCAGGCCTACAACGTCGTGAACGGCGACCCGATGCGCTGGCGTGAACTCTGGCCGGAGGTTGCTGCGTATTTCGGCATGACACCGGGAGAGCCGGACGGATCCGGTTTCACAGGCTTCGTGGCCGACAAGGCACCGCTCTGGAATACCATTGTCGAACGCCACAACCTGCGTCAAACTGATCTGCACGCCATTGCGCAATGGCCCTATGGCGACTATGTGCTGTCGGTACAGTGGGATGTGGTCTCGGATATGTCGAAGGCTGCTCGCGACGGCTTTACCGAACGCGTCGACTCGCGGCGAATGTGGATCGATGGCTTCGATTACTTTCGCAGACAACGCATCATTCCCTGAAGCAAAGGACTGGAGAACATCGTGTCAGGCGAAACGATCGCGGACGTATTGGTCATCGGAGGTGGCGGCGCTGGCCTTGCCGCTGCGCTTGAGGCCGCCCAGCTCGGCCGCAACGTGATTCTGCTCGAGAAAAACCCGGCAACCGGCGGATCGACCTCGTGGTCGGTGGGCTCGATCACCGCAACCAATACGCCGCACCAAAGGCGCGCGGGCATCACGGACAGCGCCGATGCGCATTTTGAAGACCTCGGCAAACACGCCGGCGCGCTTGCTCCGCGCGACAACTTGCGACTGCGCCGGATCCTGGCCGACAACACCAGCGACATGATGGACTGGCTGACCGCAATGGGTGTGGTTTTTGTCGGACCAGAGGAAGAGCCCCCGCACCGGGTCGCGCGCATGCACAACGTCGTTCCCAACTCGCGTTCGTTTGCGTATCACCTCACGCGGCACTGCCGCAAAGCCGGGGTCGATATTCGTCTCAATACAGTGACCGAACGCATCCTTCTCGAGGACAACTGTGCGGTGGGCGTCGCCGCGCGCCTGGCCGACGGATCAGAGCACCTGTTCAGAGCCACCCAAGGCATTGTGCTGGCGAGCGGCGACTACAGCGCAGCGCCCGACCTCAAGGAGAAGCTCGCGTCGCCCGAGGTGGCACCAGTCGACGCCGTCAATCCGACGGCCACCGGAGACGGCCATCGCATGGCACTCGCAATCGGCGCGACGGTGGTCAATGGCGACATCGTGCGTGGCCCGATCATGCGGTTCATCGCGCCGACCCGCCCCAATATCCTTCAGAAACTGCCGCCCACTCGCTGGATCGCACAGTGCATTGCCTGGTCGGCACGCCACCTGCCGCAGTGGATTCTGCGACCTTTCCTGATGAGCTTCCTGACAACCGCAGTCAGCCCCTCGGTCGACCTCTACCGCGAAGGCGGCATCCTGATCAACAAACGCGGCGAGCGCTTCACCGATGAACTCGGTCGACCGAATCAGGACACCGCGCGCCAGCCTGATCGCGTGGCGTGGATCGTCTTCGACAGCGCCGTCGCCGCTAAATTTTCCGCGTGGCCCTACTACATCTCGACAGCGCCGGGCGTGGCTTACGCCTATCTGGACGATTACCGCCGCAACCGACCCGACATTTTCCACAAGGCCGATACCATCGCGCAACTGGCAGAGCACATGGGGGTTCCCGCGCAGACGCTTGAACGAACGCTCGCGCAGTACAACGCCGGCGAGCGCGGGAAACGACCCGCTCTCGGACAGGGACCTTTTTACGCGCTTGGCCCGGTGCGCAGCTACGTCGTTTTCACCGACGGCGGCCTGCGCGTGAACCCGCGTCTTGAGGTCCTGCGCGCCGATGGGACGCCAATCGACGGACTCTATGCCGCCGGCTCGGCCGGACAGGGTGGCCTGCTGCTGGAAGGACACGGACACCATCTTGGATGGGCCTTCATTTCCGGGCGGATCGCGGGGCGTAACGCAGCCCGCCACTGTCGCGCCTGACCATCCGAACCCCACAGAACAAAACACTCAAAGGATCGACATGCTGCCGTACGAATCACTTCCGACCCTGCAGTCTGGCACAGGCTTTGACATGTTCGACGGAATCCGGGTGCTTGACCTGAGCACCTCGATCGCCGGACCGTATGCCACTCAACTGCTGGCCGATTTTGGCGCAACCGTGCTGAAGATCGAAAAAAGCGGCACCGGTGACGATGCGCGCCAGTGGGGCCCGCCTTTCCTGAACGGCGCCGCACTCTGGTTCCTGAGCGTGAACCGCAACAAGCACAGCATGGCGCTGGACGTCAGCAAGCCCGAAGGCCTCGCCATACTGACCGAACTGCTTGAAACCACCGATGTGCTGGTGGTCAATATGACGCCGCGCGTGCAGCAGAAGCTGGGCATCGATCACGCCACGCTGGCCGCCCGCTTTCCACGCCTGATTCACGCCTCGCTGACCGGCTTCGGTCTGACAACGAGCCGCCGCGAATACCCGTGCTACGACCTGATTGCCGAAGGCTATTCGGGAATCATGGATCTGACCGGCGAACTCGAAAATGACCCCCAAAAGGTCGGAACGCCGGCCGCCGACATGCTGGGAGGTCAGGATCTGGCAATGGCAGTCATGGCGGCACTCTACAAGCGCCAGCGCACTGGCAAGGGCGCGAGCATCGATATTTCCATGATCGCCACCATGACGCGCTTCACCGCGCCAAGGGTCTCCTCTTACCTGGGTTCGGCCGAATTGCCGCGCCGCTCCGGTGGTCGCGATTCGGTCATCGCCATTTATCAGGTATTCGACACCGCCGACGAGCAACTGACGCTTGGGTTGGGCAACGACCCAATCTGGCAACGGTTCTGGGAAGCCGTGGGTGATCCGGAATTCGCGCGCAAGCCAGAATATGCCAGCAATGCATCGCGCCGCGAAAACCGCGTCGAAATCGTGCAGAGGATTGCGACCATTCTGGCCAAGCGACCCCGCGACGAATGGCTCGCGCTTTTTGCGCGCAACCGTATTCCCGCCGGGCCGCTGAATCGGGTGGACGAGGTGGTCCGCGACCCAGACCTCCTGGACACAAAGTTTTTTTATCAGAGCGATTCAAGCTACGGGAACATCCCGCAGATCGGTCTGGGCATCGCGATCGACGGCAAACAGGATATCCATCGCAAAGCTCCCCCTGCGCTCGGCGAGGATACCGGGACAGTGCTGCGCGAATGGCTCGGCAAGTCAGAGTTTGAAATCGGAGCATTGAAAAAATCAGGCATTATTTAGTGTAATGTTCGACGCTTTTCCGCTCGATCCACTGCTCCGCAATGAATACTTCAGGACCACGGCAATGATGCTGACCTTGCACGATCCCCAGCGAGCCAGACACTACTACGACACCGGTGTATGGCAGAACGACACGCTCTATACGCTGCTGCGCCGTCATGCGCTTGAACAGCCCGATGCCATCGCGCTGCGCGACCCGCACACGACGCTCACCTGGCGTGGCCTGTTTGACGAGGTTGAGCGCGTCGCGGCCTCGTTGCATGCGAGCGGTTTACAGCGTGGCGACCGGGTTGCCATCTGGTTGCCGAGTCGTGTCGAATGCGTGGCGATCTTCCTGGCCTGCTCCCGCAACGGCTATGTCTGCTGCCCTTCGCTTCACCAGAGCTATACCGCGCCAGAGATCATCGCGCTGCTCAAACGCGTCCGCTGCAAGGCATTCTTCACGATGCCGGGCCACGGTGCCGAGACTGCGGCAAACCCGGTGTTTCCGTTGCTTGCCGAGGCTCCCGATCTGAAACGGACTTATGTGCTGGGCGGCGCCCTCGGTGCCGGCGCACCCTCGATTGACGGTGCCACGCCCTACCCCGACGCGACCGTGCAGCCCTGCGATCTGGAGCCGGACCTCAACCCGGACAAGGTCACCTACCTGGCCTTTACCTCGGGCACCACCGGCCTGCCCAAAGGGGTCATGCACAGTGACAACACGCTGCTCGTCAATGGCCGGACGATGGTGGCGGACTGGCACCATGACCGCGACACCATTCTGCTCTCGCTCAGCCCCATGAGCCACCACATTGGCACGGTGGCGATGGAACAATTCCTCGTCGCCGGCATGCAACTGGTCATCCACAACCCGGCAGCGGGCAAGGCCGCGCTCGATTGGGCGCTGGAGACCGGTGCCACCTACGTGATGGGTGTGCCGACCCACGCCATGGATATTCTTGATGAGTTGCGCCGCCGCGGCGATGAACGTCTGGGCAAGGTGCGCACGTTTTACATGGCCGGTGCGCCGATTCCCCTGGAATTGGCTGAGCAGTTTCTGCGCATTGGCATCACGCCCCAGAATGTCTATGGGATGACCGAAAACGGCTCGCACCAGTACACCCTGCCGACCGATCCCACGAACACCATCGTCGGCACCTGCGGCCGCTCGGGCGCGGGGTACGAAGTGCGGATCTTCGACGCCGAGAATCCCGATCTCGAGTTGCCCGTGGGTCAGGTGGGCGAAATTGGCGGGCGCGGCGGTCAGCTCACGCTAGGCTACTATGACGACCAGATCGCGACCGAAAGCTCGTTCAATAAATCCGGGTGGTTCATGAGCGGAGACCTTGGCGTGCTCGATACGCAGAACTGTCTGCAGATCGTCGGGCGCAAAAAGGATCTGATTATCAGGGGCGGCCACAATATTCATCCGGCCCGCATTGAGGATCTCGCGCATCGTCACCCGGGAATCGCCAAGGCGGCGGCGTTTCCGGTCGCCGACGAGCGCTTGGGCGAAAAGGTCTGCCTCGCCATCATCGTGCGACCCGGTTTCGCGCTCGCGGCAACCGAGGTGCTGCAGCACCTGCACGACACCGGACTCTCCCGCTACGACATGCCCGAATACTTCATTGCAATGGATGCTTTCCCCCTCACGGCAAGCGGGAAGATTCTCAAGCGCGATCTCAAGGAGATGGCGACACGGGGCGAGATCTCCCCTGAACCCGTACGCTGGAACGCGCGGGTTGCGGGCGCGTGACTTCTCACAAAAATTTTGATGAATTGACACAAGGAACTTCAATGAGCGACATCAGGACCATCGGCATCGTCGGTTGCGGCACCATGGGAACGGGCATCGCGATCGTCTGCGCGCGGGCGGGCTTCATCACACGCGTCTTCGACGTGCGTCCCGAGCCCCTCGAAGGAGCACGAAAGCAGATCGCAGCCTTTTTGCGCAAATCGGTCGAACGCGGCAAACTGGCCGCCGGCCAGGATGAGGCGATCCTCGCCCGCCTGCATACCTCCACTCGCATCGAGGATTTCGCGGATTGCGACCTGGTGATCGAGGCCGTTTTCGAAGACCTCAAGGTCAAACACGCGATCTTTTCGCAGTTGAATGCGATTTGCCCGGAACACACGATTTTTGCTTCCAACACTTCGACGATTTCGATCACCGAGATCGCCGGCGGCAGCGGTCGTGACGACCGTTTTGTGGGCATGCACTTCTGCCTTCCGGCGCAACTGATGAAGCTCGTCGAAATGTCGCCGGGAATCAACACCTCCGAAGAAACGTTCGAGCGCGCCTGGAAAGCCACCATCGCGCTGGGCCAACACCCGGTGCGCACGCGCGACACCCCGGGCTTCATCCTCAACTACTTCCTGGTTCCCTGGCACAACGATGTCATTAACCTGGTCGATCAGGGCGTCGCGACGCCAGCTGACATCGATCTGGCAGTGAAGACGGCACTTGGCTATCCGCTTGGCCCGCTCGAACTACTTGACATGGTCGGCATGGATACGCAAAAGCTGCTTTGCGAGGCGCTGCACGGCGTGACCAATGAACCGCGCGCGGCCTGCCCGCCGCTGGTGAGGCGCATGATCGGCTCGGGACGTCTGGGACGCAAGACCGGACGCGGATTTCACACCTATGACAGCAAAAAGATTTTCGGGGCCTGAATCATGACCTACAAGATTATCCAGCACGGGGAAAGCCGATCGTTTCCCGACCACCATCCGTTCGTCGCACACGCCAACCCTGACGGCCAGGGCAGCGTGTTCATCGGGTCGCAGGCCGCCGGCGCGTTTCAGGCGCATCGCGAGATCGTCTCGCAGTCCGGTTTCGTGGCAATCGAACTGGGGAACGAGTGCCTTGGCGTTCACCTGAGCGACGACGCGGGCCCGGACAACGTCGTCGGCTTCGCGCGGTTTCGCATCGGTGATGCGGCACCGACTGACCTGGTGGAATTGGTTCGGATGCCCTACACCAGCACGCAGGCGCTGGACAGCGCACGGCTTGCGTTTGAGGCGGCCGGACTCAAGGTCGCGGTCTGCAATGACTTTCCGGGCCGGATTCTGAACCGCCTGCTGCGTCCGTATTACAACGCGGCACTGCGGCGTCTGGACGAAGGGCTCGCTTCGGCAGCGGATATGGACACCACGCTGCGACTCGGCCTGGGCTATCCCGAAGGTCCGATCGCCTTGCTGACCCGTACGGGCCTGCATCACCATTTTGAAGTGACACGCGACCTGTACGAGCAACTCGGCCAGGAGGCCTATGCTCCAGCCCGACGCGCACGCAATGCGTGGTTGCGGCGTCAGCGCGAGGAGGACGGTGATGCAACCGCTTGAAGGCGTCAAGGTCCTGGACTTCAGCACCCTGCTGCCAGGACCGATGTGCACGCTGCTGCTGGCTGACGCCGGCGCGGATGTCATCAAGATCGAACGGGCGCAGGGCGATGAGATGCGTTCGTATGTCCCGAAGTTCGGCACCGACAGCGTTAATTTCGCGCTGCTCAATCGCGGCAAGAAGTCCATCGTGGCGGACCTTAAATCGCCGGAAATTCGCGCCCGCATCGAGGCACTGTTGCGTGAGGCCGATGTGCTCGTCGAGCAGTTCCGCCCCGGCGTGATGGATCGCCTGGGTCTGGGTTACGCGGACGTCTCGAAGATCAATCCACGCATCATTTATTGCTCGATCACCGGCTACGGGCAGGATGGGCCTTACGCGCAGGTCGCTGCGCACGATCTGAACTATCAGGCGCAGGCGGGAATGCTCAGCCTCGCAGCCGACGATACCGGCAAACCCATCGTGCCAGCCGTCCTGACGGCCGATCTCGCAGGCGGCGCGTACCCGGCCGTCATGAATATCCTGCTGGCGCTGCGCCAGCGTGATCTCAGCGGAGCCGGCTGTCACCTTGACGTGTCGATGGCCGACAACCTGTTCACGCTGATGTACTGGGGACTGGGCAACGGCTGGACATCCGGCGAATGGCCAACGCCGGCGGGCGATCTGGTCACGGGTGGCAGCCCCCGCTACCAGATTTACGAAACCGCGGACGGCCAATACCTTGCGGCGGCTCCGCTTGAAGATAAATTCTGGGGAAATTTCCTGGCGCTCATCGGCGCACAGGAATTGCGGGAAGACCCCGATGCGCGCGCCGTGCAAGCCAAAATAGCGGCGATCATCAAGACCAGGTCCGCCCAGGCATGGCTGGCGATCTTCGAAGGCCATGACACCTGCGTTTCGCGGGTACTCTCACTCGATGAAGCGACCGAGGACCCGCACTTCCGGGCGCGCGGGGTTTTCGCGCGACGCCTCGCCGCCGCCACGGGGGAGTCGATTGCAGCGCTGCCAACGATTGTCAATCGCGCCTTCCTTGCACCCAGGGCGGATAGCGCTTCACCCGAACTTGGACAACACACACAGGAAATCTTAAAGTAGACCCTATTGATCGATATCGACATTCAGCCAGACAGCCATTATCACTAGTCCATCCGCGATCCGGGGAGCCCGATTCGGGCGCGCGTGACCGCGTTTGCAGGTTTTCAAACAGGAGACATCACCATGAAGTTCAAACACACTCTGCTCGCCGCCGCCATGACGCTGCTGGCACCCCTTGCCCAAGCCCAGACGCCGCAACCCTTTCGTATTGGCGCGCTGGTGGATATGTCGGGCGTGTATTCCGCGCATGGCGGTCCCGGCATGGTGACGGCAGTGCAAATGGCCGTCGAGGATTTCGGCGGCAAGGTGCTCGGACGTCCGATTGAAGTGCTTTCGGCCAACTACCAGAACAAGGTGGACATCGCGGCGGCGCGCGCACGCGAATGGTATGACCGCGACGATGTGCAGATGATTATCGAGTCGACCGACTCGGCCGCAGCGCTTGCGTTGCAGCGACTGGGCGTCGAGAAGAAGCGCATCACCCTGTTCGCCGGATCGGCGAGTTCGGCGCTGACCAATGCCGAATGCTCTCCATACGGCGTGCATTACGTCTATGACACGTACGCCCTGTCGCACGGCACTGGACTTGCGGTCACCAAGGCGGGCGGCGACAGCTGGTTCTTCATCACTGCGGATTACGCGTTCGGTCACGCGCTTGAAAAGGACACCGCCGAAGTCGTCACGCAAAATGGTGGCAAAGTGCTAGGTCAGGTCCGCGCCCCGTTGAACACTCCCGACTTCTCATCGTTCCTGCTGCAGGCCCAGGCGTCCAAGGCCAAGGTCGTTGGCCTGGCCAACGCCGGCACTGACACGCAAAACTCGGTTCGCCAGGCCAATGAGTTCGGCATCACGCAGGGCGGCCAGAAGCTGGCGACGTTGCTGGTGTTCCTCCACGACATCAAGGGTCTGGGCCTGCAGGCCGCGCAAGGACTGCAGTTCACCGACGGCTTCTACTGGGATTACAACGACGAAACGCGTGCATTCGCCAAGCGGTTCTACGAGCGCCACAAGGGCATGCCGTCGATGGTGCAAGCCGGCGCCTACTCGGCAACGATGCATTACCTCAAGGCCATCACCGCGGCCGCATCGACCGAGCCCGACGCGATCATGGCCAAAATGCGCGCCACGCCGGTCAACGACTTCTTCGCCAAGAATGGCGTGATTCGTGCCGACGGACGCATGGTGCACGACATGTACCTGGCCGAAGCCAAGAAGCCCTCGGAATCGAAAAGCGACTGGGATCTGCTGAAGATCAACGCCGTGATCCCGGGTGACAAAGCCTATCGCCCACTGTCTGAGAGCCAGTGCCCGCTGGTCAAGAAGCCGTCCTGATGCGTGCGCGGCAGGCTCCCCTGCGGGGGTTGGCCTGCCGCCGGCGCACAGACGACTGACGACAAGCCACAGACCACAGACAGATTTGCATCACAACGAAAACGAGAACGAGACAAAATGAACATATTCGCGCGCACCTTTCTGGCCGCCGCCGCCCTGCTCGCCATGGGTCAGTCCGTTGCCGCCGACCCCTGGCCAACCAAACCCATTCGAATTGTCAGTACTTTTGCCCCCGGCGGCACATCGGACGTGCTGTCACGCGCGATCGCGCCAGAGCTCTCCAAGGCCCTCGGAGTGCCGGTGGTCGTGGTCAACAAGCCCGGCGCCAACAGCATCATCGGCACCCAGGAGGTCGCCAAGGCTGCCCCCGATGGCTACACGCTGGGCATGTTCATCAGCGCCCATGCCATCAACCCGCACATCGCAAAATCGCTTCCCTATGACACAAGCAAGGATTTCATCCCGCTTGCGCTGATCGCGCTGATGCCGGGACTCCTGACCGTGAATCCGTCGGTTCCGGCCAATAGTGTGCAGGAGTTGATCAAACTCGCCAAGGACAAGCCCGGATCACTGTCGTATGGGACACCGGGTGGGCTGACGTCCGGCCAGTTGTCGATGCAATATCTGGTCAAGCTTGCCAACATCGACGTGACCGAGATTTCCTACAAAGGAGGCGGCCCAGCGCTCGCCGATCTGCTGGCCGGCCATATCCAGATGCTGATCAACAGCCCCACTTCCACCATTCCCCATGTCAACAGCGGCAAACTGCGCGCACTGGCGACCACAGGCGCGCGTCGCCCGGCCGTATTGTCTAGTGTGCCGACGATCGCCGAGTCGGGATTCCCGGGCTTTGAACTCTACGAATGGTATGGGCTGTTTCTTCCGGCCAACACCCCTGCGGAAATTGTCGACCGCCTGCATGCCGAAATCATGAAAATCATGTCTTCGCCGGAAATGGTCAAACGCATCCACAACATCGGCGCCGAGTCGAGCAGGATGACCCCGCCGGAATTCCAGAAATGGTTTCAGAAGGACGAGCAGACCTGGGGACAGCTCATCAAGCAAATCGGAATCCAGCCGGAATAAGCTTGCCTGATCTCGCCCGACTGGCCCCTGGCGTGCCACGGTTTACCCGTTGCACGCCATCCCGATACAAGGCCGGTTCGGGTTGAGCGCTGCATGCGACCTGTTGCCCCTGAACAAGCCGCCTATTGCCGGAACCGGGTTCCGGCATCCACCGAGATCACGTCGCCGCTCATGTAACTTGCCAGGTCTGAGGCGAAGAACACGGCCAGGTTGGCGACCTCCTCGGGGGTTCCCATCCGGCCATACGGCAGGTTGGCCATCACTTTGGCATAAGCCTGCCGGTCGGTCTCATTGCGCGGGTGCAGAAGACTTTCCGTGCGCGGAGTGTGGATCAGCCCGGGGTTTATTCCGAGGACACGCACGCCATGATCGACAGATTCCGCGCCGAACGCCTTGGTGAAGGCGATCAGGGCAGCGTTTGCCACGGTGGTTCCGATCGAGTTGGAGTTCAGACGCTCTCCGGCAATACCGATGATATTGATGATCACACCGGACTTGCGCGCCATCATGTGGGGATAAAGGGCGCGGCTCAGCATGATGGCCGACATGACCTTACCCTCGAAACCATCGCGAAAAGCGGCGGTGTCGAAGCTAAGCAGGCCGCCGCGGCCGATGGCACCGGCAGAGTTGATCAGGATGTCGGTTTCGGGGAATGCGGCCCCGAGATCCTCGGCTCCGCCGGGTTCTGACAGGTTGACCGACTCAATCAGGATTTCGACCGGATAGCGTTCGCGGATTCGATCCCTGGCCTGCTGAAGCGACGCAAGATCGCGCGCGACCAGTCTGAGTGCGCACCCCTGCGCAGCCAGCCCTTCAGCGATGGCCAGACCGATCCCCTTGGATCCGCCAGTGACCATGGCGACCTTGCCTTTCAGGTTGTAATCCATTGCATTCCCCCGTGATGTTTTGTTGTGCCGCGCGGCGACCGATATACTACCGCACATGATTCGCGTCACAGAACTTCGCCTGCCTGTCGATCACGACGCCCACGCCCTTGAAGCCGCCCTGCTCGCGCGGCTCGGCCTTCGCAAGGCAGATCTGGTGCAATTCACAGTCTTTCGGCGCAGCCATGACGCGCGCAAGAACAGCGCACTGACATTTACCTATACGGTCGACGCCGAACTGCACAATGAAGCGCCTGTGCTGGCGCGCTTTTCGCAAGACCCCAAAATTCGCCCAACGCCGCAGATGGATTACCGCCCTGTCGCGGTCGCCCCAGCGGGATTCGCGCGACGTCCGATTGTCGTGGGCTTCGGCCCCTGCGGAATGTTCGCCGCACTGATCCTCGCGCAGGCGGGCTTTCGCCCAATCGTGCTCGAAAGGGGAAAAGCGGTACGCGAACGCACCCAGGACACCTGGGGACTTTGGCGCAAACATACGCTGAACCCGGAATCCAACGTTCAGTTCGGCGAGGGCGGCGCAGGCACTTTCTCGGACGGAAAGCTGTACAGCCAGATTAAAGACCCGCGGTTTCTCGGGCGCAAGGTCCTGACGGAGTTTGTTCGGGCCGGCGCACCGGAAGAAATCATGTATGTGGCAAAACCGCATATCGGCACCTTCCGCCTGGTCGGCATGGTCGAGAAAATTCGCCAGGAGATCATCGACCTGGGCGGTGAGGTGCGCTTTTCACAAAAAGTCACCGGGCTGGATATCCGCGAAGGCGCCATCCGCGGCGTCCTGGTCGAAAGTGGTGAGCACATTGACGGCGATCACGTGGTGATGGCGCTGGGTCACAGTGCGCGCGATACCTTTCAGGTGCTGCACGACGCCGGCGTCGCGATGCAAGCGAAGCCCTTTTCGGTGGGTTTTCGCATCGAGCACCCCCAATCAGTCATCGACCGGGCCCGGCTGGGCCCGCATGCGGGAAATAAACTCATTGGCGCGGCCGATTACAAATTGGTGCACCATGCGAGCAACGGCCGGTCGGTTTACAGCTTCTGCATGTGCCCTGGCGGCACCGTGGTCGCAGCGGCGTCTGAACCGAACCGCGTCGTCACCAACGGAATGAGCCAGTATTCGCGGGCCGAACGTAATGCCAACGCCGGGATCGTGGTCGGCGTGACGCCCGAGGACTACCCCGGTGGACCGCTGGCGGGCATCGAATTCCAGCGCGAGCTTGAATCACGTGCCTTTGAACTTGGGGGCGGTAATTACGACGCGCCCGTCCAGCTCGTCGGCGATTTTCTGGCCGCGAAATCGTCCACTGCGCTTGGCGAAGTCGCCCCGTCCTACAAACCCGGCGTACGATTGACGGACCTTGCGCAGGCGCTTCCGGCCTACGCCATCGAAGCGATTCGTGAGGCGATTCCAGCGTTCGAGCGCCAGATCAAGGGCTTTTCGATGCATGACGCCGTGCTGACCGGAGTCGAAACCCGCACATCGTCGCCCCTGCGTATCCCGCGCGGGGACGACTACCAGAGCGTCAACGTCCGCGGGCTGTTTCCGGCGGGCGAAGGCGCTGGATATGCGGGGGGAATTCTTTCGGCCGGCGTTGACGGCATCAAGGTCGCCGAAGCGGTAGCGCTGGATATCCTGAAGCCTTCCCGTCACTGAATTTAAGCTTCCCGGCCGTCAATCAGATTGCGGATGCACTATTTCAGAGGCTGCGTTCGCCGGGTGCCGAGCCCGCGGGCGGAGTCAGGTCGTCGCGCATCTGCTGACGCGGGATCAACCCCTTTGTGGTTCCGAAGAACATGTCCCCCGGTGACTGCACGTTGGGATCCATCGGTCTGTCCGAAAGTTGAGGTGCCGACCGCGGCGCTGGAACCGGGCTTGCGGCGGATTTTTCCGCAGCGGCCCGATCTGCCGCAGCCTGCGCTTCAGCCTTTTGGATCGCGACCCTTTCAGCGGCAGATTTTTCAGCGGCTGCTTTATCCGCAGCGGTCCTTTCGGCGGCAGCCTTCTCAAGAGCCGAAGCCCTTTCTGCTGCGGTCTTCTCGGCAGCAGCCCGCTGCGCAGCAGCGCTCTCTGCGGCGGCTTTCTCGGCGGCAACTCTTTCAGCGGCAGCCTTTTCAGCGGCAGTTCTCTCTGCTGCTCTCTCAGCAGCAGCCCGTTCAGCCGCAGCTCTTTCCGCGGCAGCCTTCTCAGCGGCAGCCCTCTCAGCCGCGGCCTTCTCAGCAGCAGCTCTCTCTGCTGCTCTCTCAGCAGCAGCCCGTTCAGCCGCAGCTCTTTCCGCAGCAGCCCGTTCAGCCGCAGCCCGTTCAGCCGCAGCTCTTTCCGCAGCAGCTCTCTCAGCAGCGGCCCTTTCCGCTGCAGCTTTTTCAGCGGCAGCTTTTTCAGCGGCAGCTCTCTCCGCGGCTCTCTCAGCAGCCGCCTTTTCAGCAGCAGCCTTCTCAGCAGCAGCCTTCTCAGCAGCAGCCTTCTCAGCAGCAGCCTTTTCCGCTGCGGCCTTCTCAGCGGCAGCTCTCTCTGCTGCTCTCTCTGCTGCTCTCTCAGCAGCAACCCGATCAGCCGCAGCTCTTTCCGCTGCAGCCCTCTCCGCGGCGGCCCTTTCCGCTGCAGCTTTTTCAGCGGCAGCTCTCTCCGCGGCTCTCTCAGCAGCCGCCCGTTCAGCCGCAGCTCTTTCCGCTGCAGCTCTTTCCGCTGCAACCTTCTCAGCGGCAACCTTCTCAGCGGCAACCTTCTCAGCGGCAACCTTCTCAGCAGCAGCGCGTTCAGCAGCAGCCCTCTCCGCTGCAGCTCTTTCCGCTGCAACCATCTCAGCGGCAACCTTCTCAGCAGCAGCCTTTTCAGCAGCAGCGCGTTCAGCAGCAGCCCTCTCCGCTGCAGCTTTTTCGGCAGCAACCCGTTCAGCCGCGGATCTTTCCGCAGCAGCCCGTTCCGCGGCAGCTCTCTCAGCAGCCGCTTTCTCGGAAGCCGCCTTTTCAGCCGCGATCTTCTCAGCAGCTGCTTTTTCGGCAGCAGCACGCGCAGGTGCTTCGGACTGAAGCACAGCGGCGCGTTGCGACAACTCGGCCGCCTTGTCGGGTTTGCCGATCAGGCGATAGGTTTGCGATGCGGTGCGGGCAACCTCGGGGTCGCGTGGTGCAAGGGAAAGTGCGGACTGCAAAGCTGAGTCGGCAAAACGGCCATCGCGCGCCTGTGCGGCGATGACAGCCGCAGCAAGCTGCGCTTGCGGATTTCTTGGATTGGAAACCGCGAGATCCCGGGCAACATCCATTGCACGCGCAGTATCGCCAGCCATCGCGTAAAGGCGGCCAAGCAACCCAAGAGCTCCGACATCTTTGGGGCGTTGCGCGAGCAACGGTGTCAGCTTCTCATACGAGGCCGCGAGCTGCCCCCTTTCCTGAAGCGCAGCAGCATCCCAGACGCCCTGCGAAAACGCCAGGTCGTCGTACTGCTCGCGCTGCGCGGGTGTGAGCTGACGGTCTCGCAGCGCCCTCAGTACCGCGCCACTTTCGACGCCCTGCCCGGTCTGTTGCAATGCCGCCGCATAGCGCAGTTGCAGATCAGGGTCGCTTGCCCCCTTGCCCATCATCAGTGTGCGCAACTCGCGCAAGGCCCTGGCCGACTCCTCGACCCCGGTCACCTGCGCAAACGGCGCAGAACAAATCGCCCAGAGCACAACCAGCGTACATCCCGCAAGCGTACCCTTGCCGGCGCGCCGCGGCACGCCCCCCCGCCGGAATGGAGGCGTCGTTCGCCGCAGCAATGCCATTTTTTTCGTCGTCATGTCAGTTCAACCCGGGATCCCGCAATACGCTAAGTTAGCAGGATGTTGGCCCGGATTGAAATTGGACCTTGCCAGGACATGAGGGGTCGCGCAAATTGTCAGCCCGAAAAGTAGCGCTGCGCAAACACAAAAAGCTCCAGCCTGTTGGCGACTTCAAGTTTCGTGTAGATTGAGGTCAGGTGATTGCGCAGGGTGTGTTCGCTGATTTCAAGCGACTTGGCCGTGTTGCGCAGCGTCTGACCCTGACCCGAGAGGATCGCGCGAATCACGATGCGTTCCTTGTTGGTCAGCCGATTGATGCGCGCCTCTTCAGGAGTGAGTTCGCGTGCCGGATTGTTGATGCCGCTGAGGATACGTGACGTCATCTGCCGGTTAAGCCAGAATTCGCCCTCGTGTACCTTGACCATCGCCTTGAACAATTGTTCAGGGTCGGCAACGGGACCGAGCACGCCTCGCGCGCCCTCGCGAATCCACAGGTCGACCTGAGCCGGTGCATCGGTCGGGCTCATGACGATCACTTTGGCGTCACCCATTTCGACCAGTTTGGCGACCGCACCCTCGGACCGCGCATGGGTCATTTCTATGAGAATCACATCGTAATGGTGATCCGGACTGCGAATCAGTTCACAGGCGGTATCCACATCCGGTGCCAGCCCGGTCACCAGCACCTGACCCGGTCGGTCAATCAGACGCCGCATCGCCGCCTGCATGATGCTGCTGGGATGAATAATCAATACGCGAAGTACCATTGCGACTGTCCCCGATAAATAGAAAAACCTCACCACCCGACGCAGGCAACCTGTGCGATCTCCCTACTGATACGGGCAACCGGATAATC
>JADZBO010000262.1 GCA_020851995.1 Burkholderiaceae bacterium
GAATCCAACGGCTCGTCGTCAATGGCCTCCGTCTGCGGCGGTTCGCTGGCGATGATGGATGCCGGCGTGCCGGTCAAGGATCACGTGGCGGGCGTTGCCATGGGTCTGATTCTCGATAACGGCAAGTTCGCCGTGCTGACGGACATCCTGGGTGACGAAGATCACCTGGGCGACATGGATTTCAAGGTGGCCGGCACCACGCAGGGCATCACTGCGCTGCAGATGGACATCAAGATCCAGGGCATCACCAAGGAAATCATGCAGGTTGCGCTCGCACAAGCGCGCGACGGCCGTCTGCACATCCTTGAAAAGATGCGCGAAGCCATTGACAGCGGACGCGGTGAACTTTCCGAGTTTGCGCCGCGCATGCTGTCGATGAAGATCAATCCCGAAAAGATTCGTGACGTGATCGGCAAGGGCGGCGCCACAATTCGTGCGCTGACCGAAGAAACCGGTACGCAGATCGACATCTCGGACGATGGCGCCATTGTCATCTCCAGCGCCGATCTGGATCGCGCCCGCGAAGCCCAGCGCCGCATCACCGAACTGACCGCCGACGTCGAAGTCGGTCAGGTGTACGACGGCAGCGTGCTGCGCCTGCTCGATTTCGGCGCGATCGTCCAGGTTCTGCCTGGCCGTGACGGCCTGCTGCACATCTCGGAGATCGCGAACTATCGCATCGCCAACATCAATGATGTGCTCAAGGTGGGTCAAAATGTCCGCGTCAAGGTCATCGAGGCCGACGACAAAGGCCGTCTGCGCCTGTCAGTCAAGGCGATCGGTGGAATCGAAGCCCAGCAAGCCGATGCAGCCCCCGCTGCACCTGCTGACGCCGCTCCGGCTCCGGAAGCCGCACAGTAAGTCTCTGTAGTCCTGCAGTTCGAAGCCCCGGCGACCGAAAGGTTGTCGGGGTTTTATTCGTTGCGCTCAACCAACTTCGCCAGCCGGAACAGTCTTTCGCGTTTCAGCATGCTGACCAAATGTTCAGGTTGCCGGCGTCCGGAGTCAATCAGTTCTCGCAATGTCTTTTCCACGGCCGGCATGACGATCTGGCGCTGATCCGGCCACCAGTCGGAGAACAACCGATCCGGATCCACCAGACCCACTCCGCCCTTGCGGAGCTCCGAGCGACTGAAGTCCTTGATGTTCCAGCTGACCACGCGCACAGGTCTGCCCGGTTCGCGGCTGGCCGCCGCAATGCCCGCCGCGGCAACGTGCCAGTCCTTGCGGTCGCTGTATATGAGACCGGACTCGAACGCGTTGACATCGCCCTGGTCAGCCTGGGGAAAACGCTCCTGCATGAGCGCCCATTCCTGCTCCAACACTTGCGGAGCGATTGGCCAGAGGCGTGCTGCGTTTCGGCGCCATTCTTCGCCGATGCGTTGTGTCCATGCGGGTGCAAAGAGACCTGCCTGCGCAAGATCAAGCAGTGCCGGCCGCAGCACACCAGACATCAGTACGCACGCATCAAGCACCAGAACGGGGGCGGGCGGTAACGGCGGCGCCGGGGCTGGCGGCTCCAGGGCAATGTCCCTCACCGCAGCGCGCGCAGCGCCGTGCGCGCGATCGTTTCAGCATCCACGCCGAAAAACGCACGCAGGGCAGCGCGGGTATCGCTGCGCCCGAACCCATCGGTGCCCAGCGTCAGGTAGCGTCGGGACGATGGCACGTAGGCACGTACCGACTCTGGCAGCGCGCGCACATAGTCGGTGGCGGCGACGATCGGGCCCGCGGTTTTCTGCAATTGCTGGTACAGGAAAGGCACACCCGTGATGTCGGCGTCTTCCAGCGCTGCCTTCTCGCAGGCCATGCCGTCGCGCGCGAGTTCGCTCCAACTGGTGACGCTTATGACACTGACGCGCTTGCCCTGATCCGCCAGAATCTGCGCCGCCTTGATGGCTTCCGTAAGTATCGCCCCGGAGCCCAGCAATGTGACCTGATCCTGCTCTTGCGCAGCGGGATCGCCGTAGGTGCCGAACAGGTAGCAGCCACGGATCACCTCTTTTTCGACACCGCCCGGAAGCGTGGGCTGGGCATAGTTTTCGTTCATCAGCGTAATGTAATAAAACAGGTCTTTCTGGTCGACCATCATGTCGCGGATGCCCTGGTCGACAATGATCGCCATCTCCGCGGCAAAGGCGGGATCGTATGCCCGGCAGTTGGGAATGGTCGCCGCGTGCAGATGGCTGGTGCCGTCCTGGTGCTGAAGGCCTTCGCCACCCAGAGTCGTGCGGCCCGACGTTGCACCGAGCAAAAACCCACGCGGGCGCTGGTCTGCAGCGGCCCAGATCAGGTCGCCAACACGCTGGAAACCAAACATCGAGTAGTAAATATAAAAAGGCAGTGTAGCGACCCCGTGCACGCTGTAACTGGTGGCGGCTGCCGTCCAGCTGGCGATCGCTCCAGCTTCCGAAATACCTTCTTCAAGAATCTGTCCGTCGAGCGCCTCGCGGTAGCTGAGGACCGAGCCGATATCTTCCGGGGCGTAGCGCTGTCCCACGCTTGAATAGATGCCCACCTGCTTGAACAGGTTAGCCATCCCGAAGGTGCGTGCTTCGTCGGCGACGATCGGCACGATACGCGGGCCAAGCGTCGGGTCCTTGAGCAGATTGCCAAGCATCCGCACGAACGCCATCGTGGTGCTCATTTCCTTGCCGTCCGGCGTAAGCGCAAACGCGCCGTACTGTTCAAGCGCAGGTGCGGGCACCGGATCGCACACGGTTTCGCGACGGGGCAAAAATCCCCCCAATTCCTTTCGGCGCTGCAGCAGATACTGCATTTCCGGGCTCTCGGGCGCCGGCCGGGAAAACGCCAGCGCTTTGGCCTGCTCATCCGTGAGCGGCAGGTTGAAACGGTTGCGAAATTCGATCAGATCGGCATCGTCGAGCTTTTTCTGGCTGTGCGTGGTCATCTTGCCCTGGCCCGCAGCACCCATGCCATAGCCCTTTTTCGTCTGGGCAAGTATGACAGTGGGTTGGCCCACGTGATTAGCCGCCGCCGCATAGGCCGCATGTATCTTCACCAGATCATGGCCACCGCGCTTGAGGCGGTCAATCTGTTCGTCGGTCAGGCCTTGCGCGAGACGCGCCAGCTCCTCGCTCTGCCCGAAGAAGTGTTCGCGGTTGAAGCGACCGTCCTTGGCCGCGAAGGTCTGCATCTGTCCATCGACCGTGTTCGCAAACGCCCGCATCAGCGCGCCGGTCAGGTCGCGCGCGAAGAGCCCGTCCCAGTCGCTGCCCCAGACCAGTTTGATGACGTTCCAGCCGGCGCCTTTGAAGAGCTTTTCGAGTTCGTCGATGATCCGGCCGTTGCCACGCACCGGCCCGTCCAGACGTTGCAGGTTGCAGTTGACCATCCAGACCAGATTGTCCAGACCCTCGCGCGCAGCCAGCGTCAGCGCGCTCATCGATTCCGGCTCGTCCATTTCCCCGTCGCCGAATACCCCCCACACCTTACGACCGGTGCAGTTGAGCAGTTTGCGATGGGTCAGGTAGTGCATGAAGCGCGCCTGATAGATCGAGCTGATCGGGCCAATCCCCATGGAGCCGGTCGGAAACTGCCAGAAATCGGGCATCAGCCACGGGTGAGGGTAGCTCGAAAGGCCGCGCGCGCCCTGTGCCGTCGCCGAGATCTCCTGGCGGTAGTGCAGCAGATCATTTTCGGTCAGGCGGCCCTCCAGGAACGCCCGGGCATAAACGCCTGGTGCGCTGTGCGGCTGGAAAAACACCAGATCGCCGCGGTGCTGTCCCGGGCCAAGGCCCTCGCGGGCATGGAAGAAGTGATTAAAGCCGGTTTCGAAGAGGTCTGCGGCGCTGGCGTAACTGGCGATGTGTCCGCCGAGTTCGCCATAGGCCTGGTTCGCCCGCACGACCATCGCCAGCGCGTTCCAGCGCATCAGCGAGGCCAGTCGCTCCTCAATGGCGAGGTCGCCGGGGAAGTCTGGCTGCTCGTTGGCCGGGATACTGTTGACGTAGGGCGTGGAGAGTTCGGGTTCCCAGTGGATCCGGCTTGATCGGGCGCTGCGCGCCAACTCGTCGAGGAGGAAGCGTGCGCGCTCCGGTCCGTCAGCTGCAAGCACGGTCATGAGGGCGTCACGCCACTCGGCAGTTTCCTGCGGATCAAGATCCGGGACGGTGCTGAAAAGGGCGGTCAGGCGGGGATCGATGGATGCATTCATGGGTGCAATTCTAGTGAGAAGTCTGCAGCATGAGTTGCCTATTTATCTGAAAAAATGCGTACTATTCAGCATTAAATATCGCAATTTCAAATAAAACAGGGTTATGAAGCTGGATTCGATCGATTTAAAGATTTTGACGGAGCTTCAGGCTGACGGGTCGCTGTCCAATATCGAACTCGCCCGACGCGTGCACCTGAGCCCTTCGCCGTGCCTCGCGCGGGTCAGGGCGCTGGAGGCGGGCGGAGTGATTGACCGGTATGTCGCCCTGGCCAATGCCGCATTGCTCGGGCTCGGGCTGAACGTGTTCATCAGCATTAGCCTGAAGAGTCAGGGCAAGGAAGCGCTCAGCGACTTTGAGCGACGCATCTGCGAGCATGACGAAGTGATGGAGTGCTACCTGATGACGGGCGACAGCGATTACCTGATCCGGGTGGCGGTCGCAGATATTGGCGCGCTCGAAAAATTCATTCTTGAGCAGTTGACCCCCATCCCCGGGATCGAAAAGATCCGTTCAAGCTTCGCACTCAAGCAGGTGCGCTACAAGACTGCGTTGCCGATGCCAGACCGATCCGGCTGATTGAAGCGATCTCTGAGCGAAGCGGTTGATCGTGGCGACGTCCGACTGAATCAGTTGATTGAACCGACACCCTGCGATTAGTATCGCTGGGTTGATGCAACTTGCCGCGTAATCGCGCAAGTGCGCGGACTTACACATTGCGGGGCAATTGCATTTTTCCAGGCACATAATCCGTGCCGGACAATATCGGTGACAGCGCGACCACAAAGGAACAATGAGACATGAGCGGCGACAACACGGCGGTGCCACCCTGGCAGGAATCCATCTATCAGGTACTCAAGAACGGCGGCATTCGCCAGGTGAGCTATGTGCCGGATGCGGGGCATGCCCATGTCATTCGCCGGGTGCTCGACGATCAGGAAATGCGCGGTATTGCGCTGACCACCGAGGAGGAGGGCGTTGCGCTTGCCTGTGGCGCCTGGCTTGGCGGAGATCGCTCCGTCCTGCTGATGCAGAGCAGTGGCGTGGGCAATTGCATCAACATGATGTCGTTGCTGCAGAGTTGCCGGATTCCGTTTCTCACGCTCGTTACGATGCGTGGAGAGCATGCCGAGTTCAATCCCTGGCAGGTCCCGATGAGCAAGGCCACGCAGGCTTCCATGGAACTCATGGGGATTCGCGTGGTGCGCGCCGACAGGGCCGAAGAGGTCGGGGAAATCGTCAGCGCCGCACTGGATTCGGCATTCGAGGCGGGTGAGCAGATCGCTGTCTTGTTGTCGCAGAAGCTGATCGGCCGCAAGAAGTGGACCCGCAACTGAACGCCCCCGATTCTGGAACAAGGACATCGACATGAGCAATTCGCATTCCGAAATGGCGGCGCTGGATCGTCGCGCCTTTGTCAGCGCACTGATCGACCGCTGCCCCGATGCACTCGTGGTGGCCGGACTCGGATCCGCCACCTATGACGTTTTCGCGGCCGGCGACCGACCGCAAAATTTTTACCTTTGGGGTGCCATGGGTGGCGCTGCGGCGATCGGCCTTGGACTGGCTCTCGCTCAACCCTCCCGGCAGGTGCTCGTGATTACAGGCGACGGCGAACAACTGATGGGAATGGGCGCCCTGGCCACGGTCGGCGCGCAATCGCCGAAGAACCTGACCATCGTGGTGCTCGACAACGGGCACTATGGCGAAACCGGCATGCAATTGAGCCATACCAGCCTGGGCACCAATCTGGCGGGTGTCGCGCGTGCGTGCGGCATCGCCGATGCCTTTGAAGCCAATGGCATGGACGTGATCGACCGGATTGCCAACAGCGTGAGCCAGCTGTCAGGTCCGACGCTGGCCCAAGTCGCCATCAAGGCCGAAGATGTGCCACGCGCGCTGCCTTCGCGAGACGGTGTCTACATCAAGAATCGGTTTCGCGCCGAGCTTGGCCTTGCGCCGCTCTGAGGCTGCATTTCAACCACTAAAACGCGATCGGGAGATCGCCAGGGCGCTATGACGGGCAATCGGATTGGTGGCGGCGCTGGCGCTGGCCGGAGCCGGACACAATGCGCTGGCAGCATGGGCGGATGACCAGGCGATCGAACTGGTGGCCGGTTTCCAGCCGGGCGACGGTGCGGAATGTCAAGACCACCAGCCAATCGACGCGATCGGGATATTCCCTGCTTTTCTTCGGATTGCACTAGCCTAAATCAGGTATTGCAGTGCAAAATGCGTTTACGGGGCGCTTTCTGGTTGTGCCGTGCGTGTGCCAACCCGCAAGCCTTTGCCCCCGAACCTTCAAGGAGTGGTTTATGCAGAGCAAGTATTTGAAACTGGGTTTGTTCGCGCTGGCAGGCGCGCTAGTCGGCGGTTCCGCCATGTCCCAGGAACTCACGGGCACACTCAAAAAGATCAAGGAAACCGGCACGATCACAATCGGTCACCGCGATGCATCGGTGCCGTTTTCGTACTACGACGACAAGCAACAGGTCGTGGGCTATGCCCAGGATATCTGCATGTTCATCGTCAATGAAATCAAGAACGAACTGAAAACGCCTGACCTGAAGGTCAAGCTGAATCCTGTGACTTCAGCCACGCGCATTCCGCTGATCGCCAACGGCACCATCGATCTCGAATGCGGTTCAACGACCAACAACGCTGATCGCCAGAAGCAGGTGGCCTTCACGCCGACTTACTACCTGACGGCAAGCCGTTACGTCAGCAAAAAGAGCTCTGGCATTACCGATATCAACAGCCTCAAGGGCAAGACCATCGTCTCGACGGCTGGCACCACCAACCTCAAGCAGGTGTCCGAAGCCAACACCAAGCTGGGCCTGAACCTCAACATTCTGTCCGCCAAAGATCACCCCGAAGCGTTCCTGATGGTGGAAACGGGTCGTGCCGCGGCCTTCGTGATGGACGATATCCTGCTGGCCGGTCTGGTTGCCTCGGCCAAGAATCCGGGCGATTTCGTGATTTCGACTGATGCGTTCTCGTTGCCGGAACCTTATGGCGCGATGATGCCCAAGGATGACCCGGCCTTCAAGAAGGCGGTTGATGCCGCAGCTGCCAAGCTCTTCAAGTCGCCTGAGATGCAAGTGCTCTACTCGAAGTGGTTCGAAAAGCCGATTCCGCCCAAAGGGCTGAACATGAACCAGCCGATGAGCGCGCCGCTCAAGAAGGCACTGGCGAATCCGACCAACAATCCCGATCCTGCCAGCTATTAAGATCCGCCCATGAAATACAACTGGAACTGGGGCATCCTCTTTGAGGTGTCCCCGGAGGGTAAGGGAACTTACCTTGAGATGCTGCTTTCCGGACTGGTATGGACGCTCACCACAGCGTTCTTCGCCTGGATCGTCGCGCTGGTGCTCGGTGTGGCCATAGGCGTGCTGCGCACGCTTCCGTCGCGCGCCGGGCGGCTGGCCGGTGACGCCTACGTCGAGCTGTTCCGGAACATCCCGCTGCTCGTCCAGTTGTTTCTCTGGTATTTCGTGATGCCTGAGCTGGTTCCCGCAAAGTTCGGGGACTGGCTCAAGCAACTGCCCAACTCTGCTTTCTACACAGCCGTCATCGGTCTTGGTCTGTTTATGTCTGCGCGCGTCGCTGAACAGGTCCGCACCGGTGTGATGTCGCTTCCGCGGGGTCAGATGATGGCAGCGACCGCGCTGGGTCTGCGCATCGGGCAGGCCTACCGCTATGTTCTTCTGCCGATGGTGTTTCGCGTGATTTTGCCGCCTCTCACCTCGGAACTGCTCAACACGATCAAGAATACGGCTGTCGCACTGACGATCGGCTTGATGGAACTCACCGCCCGCGCCCGGTCCATGCAGGAGTTCTCCTTCCAGGTGTTCGAGGCGTTCACCGTGGCGACGATTCTCTACCTGATCACCAACCTGATCGTCACCTATCTGATGCGTAAACTCGAGCGCACGGTGTCGGTGCCGGGTTATCTGGGCGCGCCGGCAAGTACCGGCGGTCACTGAGGGCGCGCGCATGTTCAGCAATTTCGACTTCGACGTCATTTCGCGATCCTGGGGTTATCTCTTTCGCGAAGGCATGACCTTTACCCTGATGCTGACCGGTCTTGCAGCCGGAATTGGCATTGTGCTTGGCACTGTCATTGCGATGATGCGGCTTTCGCCGTTCAAGCCGTTGCAGAAGGTCGCTGCGGGGTACGTCAATCTCTTGCGCTCGTTGCCGCTGGTGCTGGTGATCTTCTGGTTCTACTTCCTGCTTCCGTATATTGGTCAGTGGGTGACGGGTTCCGAGCGGCCGATGACCGTTGGGGCTTTCAATTCCGCGCTGATCACCTTTGCGCTGTTCGAAGCCGCCTACTTTGCGGAGATCATGCGCGCGGGGATTCAGGCCGTGCCCAGCGGCCAGATCGCCGCAGCCAAGGCGCTTGGCATGCGGTATCACCAGGTCATGGGATACGTGGTGTTGCCCCAGGCGTTTCGTTCCATGATGCCCTTGCTGCTCACGCAGACGATCGTACTGTTTCAGGACACGTCGCTGGTGTATGTGCTGTCGATCACCGATTTTCTGGGTGCAGCCAGCAAGGTGGCTCAGCGTGATGGGCGACTGGTCGAGATGTACCTGTTTGCCGCGTTGGTCTACTTCGTGATTTCTTTTGCCGCATCCAACCTGGTCAAGGTGTTGCAGCGCCGGATGGCCGTGGCGTAAGTGCGCCTGGCCTGACGCCGTGCCTTGCGCGCGGCGAGTTGATTTGCTCGATCGATCCTGGAAATATCCATGTCCGAAAAAATGATTGTGATTGATGACGTATCCAAGTGGTACGGGTCGTTTAACGTGCTCAAGCACTGTTCCACCCACATCAACCGGGGTGAGGTCGTTGTGGTTTGCGGCCCGTCGGGTTCGGGCAAGTCGACGTTAATCAAGACCGTGAACGCGTTGGAGCCCTTTCAGGAGGGGCGGCTTTTCATTAACGACGTCGCGGTGCACGATCCCAAAACAGATCTGCCCAAGTTGCGCAGCCGGGTCGGCATGGTGTTCCAGCACTTCGAGTTGTTTCCGCACCTGAGCGTCACCGAAAACCTGACTCTGGCGCAGATCAAGGTACTTGGCCGAAGCCAGGATGAAGCGATCAAACGCGGATTGAAGATGCTTGATCGGGTGGGGCTGAACGCGCACAAGGACAAGTATCCGGGGCAGCTTTCTGGCGGCCAGCAGCAGCGCGTGGCAATCGCACGCGCGCTGAGCATGGACCCGATCGTGATGCTGTTTGACGAGCCGACCTCCGCGCTCGATCCGGAAATGGTCGGCGAAGTCCTCGACGTCATGGTCGAACTGGCCACCGAGGGGATGACGATGATGGTCGTGACCCACGAGATGGGATTCGCGCGCAAGGTCGCCCATCGGGTGATCTTCATGGATCAGGGCGAAATTGTCGAGGACGCGCCCAAGGAAGAGTTCTTTGGCCAGGCCAGGAGCGAGCGGGCGCGGGTGTTCCTGTCGCGGATTCTGCAGCACTGAGTGGCGCCCAAAGGCAAAACCATTGTGCCGACCGGGTAAATTTCCTGTTCAAGGACTATGAGTTTTAACGCAAACTCTTGGGTACTATTGCTTTAATCCTCCTGCCTCATTTGACCGGAAGGTCACGGGGTTGCTTGAAAAATTTGATATCTTTCACGGTGAAACTCTTGGTCACTCAGCGATTGCTGCGTTCCGAATTGTCTTGAGCGTTTGAGATCTAGTCGTGGCGCGCATCGTCAGTTGCTAAGTGTTCTGCACAGTTTCGTAAGGCGCGACACGGCTAGCCAGCGAAGAACTGATTTTGCGGCAATCACCCGTCGAGGCCGGCACTCAAACTTGAACAACCTTCTTGGCGACGGCAGGCTGCAGGTTATCATTTGGCACGGTAGAAAGATAAGGTTACTTTTAGCTACTCGGAAAGCTGTTACTTTAAGCCGTGAAAACGGAGGCGTCGCCTTGAGCAGACCTGGAAACAATCCTAAGCGCCGCATTGCCCATGCCGACAAAGCGAACGAAGAGGTGAAGAATTACCTTGAATTGGCTGCTAGATACGTTGGTAGCGGTCATCACAAACGGAATCCCGCAGACTACGGATTCTCGCGTGCAAGTCCACGCCCAACAAAATCACTCTGTGACATGGGACGCGTCGTCCTGATAAACGAGGCGAAGTTACTTTTGGCAGAGGGGATCCGACGGGGGTTGTTCAGCGAAGTCCGCCAGAATGGATTTCCAAAATTCATTTGGAGCGTTTCCGAGTACGGCGAGGTGTTTGAAGCCAAGACCGATGCCAATGGGACCGGCGAGTATCACGGGTATCCATTGGAGGACGAGGATGCCATGCACTTATACGTCAAGTCCGTTTGGGAAGAACGATGTCGAATCGCTGGGCAATAAAAGCTGATTGGGCGCTGTTGGAATCTGGTTCACCAGAGGAACGGGCGGGCTTTGCCGCAGTTAAAATTACCGCCTATGGCTCCTGTCTGACGGCAGGGCACGATCGTCTTTTGCAGAGTGTTCGCGAAGCCCCTTTCTTGTCTGCTTATCACCTTGCTGAATGGCTTGCATGGAACTGGTGGCGCTTGCGCTGGGAGCCACGGAAATCAGCAGCGGAATGGGAGATGTCACATTCCATGGCGAGTATTGGCAACGGCTACATCTGGCCAGCTATCCATATTTTGTCAGACGGGCAAAACGTTACGCTGGTTTCCAAACCCACCCCAGAACGAGAACGCACTCCGTATCGCTATATCAGTGACGCAGTAAGTTTTATTCCCGCCTCTGATTTCGAGAGCGAGATTGATATTTTTATTGAAACTGTTCTGCGTCGTCTTGAAGATTGCCAGGTCTCAAAAAGCAATTTGGCTGACATATGGCGAGCGGTGCTGGAAGAGCGGCAAGATATCTCTCTGGCTCAGCAGCGGAAACTAGAGGCTTTGCTTGGGGAAGATCCCGGCGAGGTGGATGAAAAAGCACTTCGTCATTTGCTGAATGAAGCAGCTTTGACTGGACAGGCCGCTCTTGAGGAAATTGCGGCGAATCGCGCCTCAGGGCAGGGGGTGCCGAATATTGCTACCTTGATCGAGCTTGCTCGCAGCGAAGGTGTTCGCACCCAACCTCGCGATCGAATTCAATTGCATTCGGTTGCAACTGTAAATCCGCAGGAGACCCCAGCGTGGAAAGTGGGAGCGCAAGCCGCTCAATCGCTGCGAAAGCAGATAAAACTGAATCCTGATGATGCTATATCAAATCGTACTCTTTCCGAGTTCTATGGCGCTCCGGTTTCGCTCTTGAGTGCTCCTCAGGCTGTGTCAAAGATCGATCTTTCCCTATCGCTGACGGAATCAAATGAGCAAAGTCGAGTCTTGCTTCGTTCGAAGCGAGAAACGGGTCGACGGTTCGAGTTGGCACGGTTGCTTGGTGATCACGTCGCGTACGCAACGAGTGACCCAATGATTCCTGTAACAAGCTCGAGCACATACCGGCAAAAGGTTCAGCGCGCTTTCGCAGCTGAATTTTTAAGTCCGTTCAACGCGGTCGACAAAATGCTGGGCGGCGACTATTCAATGGAAAGTCAGCAGGATGTGGCACACCATTTCAATGTGTCCGAACTTACCGTTCGTACCTTACTTGCAAACCATGACCGCATTAGTCGGAGTGAGCTAGAAGAGGGTTACTGAAGCGCATCAAGCGCCTTCGGGAGGCGAAGTTTAAATGAAATGTCGGTCGCGCGAATTTCTGTTTAGCGTCGCAATGCCGACGTAAACAGCACTTCCTCGATCGCATCAAGACGGCTGTCAACAAGACGCTGGGAATGCCGGAGTTCCGTGAGCGCTTACGGAATGCCGGCGCTGAGCCTGTAAGTGGATCGATCGAGGACTTCAAGAATCGGATCGCTCAGGAAACGCAGCGTTGGGCCAACGTCATCAAATTTGCCGATATCAAAGCGGAGTAACTGCCTGAGCCGCGAGATCAATTACGGCGGTCCGGGGAAGATCACCGCGGGTGATCCGGGCCTCAATTGCCGGCGATTCGAAGGCCGTGTGGCACTGCTCACTGGAGCGGCTCGTGGTATCGGCTTTGCATCGGCTGTGCGACTGCCCGGTGAGGGCGCTGAGGTTGTCATCACCGACCGTAATGCGGCCGCACTCGACGAAGCGATCGCAGTGGCGTTTCTCGCCCGCGAGGACAGCAAGTTCATTACGGGCATTTTGCTGGATCTCAACGGCGGTCAGGCGATGAGCTGACCGCGTGTTGGCGCGCAGGCTTATTCGGGCACATAACCGATCGTCTTGACCACATCGGCCCACTTGGCGATTTCCCTGGCCTGATAGCTTGCCAGGTCCTGCGGTGTTCCGCCCTGGGGATCAAGTCCGGCCTTCTTGAAGGTTTCCAGCAGCGCCGGATTCTTCAGGGCCTGGTTGGCAGCCGTATTCAGCTTCGCAACGATTTCCGCTGGCGTGTTGGCTGGCGCATAGAGACCGATCCACGATCCGGAGTCGAACCCGGGCACTGCCACTTCAGCAACCGTCGGGACATCGGGGACGAGGTTCGAGCGCTTGGCGCCCGTGACACCCAGTGCCCTGACCTTGCCGGACTGGGCGAGTGGGGCGGCCGATGGGACATTGTCGAACATGACTTGCACATGACCGCCCATGAGGTCGGTCAGTGCTGGCGCGCTTCCTTTGTAGGGCACCATATTCATCTGCGTTCCCGTTGCGAGCGCGAACTGCTCGGTCGTCAGGTGAACCGATCCACCTGCGCCCGTCGTCGCGTAATTCACCTTTTTGGGATTCGCCTTCAGGTAAGCGATGAACTCCTTCAGGTTGTTGGCGGGCACGCTGGGGTGCACAACGATCAGCAGCGGCGCATAGGCGAGCAACGCCACAGGCGAAAAATCCTTGGCGGGCGAATACTTGAGATTGGCGAAGGTGCTCGGATTGGTGCCGTGGGTTGCACTGGTGCCGACGAAAAGCGTGTAGCCATCGGGGCTTGAGCGCGCAGCCGCCTCGGCACCGATCGACCCACCGGCGCCGGAGCGGTTCTCGACGACGACGGGTTGTCCGAGCGATTCCGACATTCGCTCGGCGACGGCACGGCCGACAATGTCGGTGATCCCTCCTGCAGGGTAAGGAACGATCAGCTTGACCGGTTTGGTCGGGTACGTCTGCGCGAGTGCAACTTGTGCACAGGTGAGCGCCGCGATGCCTGTCAATGCTACGCGCTGAATGATTTTTTTCATGAGATGTCTTCTCCGGAATGAATTAACCAACGATCAAAGCCCTCGCCCTCCGGAGACGACGAGTGTTTGACCGGTGATGAAACTGGCTTGGGGTGAAAGCAGGAATACGACGGCCTGCGCAATATCGGCGGGCTGGCCGAGCCTTCCCAGAGGGGTGGATTTGCGGATGTCTTCATTGAAATCCGCACCAGCGACCGCCGACATGGCAGATTCGATACGACCAGGCGCCACGCCGTTGACCCGGATGCCGTGCGGCGCGACTTCGCCGGCTGCCTGGCGGGTCAGCGCTTCGACGGCCCCTTTCGAGACCGCATAAGGAGAACCCGCGATCGGTGTGTAGCGACTTCCTGCAAGCGAACTGATGTTGACGATGGCGCCCTGTTTGCGAGCGATCATGCCGGGCAAGATGGCCCGGAGGGTATTGAAATATCCGTTGAGGTTCACGTCGACGACGCGCTTCCATTCGACGGGATCGGTCTCCCAGATCATTCGCTTGCGGCCGTCGGGATTTTTGGGGGAAATGCCTGCATTGTTGACGAGGAAATCGATTGGACCGAAGTGTTGACCGTCCTGAAGGGACTGGATCTGCCCGATGATGGCCGCATCGCTCGTATCACCGCCAATCGCACATGCGACGCGGCCCAGGGCACGGATTTTGGCGCAGGTGTCCTCGCAGGCAGTAGCGGACTGATCCACGATGCAAAGGTCGGCACCGTGGGTTGCCAGAGCCAGTGCGATCTCCTGGCCGATGCCGCGGGCGGCGCCCGTCACGATGGCGTGTTTGCCCAGGAAGGGCAGGCCATGGGTATTCAATGGGGTTGCTTGCATCATGATCCCCGTCTCTGTGATTCAAAGGCCGTGATAGGCGGGAACGCAGCGGGATCTGTCTTGACGTCAATCACATAGGGCAGCGTCGTGCGCGAGGCGGCGTCGAGCGCCTGGGTCAGCTCGTCTAGGTTGTGAACTTGTATGCCATCGCATCCACACGCCTTCGCGATCGCGACATGATCGATCGGACCGAAATGGCAGACATCTGTGTGGCTACCGAAGCGGCTCTCTTCCGCGTTGATCTGGAATCCCAGTACGCCGTTATTGAGCACGATGACGGTGACGGGGATTCCGTGACGTCTGGCGGTTTCCAGTTCGGCCCAGCAGTGGGCAAAGCCGCCATCGCCGGTCGGGCAAATGACGCGCTTGTCTGGCGTGGCCAGCTTGGCGCCGATGGCCATCGGAAAGCCCCAGCCCAGGCCGGCGATGCCGCGTGGGGTCAAAAACCGGGTGCCTGCGCGCAGCGATGGCAGGTATTGGACAAGCCAGATCGACGCGTAGCTTGCATCGGCGACCCAGGTGACGTCATCCCGGATCGCGGCCAGCGCGCGCACGACCGTCTCGGGATGCAGCATGCCGGGTGTCGTGTCGGGAGGGGTAGCGGCTTCTTGCGTGTGCTTCGCGCGCGCCTGCGCAATGACCTGTTCGATTTGCTTCGTGCGCGCGGCGAGGCCGGTCGCCGGCAGTTTTTCGATGGCGGCGTTCAGCGCGGCAAGGCTTTCCCTCGCATCGCCCAGCAACCGCAGTGCGGGGTAATTGCGCCCGAGTTCTTCCGGATCGATATCGATCTGAATGTACGTGGCGGCAGCGGGAAACAGCGACCAACCGGATGTGCCGTTTTCATTGGTTCGCGTTCCGACAAACAGGATGACATCGGCGCCCTGGATGTATTCCCTGTGGAACTTGGCCGGAGCCCGAGTGCCCAGGCTGTTGCCGACGACGCCGATGGAGAGCGGCTGGCTTTCATCGATGACGCCTTTGCCCATGTTGGTCGTCGCCACAGGGACCCCCGCGACCATTTGGAGTCTGGCGACCTCATTTGCGGCGCCCGAATGATGGACTCCGCCGCCGACGATCACCAGCGGTTGCCGGGCATTGACGAGCAGGTTGGCTGCCTCCTCGATGCCCGTCGCGGTTGGCACGAAACGATCAGCAGGGTAGCTGCCGAAAGGCGTATCGGCGCTGTGATTGAGCGGGGCGATGCCCGGTACCTCTTGTGTGAGCACGTCGGGTGAGACTAGCAGAACGACCGGCCCCGGACGACCGCTCGTGGCAACTTGAATGGCCCGTGCGGTGTATTCACCAGCGCGTTCCGCCAGATTGATCCGCCGGATCCATTTGGTGCACCCGGCGAATAATTTCTCGTGGTCGAGCTCCTGAAAGGCGTTTTTGTCAGCCGTCGTGCGGGGCACTTCCTGGACGATGGCCAGAATCGGGATCGATGCCTTCAGGGCCTCTGCGAGACCGGCGACCAGCAGCGCGGCGGCTGGCCCGTTTTGGGCGAGAATGACACTGATCCGGCCGCTGATGCGTGCAGCACCATCAGCCATCGCTGCCCCGGCGTTCTCGGTGCGATAGCCAATCTGCCGAATCCCTTTCTGGTCAGCCGCCATGCAGATGGCGGTCGGGCAACTCTGGCCGAATATCTCACGGACGCCGGCGTTCGCAAGCACATCCACGACCGCGTGTGCAACGCGGTAGCCATCCAGATTCTGTCGCTCCCAAGTCCCCTTGGGTACCGCTTGCCCAGCCCGTTGATCGGACATTGATTGACTCCTCCTTATTCAAACTAAGACCAATTCGGCTTGCGCTTTTCCACAAACGCGCGAATCCCTTGCTGTGAAGAGA
>JADZBO010000263.1 GCA_020851995.1 Burkholderiaceae bacterium
CCGGACGCCGACAACATCGCCCGGATCTGATTGGTCGACAAACAGCACTGAAATCGCGCTTGAATTTCCTATACTCTACAATCCTGAAACCGCCACTGGTCATTCATATTCCTGGCGCGCTCACAAATTGGCGTTTTAGGAGACACCAAATGACTGCAGAATCCTTTTTGATGAATGGCGATGACACGCATTTGTTGAATAAAGAATGTGTCATCAAGCCTCAAAGCAAGTTCAAAGTCTTGATGCTGTCAGACCACCCGCTAGGCCCTAGTGGGGTTGGCGTCCAGGCAAGATTTCTTATTGAAGGGCTGGTTGCAACCGGTAGATGGTCGTTCAGGTGTTTGGGCGGCGTAGTGAACCATTCCAACTACCAAACGACCGTCGTCAATCCGGACTTCATTATCAAGCCGGTTGACGGCTTTGGTCACAGGGACATGGTCCGCAGCATTCTTGCGACCGAGAAACCAGATGCGGTGTTCTTGTTCACCGATCCAAGCCAGTTTGTTTGGATTTGGGAAATGAGGGACGAAATTCGGCAAGTATGTCCAATCGTCTATTGGCACGTCTGGGACAACGATCCATACCCCAAGTTCAATCAGCCATGGTATGACGGAACCGACCTGATCAACTGCATCTCCTACAAGACGTATGAAATTCTCAAGACACACCATCCAAACAAAACCAACTACATCCCTCACGCCTTCCCCAAGAAGATATATTACCCCATGACAAGCGAGCAGATTGACTCAGCTCGTAAGCAATTTTTTGGAACAAAAGCGGATTGGTTCCAGGTTTTGTGGGTCAACAGAAATGCGGCCCGTAAGATGCCTGCCGATCTTCTCTTTGGTTGGAAAACATTCCTGGATGGACTTGAGAAAAAACACGGCAATAGAAACGCCATGCTGATCATGCACACCGATCCAGCCGATCCAGAGGGCCCAAACCTTTTGGCTGTTTCGGAGGAGTTGGGTATTAATGAAAACGTCTTGTTTTCAATCGAGAAGCTCAAATTTGAGCAGATGAACCTTATCCATAACATGACGGACACCTGCATTAACATCGCAAAAAATGAGGGCTTTGGACTTAGTACGATGATTTCCATGATGGCCGGAAAGCCAATAGTGGCACTGTGCACTGGCGGCCTGACTCGCCAGGTTGTTGACTATAGAGATGGCACTGAGCATGGATCTGCCATCAAGCCGATCAAGCGGGCGCTCGTCGGTTCCCAGCTTGTTCCATACATTTTTGAGGACTTCTGCAGCGAAGATCAGATAGCTGATGCCTTGATGAAAGTGTATGAAATGACCCCGGAAAAAAAGATTGAGATGAAGCAGAAGGTTCTCGATTACTGCGACCACGAATTCGCCTATGAAAAGATGATTTCCGCCTGGGATCAATCCATGTACAAAGTGATTGCCGATTTCAAATCATCGATTCCATAGGGAAGCGGGTTTCTTACTGTTTCCCAATTGGCTATTAGCCAGCCAATTCCCGAAAATACAGGGGGAGACAGGGCAAGAGGAAGGTGGGTCCTGTCAGATCCTGCACGATTACAAACTGTGTTGTTGAAGAGTTCGGGTGTCTTGATTGCCATGGCCTCATGGCCTGAATCGGGGTCCGGTGGTTGAGTGCCTCTTGTGGCAAGTGCTGGTTGTACAGCCACACGTAGCGCACCGAGGTCTGCTCCAGCGCTTCGCCGGACTGGAAGCGAGTCGCCGCTCGCGATAGTATCCTTTGATGTACTTGGAAATTGACGATTACAAAGGATGGTGTGACAGGCTGGCTCCGTGGTTGAACCAGCGTTTTCATCCGGCAGTGTTGGAGCGATTCTACGAGACAGTCCATCCCGACTGGCTAACTTGGCTTGACGCGCAGCAGGCGGCTCACACCGGAACGAATGAATCGAGCAATGCGCTGTTCGCGCCCTATCTACACGGCGCATATGAGGGCGTTCGGGTCATTCACGCAACACGCCTGCCCAATCTCGAAATCGTTCGAGATCACGGATTGCGGGCATGGAGTCCAGATGAACTTCGCAAGATGGCGCGCCAAGCGTTTGGCGGAGAGGCTGAGCGAGTAGCGCTTGAGGAATCAATCGAGAAGTGTCTTCCTGATCACCGCGGTGGCGCAGTGTACTCGTTCGCATCCTTGAGCCACGCTCTGGGCGGCCCTGATAGCCCCAGCAGCATTCCAGAATTCGCTAGCGAGGGAGGCGAATTCCTGCGCTGTGTGGGCCTTGATGCGGGACTGGGGAGGACGAGAGTGCGAAGCTCAGGTCAGGCATACCTTTTCGCTTGCGATATCCCTTGGCAATTCATGTCCGAAGAACTTGTTGGTGGAATTGCGGAGGACATTCTTAGGGGTCTCTTGGTCTGGCGCTTTTTCGACGTGAACAGCTACTCAATGCTGGGCAGTTATGTGTGCATTTCAACGTCCCGCAATATTCCGCCCGAGCGGATCCAATTTGTTGCTGACGTGGAGCACTTGGTTGCCCGCACCAACGTTAGAACGTCAGAAATTCGATGGGAGAGGTTCGGCGGATTGCTTGCTCAAGAAGCGACGTAGGCAAGTCACGACGACTCTGGTCCTTCCGTGAGGGATTTGGTCGTGCGTAAGCTCTCCCGTCAAGCGGACAAGGGCTTCTTAGAACTCTCGTCGGCTGCTCGGGCTTTGTGTTCGGCCGGCGTCATCCCGCCGAGCGGTCTTGGGTGTTCATCGAGTGTGATGCGACGCGCGACGCGCGGTCACGCTGAGCACCCTACAATCGCACTTGCTACCCTCAGTGCCCGGCGCTCTCTTTTTCTCCCGCATGCAGTCTTCCCCTTCCGATGCCAATGCAGCAAAAAGTCCGGTATCGCCGCATCCAGATGCCCTCTGGCCGCCGCTGATCTATGCGGAACTGAAGGCCTTGGCAGCCCGCGCCATGCGTGGCGAACGCGAGTGTCACACACTGCAAACCACGGCATTAGTCAACGAAGCCTGGATGCGTGTGGTCGAACAGCATGCAATGGACCCGGCAAATCGCGCGCAGTACCTGTGCATCGCATCGCAAATGATGCGTCGGGTGCTGGTGGACCATGCGCGACGGCGGATGGCCTCCAAGCGACCATCCTCGAATGAGCGCATCGACATCGACGAAATCGACCTGCCGGAGACTGCGGTCGACTTCATCGACCTCGACAGTGCACTCGAACGCCTGGCGAGCGTCAGCATCCGCCAGGCCCAGGTCGTGGACCTGAAATTCTTCGCTGGGCTCGAACTGGAAGAAATTGCCGACCTGCTCGGCGTCGCGCGCCCCACCGTGATACGCGACTGGCGCATGGCGCGAGCTTGGCTGCAGCGCGAATTGGCGGATGATTAACGAGCGCTACGCGCGCGCCCAGGCCATCGTGCATGAAGCACTGGAGCGACTCCCGGATGAACGCGAGGCGTATCTGGAAGCCCGATGCGGCGTCGACGCCGATCTGCGCCGCGAAGTCGACTGGCTGATTGAAGCCGCCAGCGATACGGTGCTCGACAATGTGCCCGAGCTGGTCGCCCGGGCCACCGATCGCCTCACCCAGAACTTTCGCATCAATACGGCCTCGCAGGGCCACTATCGGCTGATCAAGCGGATCGGCGAAGGCGGCATGGGCGTGGTGTGGCTGGCCGAGCGCGAAGTCGGCGGCGCGTGTCAGCGCGTCGCGCTGAAATGCCTGCGTGCCGGCTGCCTTGGACAGCACACGCGCTTTCAAGAAGAGCAACGCATTCTTGCCAGCCTGAATCACCCGAACATCGCCTACCTGGTGGATGCGGGCATCGACGCGGAAGGCAATCCGTTCCTGGCCATGGAATATGTCGAAGGCGAGCGCATCGATCGCTGGTGCGATGCCAATGGCCTCGACCTGCGCGCCCGCGTCGCGCTCTTCCTGAAGGTCTGTGCCGCGGTGTCCTACGCGCACGAGCGCCTGATCATCCATCGCGACCTGAAGCCGGCGAACCTTCTCGTCGATAGCAGCGGCGAACCGAAGCTGCTGGATTTCGGCATCGCCCGCCTGCTGGATACCGACGCGATGCTCGCCACCTCCACTGGCGTCATGACGCCAGCCTACGCGAGCCCCGAACAGATCCAGGCGAATCCGCTCGGGACGGCGAGCGATGTCTGGTCGCTGGGTGTGATCCTCTACGAACTGCTGACTGGCACACGCCCCTTCGCGCACCTCGCCTCGAATCATGCGCGCGCCAGCGCCATCCTCTCCGGCGCTGTGACTCCGCCCAGCCGCCAGGCCACGGGCACCACCACATCGCAGCCGGGGGCGACTGCGCCGAAAGTGCCGGTAGTGGCAAGCCGGATCCCGGCCGATATCGACGCGGTCGTATTGAAGGCACTGCGCCTGGTGCCGGAACAGCGCTATGCCTCGGTGCGGGAACTGGCCGATGACCTCAGGAATTTCCTCGACGCACGTCCAGTCAAGGCGCGACAGGGCCGATGGATGTATCGCTCGCAGCTTTTCGTGCATCGCAATCGCTGGCCACTGATGGCAGCTGCGGTGCTGCTGGCCGTCATCACCGGTTTCACCTGGCGCACCCTGCGGGCGGAGCACGAGGCAAGGCTGCAGGCCGAGGTGGCCGGGCGCACCGCCGAGTTCCTGGTTTCCGTGTTTTCGCTGTCCGACCCCACGCAGGCCGAACGCCATGATTTCAGCGCACGCGAGGTCCTCGACCGTGGCCGGAACCGGGTCGACGAGGAGCTGGCCGATCAGCCGCTTGTGCGTGCCCGTTTGCTGGAGGCACTCGGCAACGCCTATCGCGGCATCAACGAAGGCAGCGCGGGAGCGCCCTTGCTGGAAGCCGCAGCGCAGCTGAATCTTGATCCTGCCGTGAACGATCCCATTGCCGCAGCCCGCAGCCTGCGCGCGAAAGCCAACAGCCTACAGACCACGCAGGGCTCCACCGAAGACGCCGAGGATGCCGCACGACGTGCATTCGATCTGATCAGCCGCCATGCAGACGGTGACCCGCTTCTGCTCGCCGATGCCTACGGCACGCTCGCACTCGCCCTCAATGCAAGCGGCAAGGAAAACCAGGCCATCCACGCGGCGCGCAAGGCACTGGCTTTGCGGGAAGCCGGCGGCGCCAACCTGCGAATGATCGCCAGAAGCCATGCTGACCTGTGTGCGGTCGTTTCAGGCACCGGCGAGTTCAGGAAGGCGCTGGACTACTGCAGACAGTCGCAAGCACTGCATGGCGAGGCTGGCACGACACGGACCAATGACTATCGACTGCTGCTGATCGAGCTCGGCAGCCTGCTGATGTACAGCGGCGAATATGAGGCTGCGACGAGCGTCGCGCGAGAGCGACTGGCGCTGACTTTTGAATTGTTCGGCGAAGGCAGCTCGGTGCTGGCCACCGACCGCGTCATGCTGGCCAGGCTCCTCGGCGACGCCGGGTTTTTCGAAGAGGCCGACGCCCTGTTCGCCAAAGGGCTGCCGGACATCCTCCGCCACAACGGTGCGCACAGCACGCAGTACGGAAGGGCGTTGTTCAGCGCCGGGCTGCTCGCGTATGAACGGGGCCAGTTCGATGCAGCCGAGCAACTGCTGCGCCAGTCGCACGACATCCAGGCTGCTGCAGTGGGAGAGCGAGACAGCCACCTGCTTCAGGTGATCCGTGTCGTGCTATCCACGACTTTGCTCGCCTCCGGAAACGCCAGCGATGAGGTCCGTGCATGGCTGGATTCCGTGATTGCCGTCCGCACCCAGTGGGATATCGCCGAGGGTCCGCTCGCCTATGCGCGCCTGCCGCTGGCGCACTGGCATGTGCTGCGTGGCGAGCATGAAGAAGCCGCCAGGCTGCTCGATCAGGTCGAAGCCGTCGGCAGCCACGTCGAGCCGGAACTGCATGCCCGTGCCGCCGCGACCCGCGCAATGATCCTGCGCGCACGTGGCGATGCCGCGGGTGCGCTGCGCCTGGATCGATCGGCGTATGAGATCACCTCGCGCGACAGGGGCGCCGGGCACCCGCGCGCCGCGCGCTACGCGCTGACGTACGCCCGCGCGTTGCGGGAGGCCGGTGGGATCACCGAGGCCGAAGCCCTGGAACACGAGTACCGGCCACGGCTGGAGGCGGCCTACCCGCCGACCTCCGCATTCCGCCATCTGTTGCTGCCCCGTGCTGAGGCGCCGGCAAGCCCGCCCTGATGCGCTTGCACGACACCTGGGCGGGGCAGCCTTCGCTGTGCCTGCTCTGCGTCAGGGAAACACTGCGCGCGGAGCGGCGGCTGGTTACCTGGCGTGCCCCGGACATGGCCACCAGGTCTGAACGCGCCCGTCCTGGGCGTGTTCAGATACGGACACCGCAACCTGCTACGTGGCTCCTTACGGGAGGGACGACCAGGCGATCTTGCCGTCCGGATGAACTATTTGCAGTGCGCCGTTTGGCGCGAGGTTGAGCGTACTCCCGGATGGCTGCGCAACCGAAAATGCGGACCAGATGAATGCATCTCCGGCGCCTCGTGCGACCAGGTTGCCATCACTCTGCATGACCACCGTCTCGACTCCCTGGTATTTGTCGCCAATCACCGCGTTGAGTCCCCAGACATAGCTGCCGGCAGCATCGTAGACCACCAGATTGCCATCGCCTTGGAACTCCATGTAGTGAGCGCCGCTGTTCGAGGTATAGCGCTGGCCGCGAACGAGAGTCGTGCCGCCTGGTAGCGGAAATCCGCCTGCGAAGGCGGTGCCGCAGGGATTGTTGGCGTTCCAGCCGGGCGGCGACCAGCCTTCGAAAACGTGGTTCTCATCGCCATAGGCCGTGGCGCCGCCCTCGACCCTGGTTCCGTCGGCGCGGAACACCTCATAGGTACTCTTGCGCTGGAACAGTGCGGCATAGGTTCCCTTGGGGACCTTGTGCGTCTTCGTGATCGTCCGGGAGTTGATGGTCGTGCTCGACCCACCAAAGCCGAACGAGCTGCTGAACTCGGCAGTGACCGATGCCGTCACCGAACCGCCCAGGCCGATGGGCTCCAGAGACAGCTCAGCGCCCACGCTCGACGAAATACTCGACCCGAAGGATGCGGACCAATTGCTTTCCGTCTCAACGCCCACCTCCATGCTGACGCTGAACTCATCCGCTTCCGTTCCACGCACGGCGCAGCCGGTATTGTCGTAATCGTCAACCAGGACATACGAGACCGTGCGATTGATCGTGTAAGTCGGCGAGTTCAGCCATTGCTCGACATAGTCGTACAGGGGGTCGTCCACAACGAAGAACGGCACCGGATACTTCCGTGAGGTTGTGTGCCTTGCCGAGCCACCCTCCCATCTCGGACCCGTCAACTTTGGCCTCTCGATCTGGGAGGCCAGGTCACTGGGCAGCTCACCAAACGGATTCGCCAGGTTGTTGAACGAAAACGACAGGGCCCACGCATCGTTGATGTCCGGAGTCGATGCATCGTTGGTCGGCCAGAAACCGTTGCTGAGCATCACGAACGCGTTGGGCGTGCGCGGCCCCTTGTACGCGGTGCGCCACAGTCCGACGTCATGGTCGCCGCCGGATCCGGCGTCGTCCCAGATCGATGTCTGGTCCCATTGCGCGCGCATCACCACCGAACGACTGATGCAGCGGAAGGACGGATCGGAGGGATTGTCCGTGCCGCCAGGCGTGGAGATCGCGCCCAAGGCAACGAAGCCGCTGGGACACTCGGCAGCATAGATGGCGAGGTCACGATCAGCGCCGGTACCCGCATCGTCGTAGACCCATTCAAAGCGACTGGGTGCAGCGAGCAGCCGTTCGAACCCTGGCTTTGGCTTGATCACGATCGTAAACGGCGTCCGCCTTCCTTCGATCTGATAGCGCGGTACGGCGACATGCCCCAAGGTGTAGAAGCCAGCAGGCGCCTCGGGGCGCAGGATTGTCACATCGCGCTTGGCACCCGACCCTCTGTCATCCCAGACGTAATCGAAGTCCTTGATGATCTGGATGAAGAACTGGTCCGACTCAATGAGGCCCGCCTGCGCCGCAGCAGTGGGTGAGTGGGTGGCGGCGATCAGAAGCGGAGCCAGGATTGCGAGCTTCGTGTTGGCTTTTTTCATGTGCGTCTCATTTCAATGGATTGGAAATATGACCAAGGCCATCACGACCGCGATCGCAGTCGCCGCCCCAAGTCGTGCCGGTCTTTCTCCAGAATCCGGCGGTGCACCCCGTCATCGGGACCGGCCTCGTCGTCCAACGCGCAACATGGCGGCGGAAGGGATCATCGTCCGCAACCGGCCATGCCTGCGCCACGGGCTTTCTATCAGTGCTCGGAGATGAGGTAGACCAACTCATCGGTGGCGACGTCGACCGAACGCAACTGGCGTCCGGTCGAATCGACAAACCGGAACACGTGACCGGGGAAGGTGGCTTCCTCAGTTCGGCCCTTCGCGGGAATCTGTCGGAGCACGTTTGCCTGGCAGTCGAAGCCAATCCATTGCATGGAGATCGGTTCGTTGAGCAGGTTGACGAACTCGACGGTGAAACGGCCTTCGGTTCTGGGCGAACAGCGGCCTTCGGTGTACGGCTCGCCCTGCTCCGCCACGTGGGCGATCAGGCGATCGTCCACCACCAAGGCGAGGCTGTCGTCCGACACGACGAAGTGGCGAAGGGTCTGCTCGCCCGCACCGCGCACCCGAAAGATATGGCCGGGATGGGAGATGCCCTTTTCCCTTTGTCCAGGCGCCAGTACCGGGCCGCCGCCCTCTGCGCAGTCGAACTGCATCCAGTGGAAGCTGACGAGTTGGCTGGAGTTGTTGATGAACTCCACCTCCAGATCTCCCTGAGTCCCTGGCGAGCAGAGCTCCTCGCCAGCGCTGGCAAGTGCCTCGCTGCCATGGGCGCCCAAGCCGATTGCCGCCGACAGTGCCAGGCACTTCGGCGCGAGCGACGAAGGCCGGCCAAATCGGATCCTGACCGCGTTTTCCGGATGCGCGGCTTCACGCGCGCGCGCGCCCGAGATCCGACCCTCGGGCACGCATTTAGATTGTGTCTCTCCACACGGTTTGTTCATTTTCGACCCCTGTTCCTATTGCGTGATTCACCCCAAGCACCTGCACCCGTCGTTCGACGCGTTGCAAGAACCTGCGGCACTCCCTACAAACGCGCAGAAGCGCTTCGGGAAGGATCATCACGTCCCTCTCGGATCGTAGACCCCGCTTTATTCGGGGGTTCTACGCCGAAACCACGGACGGTTGTGAACGAGTGGAAAACTTCAAATTCTGTCTGGCGATCCTTCGCCGCATTCGGCGGTTATGGAACCGCTTGATATATTCGAAAACATCCGCTCTTGCCGCATCGAGTGTCGGGTACGTTGTGCGATAGACGCGCTCGCGCTTGAGCAGGCCGAAGAACCCTTCGCAGGCCGCATTTTCGCCGCAGTGGCCTACCGCACTCATTGAGAATGGCCTCGATTGGCCTTCTCGTCAGTGTCCGTGATAACGGGGTAGAGCCCAGGACGTCGGCAAAAAAGAAGGGAGCGGCGAACCGCTCCCTTCTCCCCGGATCACGACAGAATCGCGGCGAGGATTGCCAGAAGAGGCAGCGACGCGATGAGCGCCTCAACCTCAATCCGCAGC
>JADZBO010000264.1 GCA_020851995.1 Burkholderiaceae bacterium
GCCGCCAAACTTCTTGCTCAGCACGGTCGTGATGGCCGCGGTCAGCGTCGTCTTGCCGTGGTCAACGTGGCCAATCGTGCCAACGTTTACGTGGGGTTTGGTGCGTTCAAACTTGCCTTTTGCCATGATAGTCCTCTGACTGATTACTTGCCGCGAGCCGCGATGATCTCGTCGGCCACATTTTTGGGTGCTTCGGAATAGTGCTTGAATTCCATCGTGTAGGTTGCACGACCTTGCGTCAGCGAACGCAGGTTGGTCGAGTAACCGAACATCTCGGCCAGCGGTACTTCGGCCTTGATCACCTTGCCGCCGCCAACCATGTCATCCAGGCCCTGGAGCATGCCGCGACGTGAGGACAAATCGCCCATCACGGTGCCGGCATAGTCTTCGGGCGTTTCGACCTCAACGGCCATCATCGGCTCAAGCAGAACCGGTGCAGCCTTGCGCATGCCATCCTTGAACGCCATCGAGGCGGCCATGCGGAATGCGTTTTCGTTCGAGTCGACGTCGTGGTATGAACCGAAGAACAGGGTCGCCTTGACATCCACGACCGGGTAGCCGGCCAGGACGCCCGAAGGCAAGGTTTCAAGAATGCCCTTTTCGACCGCCGGGATGTACTCGCGCGGAACCACGCCGCCCTTGATGGCATCGACGAATGCAAAGCCACCACCGGGAGGCAGGGGTTCGATCTTGAGCACAACGTGGCCGTACTGGCCGCGGCCGCCCGACTGCTTGACGAATTTGCCTTCGATTTCTTCGCAGGTCTTGCGAATCGTTTCGCGATAGGCAACCTGAGGCTTGCCGACGTTTGCTTCAACGCCGAACTCGCGCTTCATGCGGTCAACAATGATTTCGAGGTGCAGTTCGCCCATCCCTGAAATAATGGTCTGACCCGATTCCTCGTCGGTGCGCACGCGGAACGAGGGGTCTTCCTGAGCAAGACGCGAGAGCGCCAGGCCCATTTTTTCCTGGTCAGCCTTGGTCTTGGGTTCCACGGCCTGCGAAATCACCGGCTCGGGGAAGACCATGCGCTCAAGCATGATGTGCGAATCGATATCGCACAGCGTTTCGCCGGTGGTGACTTCCTTCAAGCCCACGACCGCGGCGATATCGCCAGCGACCACTTCCTTGATTTCTTCGCGGTTGTTCGCGTGCATCTGCAGGATACGGCCGATGCGTTCTTTTTTGCCTTTAATCGGGTTGTAGACCGTATCACCGGACTTCAGGACGCCCGAGTAAACGCGCACGAATGTGAGCTGGCCGACGTAGGGGTCGGTCATCAGCTTGAATGCGAGCGCAGAGAACTTCTCGGTGTCTTCGGCCTTGCGGCTGGTTTCCGTACCATCGTCGAGCTCGCCCTTGACCGGGGGGATATCCACCGGGGAGGGAAGGTACTCGATGACCGCGTCGAGCATACGCTGGACGCCCTTATTCTTGAAGGCGGTGCCGCAAAGCATGGGCTGGATTTCGCAGGCGATCGTACGCGTGCGAATGCCGAACTGGATTTCGTCTTCGGTCAGATCACCGGTTTCGAGGTACTTGTCCATCAGCTCTTCGTTGGCCTCGGCCGCTGCTTCGACAAGCTTCTCACGCCATTCGTTGGCCTGATCGACCAGATCCGCGGGGATCTCGCCATAGGAAAACTTGACGCCCTGACTTTCTTCGTCCCAGATGATCGCTTGCATCTTGACCAGATCGACGACGCCGGCGAATTTTTCTTCCGCGCCGATCGGGATCACGATCGGAATGGGGTTCGCGCGCAGACGGGTCTTGAGCTGATCATAGACCTTGAAGAAGTTCGCGCCGGTGCGGTCCATCTTGTTGACGAACGACAAGCGCGGCACGCGATATTTGTTGGCCTGGCGCCAGACGGTTTCCGACTGGGGCTGTACGCCACCCACGGCGCAGTACACCATGCACGCGCCATCCAGCACGCGCATTGAGCGCTCGACTTCAATGGTGAAGTCGACGTGGCCCGGGGTATCGATCACGTTGATGCGATGCTCGGGAAGGTTGCCAGCCATGCCACGCCAGAAGGCGGTGGTGGCGGCGGAGGTGATCGTGATGCCACGCTCTTGCTCTTGCTCCATCCAGTCCATGGTGGCTGCGCCATCATGCACTTCGCCAATCTTGTGATTGACGCCGGTATAGAACAGAATGCGTTCGGTCGTGGTGGTCTTCCCTGCGTCAATGTGGGCAGAGATACCGATGTTGCGGTAGCGCTCGATCGGAGTTTTGCGGGCCATGGCTAATCCTTAAATTACCAGCGGAAATGGCTGAATGCCTTGTTGGCTTCGGCCATCTTGTGCGTATCTTCACGCTTTTTCATGGCAGCGCCACGGCCTTCGGATGCATCGAGCAACTCGCCGGCAAGGCGCAGATCCATGGATTTTTCACCGCGCTTTTTGGCGGCTTCACGCAACCAACGCATGGCCAGCGCCAGACGACGGACCGGGCGCACTTCGACCGGCACCTGATAGTTGGCGCCACCGACACGGCGGCTCTTGACTTCAACGATCGGCTTGATGTTGTTGATGGCAAGGTTGAAGACTTCGATCGGCTCTTTGCCGGTCTTGGACTGAACCTGCTCAAGCGCACCGTAGACAATGCGCTCGGCCACGGCTTTTTTGCCGGCCAGCATGACAACGTTCATGAATTTTGCGAGCTCGACGCTGCCGAATTTGGGATCAGGCAGAATCTCACGTTTGGGGACTTCGCGGCGACGGGGCATTTCGATTCCTTGTGTCGGTTTCAGTTGAACCGCGTTTGATCGCGGTCACGGCCTGTCATCTGACAAGCCACTTACGGTACCCTGGCACGATGACAGTGCCATGGCTGCACATACAACAGCCTTGCGGCTGCGCACTACGGTGTTACTTGGCTTGCTTCGGGCGCTTGGCGCCGTACTTCGAGCGGGACTGTTTGCGATCCTTGACGCCTTGCAGGTCAAGCGAACCGCGCACGATGTGGTAACGCACACCCGGCAAGTCTTTGACGCGACCGCCACGCACCAGCACGACTGAGTGCTCTTGCAGGTTGTGGCCTTCGCCGCCGATGTACGAGATGACCTCGAAACCGTTGGTCAGGCGCACTTTGGCGACCTTACGCAGGGCCGAGTTCGGCTTTTTGGGGGTGGTGGTGTACACGCGGGTGCACACACCGCGTCGCTGAGGGCAGTTTTCGAGCGCGGGGCTCTTGCTCTTGACGACGCTGACTTCGCGCGGCTTGCGCACGAGTTGGCTAATGGTTGGCATAACCTCTAATTCCCTTTTATCTCTGCTACTTGCGTTGTCTACGACGCGTTTGCAGCACTCCCGTTTCTGGGCAGCTCGCGCAAACCCACCATCAAACGGAAGTCCGTAAAAGAGCGGGTATTGCCAATCAAACAAGGACACATCAACAAGCCCAGTGCTGTTGCGGTCCCAAAAATTGCAGTAAGCCTTACATCTTAGCTTACGAAATACTTGCCTGTCAAGACAAAACGGGCCGCACACCAAAGTGGGCGACCCGTTTTGGGTTTACTGCTGCGAACCGACCTATTCGTCAGCCGCCGGCTGGGGCTCTTCTGCCGCGACCGGCGCCTCTTCGAACGGGTTGGCAAGCTGGCGGGCCGCTTCGCGTTCCGCCGCCTCGAGGACTTCCTTCTCCTTGCGCGCCTGGTGATACGCCATCCCGGTTCCCGCAGGAATCAGGCGACCCACAATGACGTTTTCCTTCAGACCACGCAAGTCATCGCGCTTGCCCATGATGGCAGCCTCGGTGAGCACGCGCGTGGTTTCCTGGAAGGACGCCGCGGAGATGAACGAGTCGGTCGACAGCGATGCCTTGGTGATCCCGAGCAGGATGTTGTCGTAAGCGGCGGGACGTCTGTCCGTGGCTTGCACGCGATCGTTCTCGTTGAGCAGTTCTGCGCGCTCGACCTGTTCGCCTGTGATGAAGCTGGTGTCACCCGCATCGACGATGTTCACTCGACGCAGCATCTGGCGAACGATCACCTCGATGTGCTTGTCGTTGATCTTCACGCCTTGCAGACGGTAGACGTCCTGAACTTCGTCGACCACATAGGTGGCCAGTCGCTCGATGCCCTGCAGCCGCAGGATGTCGTGCGGATCGGCCGGGCCGTCCACGATCATTTCGCCCTTGTTGACGACCTGACCGTCGTGGACCAACACCTGCTTTTCCTTCGGGATCAGGAACTCGTGGCCGACGCCGTCGAGGTCGGTGATGACCAGGCGCTGCTTGCCCTTCGTGTCCTTGCCGAACGACACGGTGCCCGTGACTTCGGCCAACATCCCCGCATCCTTGGGAGAGCGGGCTTCGAAGAGCTCGGCCACGCGGGGCAGACCGCCGGTGATATCGCGAGTCTTTTGCGATTCCTGAGGAATCCGCGCGAGCACTTCGCCCACCTGCACCTGCTGCCCGTCGCGCACCGTGATCAGCGCGCCGACCGGGAACGAAATGTTGACAGAGTGATCGGTGCCGGCAATTTTGACCTCTTCGCCGCTTTCGCCGATCAGTTTGATCTGCGGACGCATGGCGATCTTGCCGCCGCGAGTCTTGGGGGTGATGACGACCAGAGTCGACAGGCCCGTGACTTCGTCCACCTGCTTGGCCACTGTACCGCCCTCTTCGATGTTTTCGAAGCGGACCGCGCCGGCGTACTCAGAGATGATGGGCCGCGTCAGCGGATCCCAGTTCGCCAGCCGTGTACCGGCTTTGAGCATGTCGCCGTCGTTGACCTGAAGCGTGGCGCCATAAGGCACTTTGTGACGTTCGCGCTCGCGGTCGTTCTCGCCGAAGATGACGATTTCGCCCGAACGGGAGATCGCAACGCGCTCGCCCTTGGCGTTCGTGACGTAACGCATGGTGCTGGCAAAGCGAACCACACCGTTGGATTTGGTCTCGACGCCGCTGGCCATTGCGGCACGCGAAGCCGCGCCACCAATGTGGAACGTGCGCATGGTGAGCTGGGTGCCGGGTTCGCCGATCGACTGCGCGGCAATGACGCCAACCGCTTCGCCGACGTTGACCAGATAGCCGCGACCAAGATCCCGGCCGTAGCAATGCGCGCAAAGCCCATGACGCGTTTCGCATGTCAGCGGTGTACGCACACGAACTTCGTCGACGCCGAGTTTGTCGATGTAATCGACCAGGTCTTCGTCGAGCAGTGTGCCGGAGGCGATCGCGGTTTCCTGGGTGTCAGGATTGACGATATCAATCGCGGCGACACGCCCAAGAATACGCTCGCGCAACGGTTCGATGACTTCGCCGCCCTCGACCAGCGCCTTCATCGCGTAGCCGTGGGAGGTTCCGCAATCGGACTCTGTGATCACCAGATCCTGGGTCACGTCCACCAGGCGACGGGTCAGGTAGCCGGAGTTGGCCGTCTTGAGCGCCGTGTCGGCCAGACCTTTACGCGCGCCGTGCGTCGAAATGAAGTACTGGAGTACGTTCAGACCTTCGCGGAAGTTCGCAGTAATCGGCGTTTCGATGATCGAACCGTCCGGCTTGGCCATCAGGCCGCGCATACCCGCAAGCTGGCGAATCTGCGCCGCGGAACCGCGGGCGCCGGAGTCGGCCATCATGTAGATCGAGTTGAACGATTCCTGACGCACGTTCTCGCCGTGCCGGTCAACGACCGGCTCGGTGGCAAGCTGCTCCATCATGGCCTTGCCGACTTTATCGCCGGCCTTACCCCAGATGTCGACCACGTTGTTGTAACGCTCTTGCGAGGTCACCAGGCCCGACGAGTACTGCTTGTCGATTTCCTTGACCTCACGGCTGGCCTGGGCGAGGATCTCGTGCTTGACCTGCGGGATGAGCATGTCGCCCATCGCAATCGAGATGCCGCCTCGCGTTGCAAGGCGGAAGCCCGCCTGCATCAGCTTGTCGGCAAAGATCACCGTGTCACGCAAACCGCAACGACGGAACGACTGGTTGATCAGGCGCGAGATCTCTTTCTTCTTCAGAGCGCGGTTCAATACGGAGAAGGGCAGGCCCTTGGGCAGAATCTCAGACAGGAGCGCCCGTCCTACGGTCGTCTCGACGCGCTGGATGCCTTGGGTCCACTCACCGGAATCGTCGCGCTTGTACTCGGGCAAGCGCACGGTGATGCGCGTCTGAAGTGTCGTTTCACGGTTGTCATAGGCACGCTGCACCTCGGCGATGTCCGCGAAGAACATGCCTTCGCCCTTGCCGTTGGTGCGCTCACGCGTTGCGTAGTAAAGCCCCAGCACGATATCCTGCGACGGCACGATCGACGGTTCGCCGTTGGCCGGAAACAGGATGTTGTTGGTCGCCAGCATCAGTGTGCGGGCTTCCATCTGGGCTTCCAGCGACAACGGCACGTGCACGGCCATCTGGTCGCCGTCGAAGTCGGCGTTGAACGCCGCGCAAACCAGCGGGTGCAGCTGGATCGCTTTGCCTTCGATCAGCACCGGCTCGAAAGCCTGGATACCAAGACGGTGAAGGGTCGGTGCGCGGTTCAGCATGACCGGATGCTCTCGGATCACATCCTCAAGGATGTCCCAGACCACCGGCTCTTGGCTTTCGACCAGCTTCTTCGCTGCCTTGATGGTCGTTGCCAGACCCATCATTTCGAGGCGGTTGAAGATGAAGGGCTTGAAGAGTTCAAGCGCCATCAGCTTGGGCAGACCACACTGGTGCAGCTTGAGCTGCGGGCCGACCACGATGACCGAGCGGCCGGAGTAGTCGACGCGCTTGCCCAGCAGGTTCTGACGGAAGCGACCGCTCTTGCCTTTGATCATGTCGGCGAGCGACTTGAGCTGGCGTTTGTTGGCACCGGTCATGGCCTTGCCGCGACGACCGTTGTCGAGCAGCGAATCGACCGATTCCTGCAGCATGCGCTTTTCGTTGCGCAGAATGATTTCCGGAGCCTTCAGCTCGAGCAGGCGCTTGAGACGGTTGTTCCGGTTGATGACGCGGCGATACAGATCGTTCAGGTCGGACGTCGCGAAGCGGCCGCCATCAAGGGGCACGAGAGGGCGCAGGTCCGGCGGCAGCACCGGCAGCACTTCCATGACCATCCACTCGGCCTTGATGCCGGACTTCTGGAAGCCTTCGAGAACCTTCAGGCGCTTGGAGATCTTCTTGATCTTCGCTTCGGAGGAGGTCGCGCCGAGCTCTGAGCGCAGAGTTTCGACTTCGCGGTCGATGTCAATCGTGCGCAGAAGTTCGCGCACGGCTTCGGCGCCCATCAGGGCGCGGAAGTCGTCACCGTACTCTTCGGTCTTGGCGATGAAGTCGTCGTCGGACATGATCTGGCCGCGCTTGAGCGGCGTCATGCCGGGCTCGATCACGCACCATGCCTCGAAGTACAGCACGCGCTCGATGTCACGCAGAGTCATGTCGAGGACCATGCCCAGACGCGACGGCAGGCTCTTGAGGAACCAGATGTGCGCGACGGGGCTGGCCAGTTCGATGTGGCCCATGCGCTCGCGGCGCACTTTGGCGACCGTCACTTCGACGCCGCACTTCTCGCAGATCACCCCGCGGTGCTTCAGACGCTTGTACTTGCCGCACAGACATTCGTAATCCTTGATGGGACCGAAGATCTTTGAGCAGAACAGGCCGTCGCGCTCAGGCTTGAACGTACGGTAGTTGATGGTTTCGGGCTTGCGAACTTCCCCGTAGGACCACGAACGGATCTTTTCAGGTGAGGCGATGCCGATCTTGATGGCATCGAATTGTTCGTCTTGCGAAACCTGTTTGAAGAGGTCGAGTAGCGCTTTCATTATTTACGCTCCAGATCCATGTCGAGGGCCAACGAACGGATTTCCTTGACGAGCACGTTGAACGATTCCGGCATGCCGGCATCGATCGTGTGATCGCCCTTGACGATGTTTTCGTACACCTTGGTACGGCCGTTGATGTCATCGGACTTGACGGTGAGCATCTCCTGCAACGTGTACGAAGCACCGTAGGCTTCCAGCGCCCAGACTTCCATTTCGCCGAAGCGCTGGCCGCCGAATTGCGCCTTGCCGCCCAGCGGCTGTTGCGTCACCAGCGAGTAGGGGCCGGTTGAACGCGCGTGCATCTTGTCGTCGACCAAGTGGTGCAGCTTCAGGTAGTGCATGTAGCCGACGGTCACCGGACGCTCGAACTGCTCGCCGGTACGGCCGTCATAGAGCCACGCTTGCGTGCGTGTCTCGGTCAGCCCCATGCGCTCCGCAACATCGTCGGGATACGCGAGTTCGAGCATCTTGCCGATTTCGGCTTCCGTGGCTCCGTCGAAAACAGGGGTCGCAAAGGGCACACCGTTCTTGAGGTTGACGGCCAGCTCGATGATCGCGTCATCGGAGAGCTCCTCCAGACGCGCACCCGTGCCGGTTCCGTTGTAGACCTTGTCAAGGTAAGCACGAATCTTCTTGGTCTCGATCTTCTGCTGATCGCGCAGCAGTTCAGCCACGCGTTGACCCAGACCCTTGGCGGCCCAGCCGAGGTGAACCTCGAGCACCTGGCCAACGTTCATCCGCGAAGGCACGCCCAACGGGTTCAGCACGATGTCGGCAGGGGTGCCGTCGGCCATGTGAGGCATATCTTCGACCGGGGTGATGCGCGAGACAACACCCTTGTTGCCGTGGCGACCGGCCATCTTGTCGCCAGGCTGCAGGCGGCGCTTGACGGCAAGGTAAACCTTGATCATCTTGAGCACGCCCGGGGGCAATTCGTCGCCCTGCGTCAGCTTCTTGCGCTTTTCCTCGAAGGCGAGGTCGAACTGATGGCGCTTCTGTTCGAGCGACTCCTTGGCCTGCTCGAGAATCACCGCATTGGCTTCGTCAGCCAGGCGGATATCGAACCACTGCCAGCGATCGAGTTCGGCGAGGTATTCCTTGGTGATTGCGGTGCCTTTGGCGAGCTTGCGCGGGCCGCCATTGACCACTTTCTTGACCAGCAGCTTCTCGATCCGGTCAAAGGTATCGTTTTCCACAATACGCAACTGATCGTTGAGATCCTGGCGATAGCGGCGCAGCTCGTCGTCGATGATCGACTGGGCGCGCTTGTCGCGGGGGATGCCTTCGCGCGTGAAGACCTGCACGTCGATGACCGTGCCGATCATGCCCGAAGGTACGCGCAGCGAGGTGTCCTTAACGTCTGAGGCCTTTTCGCCAAAGATCGCGCGCAACAGCTTTTCTTCAGGCGTCAGCTGGGTTTCACCCTTGGGCGTTACCTTGCCGACGAGAACGTCATCGGCACGCACCTCGGCGCCAATGTGCACAATGCCGGAATCGTCCAGACGGTTGAGCTGCGTTTCGGCGAGGTTGCTGATGTCGCGGGTGATTTCTTCCGGACCAAGCTTGGTGTCGCGTGCGACAACCGTGAGTTCCTCGATGTGGATCGACGTATAGCGATCGTCTGCCACGACCTTTTCAGAGATCAGGATCGAGTCTTCGAAGTTGTAGCCATTCCACGGCATGAAGGCGATCAGCATGTTCTGGCCGAGCGCGAGCTCGCCCAGATCGGTCGAGGCGCCGTCAGCCAGCACATCGCCCGCAGCCACCACATCGCCACGCCGCACGATCGGGCGCTGGTTGATGTTGGTGTTCTGGTTCGAACGGGTGTACTTGATCAGGTTGTAGATATCCACACCGACTTCACCAGCCACGTTCTCTTCGTCGTTGACACGGATCACGATGCGGTCAGCGTCAACGTGGTCAACCACGCCGCCGCGCAAAGCCTGAACGGTTGTGCCAGAGTCGACCGCGACCGTGCGCTCGACACCGGTACCGACGACCGGCTTCTCGGGACGCAGGCAAGGAACGGCCTGACGCTGCATGTTGGCGCCCATCAGGGCGCGGTTGGCGTCATCGTGCTCGAGGAACGGGATGAGCGAAGCAGCAACGGAGACGATCTGCGACGGTGCGACGTCCATGTAATGGATGTTCGCGGGTGCCGTCAGCAGGGTTTCGCCTGCCTGGCGACAAGCGACCAGTTCGTCAGTAAACGTGCCGTTGTCGTCGAGATCGGCGTTCGCCTGGGCAATGACGTAATTGCTTTCTTCGATGGCCGAGAGATATTCGATCTGATCGGTCACGCGGCTGTCCATGACCTTGCGATACGGGGTTTCGAGGAACCCGTATTCGTTCAGCCGTGCGTACAGCGCCATCGAGTTGATCAGGCCGATGTTCGGACCTTCCGGCGTTTCGATCGGGCAAACGCGGCCGTAATGCGTCGGGTGCACGTCACGCACTTCAAAGCCGGCACGCTCGCGCGTCAGACCGCCCGGGCCGAGCGCCGAAACACGCCGCTTGTGCGTGATTTCGGAGAGCGGGTTGGTCTGGTCCATGAACTGCGACAGCTGGCTTGAACCGAAAAACTCCTTGATGGCAGCCGAGATCGGCTTGGAGTTGATCAGGTCATGCGGCATCAGGTTTTCGGTTTCGGCCTGACCCAGGCGCTCCTTGACGGCGCGCTCCACGCGCACGAGACCGGCGCGGAACTGGTTTTCCGCCAGCTCGCCGACACAACGCACGCGGCGGTTGCCGAGGTGGTCGATATCGTCGATCTGTCCATGTCCGTTACGCAATTCAACCAGGACCTTGATGGTTTCAAGGATGTCCTCGTTGGTCAGCGTCATCGGGCCCGTGATGTCGTCACCACGGCCAAGACGGCTGTTGACCTTCATGCGGCCGACACGCGAAAGATCGTAGGTTTCGTCGTTGTAGAAAAGACGCTGGAACAAAGCTTCCACAGCATCCTCAGTGGGCGGCTCGCCGGGGCGCATCATACGGTAGATCGCAACCCGTGCTGCCATCTGGTCCGCGGTCTCGTCGGTTCGCAGCGTTTGCGAGATGTAGGGGCCGCGATCCAGATCGTTCGTGTAGAGCGTCTGGATATTCAGGACGCCAGCAGCGCGCAGGGCGTTGAGCAACGATTCCGTGATTTCGTCGTTGGCGGTGGCGATGATTTCGCCGGTTTCCGCATCGACCACGTTGGTGGCGAGCACACGGCCCACGAGGAAATCCTCAGGTACCGAAATACGTTCGATCTTTGCCGCGGCAATGTCGCGCAGATGGCGCACGGTGAGGCGCTTGTCTTTTTCGACAAGCACCTTGCCATTACGGTCGGTAATGTCAAAACGTGCGATTTCACCCTTCCAGCGATCCGGCACGAACTCCATCAGACCGCCCTCGGACTTCAGCTCGAACTGATCGAACTCGAAGAAGTGCGCAAGGATTGCCTCAGGCGTCATGCCGATGGCCTTGAGCAGGATCGTGACCGGCATCTTGCGACGGCGATCGACACGGAAGAACAGGACGTCTTTGGGATCGAATTCGAAATCGAGCCAGGAGCCGCGGTAGGGAATCACGCGGGCCGAAAACAACAGCTTGCCTGAACTGTGGGTTTTGCCACGGTCGTGCTCGAAGAATACGCCGGGTGAGCGATGCAGCTGCGATACGATGACCCGTTCGGTTCCATTGATGACGAACGAACCGGTGCTGGTCATGAGCGGAATTTCGCCCATGTAGACTTCCTGCTCGCGGATTTCCTTGGTTGTCGGTTTGCTGATTTCGCGATCAAGCAGAACCAGCCGCACCTTGGCGCGCAGGGGTGACGCATACGTCAGTCCGCGCAGCTGACATTCCTTGACGTCAAACACGGGTTCGCCAAGCGTGTAGCTGACGAACTCGAGGCGAGCCATGTTGTTGTGGCTCGAAATCGGGAAAATGGACGAAAACGCGGCCTGCAACCCTTGGTCTTTGCGGGTGGCAGCCTGTACGTCGGCTTGCAAGAATGTTAGATAGGATTGAAGCTGTGTCGCAAGCAGGAAAGGAACGTCTTGCACGTCCTCTCGCTTGGCGAAGCTTTTGCGGATGCGCTTTTTTTCGGTAAACGAGTAAGGCATGAGCACTCCGACTCGAGGTTACATAGGCCGTTAACCACGACCATGGGATAAGACTGCTGGAACGGGCGGTACTGCAATTTGCTGCGGTAAGGCAAACGACTTCAGAAAACCCGACTTGGCAGAAGCTTTGCCAGATGCCGGCATGACCGGCTTTTTGCATCACCCGAAAAGCGGGGTTTTCTGAAAGCGCAAAAGCCCGGGAAGGCAAACCATCTGCTTTCCCGGGCGAGTACTGACTCGGCTTACTTGAGTTCGGCCTTCGCGCCAGCCTCTTCGAGCTTCTTCTTCGCGGCTTCGGCATCAGCCTTGGCCATCGCTTCCTTGACTGGCTTCGGAGCGGCGTCAACCAGATCCTTGGCTTCCTTCAGACCCAGACCGGTGATTTCGCGAACGGCCTTGATGACGCTCACCTTGTTGGCGCCAATTTCGGCGAGGACGAGGGTAAATTCGGTCTGTTCTTCAGCGGCGGCAGCGGGCGCGCCAGCAGCCGGGGCTGCGACGGCGACAGCAGCGGCAGCAGCCGACACGCCAAACTTCTCTTCCATTTCCTTGATCAGCTCGGACAGCTCAAGCACGGTCATTCCGGCGATTGCGTCGAGGATTTCAGCTTTGTTAGCCATTTGTAAAACTCCAGATTAAATAAGTTGCCAGGGGTTGGTATCGCTTGTCGTTCGATGAAGATCCTGCAGGTACCGCGTCAGGCGGCCTGCTTCTGGTCACGCACCGCAGCCAGGCCGCGGACGAACTTGGTCGGAACTTCATTGAGGGTACGTACGAATTGCGCGATCGGTGCCTGCATGGTGCCGAGCAGTTTGGAAAGCAACTCTTCGCGCGAGGGCATCGTGGCCAGTGCCTTGACGCCATCGGCATCGAGGACGCTGTTGGGCAGCGCACCGCCCTTGATGACCAGCTTGTCGTTGGTTTTCGAAAATGCGGAAAGCACTTTTGCAGCGGTGACCGGATCGTTGCTGATACCATAAATCAGCGGACCGGTGAGCGTTGCGGACAATGCCTCGAAAGGCGTGCCCGCAATCGCCCGGCGTGCCAGCGAGTTCTTGAGAACGCGCAGGTAAACACCCGACTCACGCGCAGTCTTGCGCAGTACGGTGACAGAGGCGACGTCCAGACCACGGTACTCTGCAACCACAATCGACTGGGCCTTCGCGACTTGCGTCGTGACTTCCTCGATTACGATCGCCTTCTCTTGACGATTGAGACTCACGGTTTGAACACTCCATCAAAAGATGCTTCAGGGAAAATCCCCGGGCATCAACCGAATGCGGCGAACCTGGTCGAGATCTGGTTAGGAAATCTTCCGTGGACGCCGTCTGCGCTGGATCCAGAAACATCCTGGGATTAAGTGGCCGCCACGGCATGGAAGGATTCCATGTACAGGGGCGGGCACTCCAGCGGTCTTTGACAGCAACACCCGAAAAGTCCGGGTGCAGCCCAAAGTCTTTAAGTCTGACGATTACTGTGGGGTAGCCGTCAGGGAAGCCACTTCGACGCGCGCACCGCCACCCATGGTGGACGACACGGCGAGCTTGCGCAGGTAAATGCCTTTAGCCGCGGCGGGGCGAGCCTTGTTCAGGGCATCGACCAGTGCGGACAGGTTGGTCTGCAGCTGCTCAACGCCGAAAGAAGCGCGACCAATCGTGGCGTGGATGATGCCGGCCTTGTCGGTGCGGTACTGAACCTGACCGGCCTTCGCGTTTTTGACCGCGGTCGCGACATCGGGCGTGACCGTACCGACCTTCGGGTTCGGCATCAGGCCACGAGGACCAAGGATCTGGCCCAGCGTACCCACGACGCGCATCGTGTCAGGCGACGCGATGACGATATCGAAGTTGAACACGCCTGCCTTGATTTGGTCGGCAAGGTCTTCCATGCCAACGATGTCGGCTCCGGCGGCCTTGGCCTGCTCGGCCTTGTCGCCCTGGGCAAACACCGCAACGCGTACCGTCTTGCCGGTACCGGCGGGCAATACGACGGAGCCGCGAACCAGTTGGTCGGACTTTTTGGGGTCGATACCGAGTTGAACGGCGATATCGATCGATTCGTCGAATTTAGCGGTGGCACACTCTTTGACGAGTGTGAGCGCTTCGGCAACGGGGTACAACTTGGCGCGGTCGATCTTTTGGGCGACGGCGGCCATGCGCTTGGAAACTTTAGCCATGATCAGACTCCTTCGACCGTAATGCCCATGCTGCGAGCGCTGCCCGCGATGGTACGAACAGCTGCATCCAGATCCGCCGCCGTGAGGTCGGGTGCCTTGGACTTGGCGATTTCTTCGGCCTGAGCGCGCGTGAGCGTGCCAACCTTGTCGGTGTGCGGCTTGGGCGAACCCTTTTGCACGCCGGCGGCCTTCTTGATGAGGACCGTCGCGGGCGGGGTCTTCATGATGAAGGTGAAGCTCTTGTCAGCAAACGCCGTGATCACCACAGGAATCGGCAGACCGGGCTCCAGGCCCTGTGTCTTGGCGTTGAACGCCTTGCAGAATTCCATGATGTTCAGGCCGCGCTGACCCAGCGCCGGACCGATAGGGGGTGATGGGTTGGCCTTACCAGCTGGCACTTGCAGCTTGATGAAGCCGACGATTTTCTTCGCCATGCTTTGCTCCTGATGGGTACAAACGCCGTCGCCTTCCGGCAACCGGCTCCCCGGTTAAGAAATCAGGCCTTTTCGACCTGACTGAAATCGAGTTCGACGGGCGTTGAGCGGCCAAAAATGGCAACCGATACGCGAACCTTGCTCTTCTCGTAATTGACTTCTTCGACGTTGCCGTTGAAGTCCGCAAACGGACCTTCCTTGACGCGCACCATCTCGCCGACCTCGAAGAGGACTTTCGGACGGGGTTTCTCGACACCTTCTTCCATCTGCGACAGAATCTTGGCGACTTCCTTTTCGGAAATAGGCGAAGGTCGGTTGCCCGAGCCGCCCAGAAATCCGGTCACGCGCGGAGTATTCTTGATGACGTGCCAGGTTTCGTCCGTCAATTCCATCTCGACGAGTACATAGCCGGGGAAAATCCGGCGCTCGGAGATCGACTTCTGACCACCTTTGACCTCGATCACTTCCTCGGAAGGGACGAGGATCTGACCAAACTTGTCCTGCAGTCCGGCGCGGTCGATTCGCTCGAGCATCGCCTTGTGAACACTTTTTTCCATGCCGGAATAGACATGGACGACATACCATCGTTTACTCATCGATCGTCCCTGTTTATTTCCAGCCGAGCAACACGCTGAAGAGCGTCCACTCGACAAACTTATCAAGAATCCAGAGAAACAGGCCCATGATTGCGACGAACGCAAACACGATGCCGGTCATCTGCAGGGTTTCTTTGCGCGTGGGCCAGACCACGCGACGCACTTCGTTGTACGACTCGTGCGCGAAGGCGACCGTGCGACGACCAGGCTCGGAGAACCAGACAATCAGCGCAGCCACGATCAGGCTCGCGACAAAGATCGCGACCCGCGCCACGGCCGGAATCCGCGACTCAAGTGCGGAATAGGCAATGATGCCAGCCAGGACGACCACCACAGACAAGCCCAGCTTCACCCGGTCTGCAGTGCTTGTTACATTTTCGATCGTTGTATTCGACATTTTTCTAACGACTTCGCTTGTAGGCGCGGCCGTCGTTGTGGTGTGTTGCAGTGGCAGGGGCAGAGGGCCTCGAACCCCCAACCTTCGGTTTTGGAGACCGACGCTCTGCCAATTGAGCTATGCCCCTAGACCTGCACGACTGAAGAGGCAGCGGCCTTTCGGCCAACCGCCCCCCTACTTCGTGTTACTTCAGAATTTTGGCAACGACGCCGGCACCCACGGTACGGCCACCCTCGCGGATGGCGAAGCGCAGGCCTTCTTCCATGGCGATCGGGGCAATCAGCTTGACCGTCATCGCCACGTTGTCGCCC
>JADZBO010000265.1 GCA_020851995.1 Burkholderiaceae bacterium
CCGCTTCGATATCGGCGAGGCGTTTGCTGACCGCCGCCGCGGCAATATGCTCGCGAAGCGCTGCGGCGGCGATCGTCTTTTCCTCGACGACGGCGATGAACAGGCGCAGAGACACGGGATCAAGTCGCAACATTCAGTCATCGTAATTCACGATGGCAGCATCACCAAACACTATTTGGTTTCTCTGGCGCGGCAGGTGATGATACCGCTGAGGAGTCCGATCTGGCGGCAAAGTGCGACGACCGCCTGAATCGCACAGAATCCATCACTGGCAAAGCCATGATGCCTTGTTCACCCATAATGAAGCAGCGAGACAAAATGACCGGATTACTCAAGGCAAGTGCAGGGTTCCTGCGGAAAAGCGCATCTCGGCCATTGTTTGCCGCGATGGCACTATGGTTCGGCGCGCTGGCCGCGTTGGGCACGCTGCCCCCGACCGCCCTGGCCGACGAAGCCTACCCGAGCCGTGCGATCCGCATCATCATTCCCTACGCACCTGGCGGTGGCGGCGACGCTGTGGTTCGCTACATGAGCGACAAGCTTGCGGAAAAGCTCGGCCAGCAGATCATTATCGAAAATCGTCCCGGTGCATCGGGATTCATCGGAGCGCAGGTTGTCGCAGCGGCGCCGCCAGACGGCTATGTGTTGCTGATGGGTTTTGACGGCGGCATGGTGGTTGCGCCGCACCTGATTAAGGCGCCGTTCGATCCGCTCAGGGATTTTGTGCCTGTCACCAAGATCAACGACGCAACGCTGGTGCTGGCCGCCAATGCAAATCTTCCGGTGAAGACACTGCAGCAATTGATCGACTATGCCAAGACACGTCCCGACGGAGTGGAATTCGGGTCATCAGGACAGGGAACCACAACGCACCTGGCGGGGGAACTGCTGGCGCAACGCACTGGCATGAAAATGCAGCATGTCCCGTACAAGGGCGGCGGCCAGGCGGTGACGGACACGGTGGCAGGGCAGATTCCGCTGATTTTTACAGTGGCGCCCACGATCATGTCCTACCTGAAGCAGGGGCGGCTGAACGCAATTGCCGTTGCCAGCGCGGAGCGTTCGCCCAACCTGCCCGATGTTCCGACTGTGGCCGAAAGCGGCTACCCGGGCTACGACGTCGCATCCTGGTACGGAATCTTCGCACCGGCCCGCACGCCAAAGCCAGTGGTCGACAAACTCCAGCAGGCGATCGCGGAAGTGCTGCAAATTCCGGAAGTGCGCGAACGCTACCTCAAAGGCGCGTTCGAGCCTTCGGGGATGTCACCGCAGGCATTCGCCAAGGTGGTGCAAGACGATTATGAGCGCTGGGGCAAGGTCGTGAAAGAAGGCAACATCAAGCTCCAGTAAATCCGCAGTCAGAACCATTCAGATCGAGTCAATCCGCAACCGTGCAGATCCGGCAGATTCGCAATCGCTGCGGTTCAGATCGCGCAGATCCGCACTAGCCACAGTTCAGGGAGTCATCATGACCACCGCAAGCCCACTCACTTCAAATGAAATTCGCGTCTACTGGCAGCCGGGCTGCACCAGTTGTCTGCGCACCAAGGAATTCCTGACCCGCCACGGTATCCCGTTTGCCTCGCGCAACGTGCTGGGCGATGACAAGGCTTTCGAGGAACTGGCGCACTTTGGCCTGCGCCAGGTGCCCATCGTGACGATGGGCGAAAACTGGGCCAACGGCCAGGTTTTGGCTGACGTCGCAAAACTGGTCGGCGTGCACGGCCTGAGTTTCAAAATGCTGACCGTGGCGGAGTTGCGCCAGAGACTGGGCAAAGTCATGGATGCGGCGCTGCGTTTCTACCGGCAACTCCCGGAGGACAAACTGCACGCCCTGCTGCCCAACCGGCCGCGCAGCTACACCGACCTGATGTATCACATTTTCAACAACGTCGATGCGTTTCTGGAGGAGAAGGACGGCATCCCGCTGGTGTTCGATTCCTATAACCGCTTTCCCGCCCCCGACGCGAATTCGCGCGAGGCGGTCCTTGCATACTGCCTGGATGTGCAGGAGCGCTTCAATCAGTGGTTTGCCGGCCCGGGCGCCAGGCTTGACTGGAGCGCCCGTGCAGACGTCTACTACGGCGAGCAGACGCAACACCAGTTCTTCGAACGCACGATGTGGCACAGCGGCCAGCACACGCGCCAGTTGCAGTGGGTGCTGGAAGGGCTGAACATCCCGGTCGATGGCCCGCTCGGACCAGAAACATGGAAAGATCTGCCCATGCCCGAAAAAGTCTGGGACGACGAAAAGATTGCTTAACAGGAGTTGTCATGTCCAGCAATAGCCGCGAACTCAATTACCAGGGCGTCTTTGACACGGCCCTGGGTTTTGGCAAAAAGCCCGCCGTCATCGTCATCGATTTCGTGCGTGCGTACACGGTGGAAGGCGCACCCTTCTTCGGCCAGGGCGTGGTCGATGCAGTCGACGCGTCGGTCAGCTTGCTGGACGCCGCGCGCGCCAAGCACGTACCGGTCATCTACACCCAGGTGGTTTACGATTCATCGGGCGTGGACGGCGGATTGTTTTTCAAGAAAGTGCC
>JADZBO010000266.1 GCA_020851995.1 Burkholderiaceae bacterium
CGGTTCTGTCGCAAAGCTTCTTGGCCCTCGCGATTTCCCTGTCGGTCGCCTATATATTTTTCCTTCCAGAAGCTGCGCAGGTGAGGACAAGATGATCGATTTCAAGGGTGTGCATCATCCGAAGTCGGTGATCCTGTATGCGGTTTTCTTCTACCTTCGCTACGCGGTCTCCTATCGCGACCTGGAAGAGATCATGGCCGAACGCGGGGTGAGGGTCGACCACGCAACGCTGAACCGCTGGGTCGTGAAATTCTCTCCGCTGATTGCCGCCCGGGCACAAGCCAGAAAGCGATCGACGGCCACCTCCTGGCGGGTGGACGAGACCTACATCAAGGTTAAGGGTAAATGGAGATACCTCTACCGGGCCGTGGATCGCGACGGACAAACCCTTGATTTCATGCTGTCCCACCGCAGGGACCTTGCCGCAGCCCGGCGCTTTTTCAAGCAGGCGATTGCCGCTCATGGCGTGCCAGACCGGGTCGTGATCGACAAGAGCGGTGCCAACCTCGCGGGTTTGCAGGCCGTGAACGTGATCCTGAAATTCACCGGCGACGGGCGCGTCATTGAGGTGCGGCAGGTCAAATACCTGAACAACATCCTCGAGCAGGACCACCGCTTCATCAAGCGGATCACTAACCCGATGATGGGCTTCAAGGCGTTCCATTCGGCCGCAGCGACCATCGCAGGCATCGAGGCTGCGCATATGATCCGCAAAGGCCAGATCCCTACAAACGGCACTACGCCCTTCCAGACCTTCGCGAGCCTGGCGGCATAAGTCTGTCCAGTGGAACGCCGATTCCAGCCTACTGCGTCATTTGCGACAGAACCGTTGTGACATCCTGCGGTCCGGTGCATTTGGGTAAGATAATTCCGTGAAGATTCGGGGTAAGAACGGCGCACAGATCTTCTATCGCCATGCCGGTGGACAGAGGATTGATCCGCACCCATAGCTGCCCGGCATATCCTTCGGGCCGCTGTGCCAGTATTTGAGCCATCATCCGCCGCGCCTCGGACTTACGCGCTGGCATGACGGAATCTTCCAGATCGAAAACGATCGCATCGGCACGGGTGCCCAACCCCTTGGCAATCTTCTTTTCACTGTCGGCTGGAACGAACAGGATGGATCGGATGGGTCGCTGTCCGGTTTGGGTTTGCATCGTGATTTCCTTGTGTCGAGTCGGGCCTCAGGTCAGCCGATAGGTGCGGCGGGCGTTATCGGCAAAAACCGCACGCAGATCGCTGTCGCTCAGGCCCAGCAGGATTTTCTTGTAAGCGTTCAACAGCGTGCGATAGGACGCCGTCGCCCGGTCCACCGGAAAGTTGCTGCCGAAAATGCTTCGATCGGGTCCAAAACTTTCAACGCAGTGACGCACGAAGGGCCCCCACGCTGCGGCCAGTTGATCGGACGTCGTGTGGTCCTGCCCGCCCGGCTGGCGCAGGCCAAGACGCGAAATGCCAAGACCGCTGAGCTTTACCATCACGTTCGGCTCGTCCGAAAGGGCGGTGATGCCAGCGGACCAGGCCTTGAACACTTCTGCCCGTTCATGAGCGTAGCGGCCCACGCCCAACGGGCCGCCGATGTGGTTCAGAACGATCTGCACCTCAGGCACCATCCGGGCAAAGGCCTTGATGTCGGCAAGCTGCGGATGGAAGCCCCACAGTTCCAGCGTCAACCCCATGCGGCCAAGGAGGCGGGCGCTTTCGACCAGCTCGGGGCGATCCAGTACGTTCTGGTTCAGGTAGCCGCTTTCATGATATCCCGCCTCGGGGTCGGCATCATAAGCCACGCGAAACCGCACGCCACGGAACCGGCCTTCGGAGGCATCGACATGCGCCTCCAGCACGGGTTGAACCGCCGAACCCAGCAACAGGTTTGCCGCGCCCAGAATGCCCTCGGCCAAGCGGTGGCTGTGGCCACGGGCAAGCGCAACCTGTTGCATCGCATGACGCGTTTCGTCGACCACAAGCATCGGGTCGGGCGAAAAGGCGTCGTAGGCCATGCCACATTCGACGTATATGCTGGACTGCACATTGTGGCCATCGGCGACATCGGCAAGGAATTCGGGCGCGAAATAGTCAAAACCGATCCGGTCCCACAGGTGCATGTGCGAATCGATGACGGCCAACTGCGGCAACACGATATCCTCGTGGACCGGCGTATGAGTTTGCTGTGTCATGTTCCTCCTCCCAAGGGAACATGCCGGGAAACCGAAGGTTCGAGGTTCCCCGACAAATATGGTCAGTCCATTTCTAGCGCGGATCTGCGGCAATGAGAAGACCCTTCCTTCGCCTTTCCCCAACTAGCGCCAAGGCTCAGCTCCTGGCGGTGTCGGGCAGGCGTGGTACCAGTCCGAACAGGTTGCGCCCGAAGCCGCCGTCCACGGTTAGCTCGGCTCCGCTTATATATGCCGACCGATCCGATGCGAGAAAGACCGCCGCCTCCGCTATATCCTCGGGTGTTCCGATCCGTCCCAATGGCACTGCCCGGACCCGCGCTGCCCGCGATTCTGGATTTGCATAGGCGGCAGCCGTGGCAGGCGTTTCGATCATTCCGGGATGCACGACATTGCATCGTATCCCACGTGGACCCCATTCGACAGCCATCTGTTTTGTCAGGGCGACGATCGCCGCCTTGGCCGCGCTGTAAGGGCCCATGTTCGGCACGACCGCCTCGGCAGAAAGTGAACCAACGTTTACTATCACACCACTTTCCGCTTTGAGCATTGGCAGGACAAACTGCTTGCAGCACAGGAAATATCCGGTGAAGTTGACCGCCAGCATTGCATTCCAGTCGGCCAGCGCAAAGCACTCAAGTGGCCCCGTGCGAAAAATCGCCGCATTGTTAATCAGCACGTCTGCGGTCCCAAGCTGATTGCTGACAAGCGCCCGAGCGGCAATCACGCTATCCTCTTCCGCGACATTGCACACGACAGACATTGCCTGTCCGCCATCACCGTTGATCAACCCGGCAACCTCGGCGGCATGGCTTTCCTGAATGTCCAGCACGGCTACTTTTGCGCCGGCCGCAGCGCAGGCCAGGGCGATTCCGCGGCCGATCCCGCTGCCTGCACCGGTCACGACGCAGACCTTACCCTTCAGGTCATTAGACAATTTATCCAAGATATCCTCCACTTGCAGGTTTTGTGCGAACGCTGCCGCCAATCTCGTTGACGAAAGTCATTGCGATATTTATGGTCTGACCTTATCCGACATTCCCCAAGTGGCCTGCCGCTTGACTTCAAGATCGCCTGATTTTGCTCGCTGGGCAAGCGTTTTTCGCCCCGAGCGGTGTCTGTCGTCGCGCAAACGGCCGAAGTCGGGTGGATC
>JADZBO010000267.1 GCA_020851995.1 Burkholderiaceae bacterium
AGCCAAGGCAGACGCCGAAGCGGCTGCGCTAGCGAAGGCGCCGAACAACGCGCCCGCCCCTGTCGCAGCACAGCCTGCCGCTGCAGCGGCCAGCGGGACGGACGCAAAGACCGCTGACTTCGCGCGCGTCGCACTCGATGCCTACATCTTCGGCTATTCGCTGATCACGACTGAGGTGACGCGGGTGCAGATGACCAACGTCACCCAGCGCAAGGGCATGCAGGCGCCCATGGGGCAATTCATCAATGTCCGGCGCTTTCCGCCTGTGGATTACCGAGGCGTGTCGGCGCCGAATGCCGATACGCTTTATTCTGTGGCCTGGGTCGACGTCAGCCTGCCGCAGGTCTTTAGTCACCCCGACATGGGCAAGCACTACTTCCTGTTCCCCATGGTCAACCTGTGGATGTCGATTTTCGACAGTCCCGGCACCCGGACCAAAGGTAGCAAGGCAGCCGTCTACCTGCTCACCGGCCCCGACTGGAAGGGCAAGGTACCTCCCGGCATGACGCACATTCGGTCATCAACCCGGTATATCGCGATCCTCGGTCGCACGCACGTCAACGGCTCCGAGCAGGACTTCAAGGCCGTTAATGCACTGCAGGATCGGTTGAGGCTCGAGTCTTTTGATACCTGGGGCAGCAAATCGCAGGCTGGCAAAACGTCGCAGGCCAGCAAAAAGGCTGCTCCGCGCGCTCCTCAGCTTGATCCAAATCCCGGTTTTTCGATGATGCTTGCGCCCCAGGATGCAATCGCTGCAATGACGCCGGCCGCCTACTTCACGATGATGACGCGCCTCATGTGCAAGGATGCGCGTCCTGCGCCCGAGGACGCGCCCATCATGGCCCGCATGGCGACGATTGGCATCGAACCCTGTAAGCATTTCGACATGGATAAGCTTTCCCCCGACGCGCAGGCGTTGCTTAAAGATCTGCCCAGGCTGGCTCTGGACAAGATCTCCGGCGCCAAGGCCTTGGTTTCCGAGGAAAAGAACGGCTGGCTGATTTCCAAAGGGCTGGGCGTGTACGGAACCGACTATCTGAAGCGCGCCGTCACTGCTGCTTTCGGATGGCCCGCGAACCTTCAGGCCGACGCCGTTTATCCCTACGCGGTGAAGGATGCGACAGGCCAGGCGCTCAACGGATCACACGACTACACGCTGACCTTCGCCGCGGGTAAGACACCCCCTGTCGAAGGATTCTGGTCGCTTACCATGTATCAGGTCGACAAGGGATGGTGGTTCGTGCCAAACGCCCTCAACAGGTTCAACCTGAGTTCGCGCGATGAACTAAAGCCCAACAAGGACGGCTCGCTGACGCTGTATCTGCAGGCGCAGTCACCCGGCAAGGATAAGGAAAGCAACTGGCTCCCCGCGCCAAAGGGTGAATTCGTTCCCATGATGCGTCTTTACTGGCCGAGCGAAAAATCGCCCTCCATTCTGGACGGAAGCTGGCTTCCTCCCGCGATCCAACGGGTGAAATGACCTGCTGACCGTCGTCAATAAAGCCCCTTCGGGACCTGGGTCTCGCACCGGTCGCCTTGGGAAACAGGATTAAACTACCACGCAATAACTCACAATACGATCCTGACACAGGGCATCGTGAATTTATTGCGCAAGGGCACTGCTCTCTACGTTCTGTTAACCCTCTTCCTCGCATCACTTGGCGGGTGGGTCGCCCTTGACCAGATCGGGTCCAGGAAGGATTTGATTGCGGAGCGGGAACAAGCCGCACTGCAGACTAGCGAAATCATTGCGCAAACCTTTACGTCGTTTTTTCTGTCAACCAATTATGTCCTGAGTGACGTCATCGGATCGATTACAGAAAAAGACCTTGTCTATCCGACGCATGACCCCCAGGCGACCGCAAACCTCAACGCATTTCTCAAACGCAAGGCCGATACTGTACCGGCCCTGTCCGGCATCGCCTTGTACAACCGCGATTGCGTCCTCACTGCACGCGCGGCGGGTGGCACCCTGGGCTTTCAGCTGAATGAAAACATCTGCAGTCGCCTTCGTGCACTGCGAGACGATTTGCCGCATGTTGAAATTGTCGACGGGCAGAACGCGCCCACGGGACGACCAGGCATCCTGATGATGCGCAACCTTCCGTTTGAGGACAACGCATTCAACGGTGGCCTGACTGCCGGCATCAGACTGGCGTTCATCCAGAAATGGCTGGAGTCGTTCCCGTTGGCGCCAAACGACAGCCTGACCATCGTCGATACGACGCGCATGCTGGTCGCACGGGTTCCGCCTCTTCCTGAAGCCATGGGCAAGCGCAGCACTGTGGCGAGTTTTCAGAACGTGTTTGATACCGGCGCACTGCGTTACACCCAGACCGCCCCTTCACCACGCGACGGGCGTGAACGCATTTTCGGCATGAGCAGGACGGCAGGCTTTCCCTTTTACGTCGTCGTCGGCCTCGACAAAGCCGCCGCCCTGCACGAATGGAGGCAGCGTGCCATTCAGGTCTGGACCGGCTACACCGCACTGCTGGTGCTGTTCGCGCTGCTCGTGCGGTCCCACCGTATCGCAATTCACCAGCGTGAACTGCTGGCAAAACAAGCCACGACGGACGAACTCACCCAAATTGCCAATCGACGGCACTTTCTGGAAGTGGGACGACGGGAGATCGAGCGTTCCACGCGCTACGCCAGACCCGTATCGCTTCTTTTCATTGACATTGATCGCTTCAAACTGATCAACGACACCTGGGGCCATCCCGCCGGGGATGTGGTACTGACGCAGCTTGCTCGCGAAATCTCTGAAATTCTGCGCCGCCAGGACACACTGGCGAGGATCGGCGGCGAGGAGTTCGCCGTCATTCTGCCAGAGACCAAAGCTGACACAGCATTCGATGTCGCGGAATCACTGCGCCTTGCGATCGAGCAATCCCACGCGCGCATCAACGACAAGACCGAAATCAACTACACCCTGAGCATTGGCGTAGCCACTCTGGCAGGCGAGGACGACTCGCTTGATGCCATGATGCAGCGTGCTGACGAAGCGCTCTACAAGGCAAAGCAAAGCGGGCGCAATCAGGTCGTCGCCTCCTAGTGCGGCGTTCAACGCGATCAGGCACTTAAAACCGTGCCTTCACGCGTCGAACACCACTCTAATCCGCAAGCTGATTCGCGTTACTATCCCGATGTTTGCAGCCCGCGACACATACGTGGCCCCGCACCCCCGTGATCCGTGTTCGCGTTTTGCGCTTGCGTATCCAGAAACCCCCAACGAGATTGCTCCATGCCGGCCACCCATTTGAAGATTGCAGAGCAGCCAGATCCTGTCTGGCAAGCCAAGATTCACCTCGCCGCAGCCTTGCGGCTCGCGGTTCGCGACGAACTGGATGAAGGCATCGACAATCACTTCACGATGATGGTGCCCGGTTACACCGACCGCTTCATGATTCTGCCTTTCGGGCTGCACTGGTCCGAGGCGCGCGCCAGCGACATCGAAATCTTCAACGAGCAGGGCGAAATCCTGGAAGGCTCAGGCAAAATCGAGCGTTCAGCGCTGTGCATCCACGCGCCCGTGCACCGGATCACCGGCGCAAAGGTCGTGCTGCACACCCACCAGACCTGGGCGCTGGCGCTGAACATGCTCAAAGACAACCGACTGCTCCCGGCTAGCCAGACAGCGGCATTTTTCTGCGGCACGACAGCGTACGACGACACCTATACTGGTTTGGCCGACGCCATGAACGAGGGTGAACGCCTGTCGCACATGATCGGCGACAAGCAGGTCCTGTTCATGAAAAACCACGGCGTGCTGGTGGTCGGCAACACCGTTGCCCAGGCCTACAAGCGCCTTTACCGTCTGGAGCGCGTCTGCCGGGCGCAGGTACTCGCCATGAGCACCGGCCGCGAAATCGCCACGCTGTCGGACGACGTCGTGCATGTGGTCAACAACCCTGCGCCCGGAAACAGTCATTCGCAGGAAGAGCGCGACGATCTGTATTTTGCCGCCATGATGCGCGTGCTTGACCGCGAAGCACCTGGATACGCGGACTAGCCAGCGCTTGCCGACAGGCCTATGAATTCGCAAGGAAGCTCCCGCAGTGCGCGGGTGGCCCCGCGCGAACCCGGCGGTGGCTCGACCTGAAACAGCGTATTTTTGCCTGTCTGGCCGATTGCCCTACGGCGACGTCCTGACCACCACCCGCCCGCTGACCTGACCATCGAGCAATCGGCTGGCCGTCGCAATCACCTCGTCGAGTGAGATTTCCGAAACCAGATCGACCAGCACGCTCGCGGGCAGGTCATCGGCGATCCGCTGCCAGATCTCCTGGCGTCGCGGCATCGGGTAGGAAACGCTATCGATTCCGGCAAGCGTGACGCCGCGCAGGATGAAAGGTGCAACTGTCGCCGGGAAATCCATACCCTGCGCGAGGCCGCAAGCCGCCACGATTCCGCCATAGACGGTGCTCGCGCAGGCATTGACCAGCGTATGGCTGCCCACGCTATCGACCACGGCAGCCCAGCGCTCGCGCGCGAGTGGCTTGCCCGGCGACGAAAAAGCCGATCGCTCCAGGATTTCGGTCGCACCCAGGCTGTGCAAGCGTGCAGCCTGCGCCGGTCGACCCGTGACGGCAACCACCTTGAAGCCGCGCCGCGCCAACAGAGCAACCGCACATCCACCGACGCCGCCGCCCGCACCGGTGACCAGCACTTCGGCGCCCGGTGCAACACCGTGCGCTTCGATCGCCAGCACACACAGCATCGCGGTGAACCCGGCAGTTCCGACCGCCATCGCCGCGCGGGTATCGAAATTTGCGGGCACTCGCACGAGTTTGTCACCCTGCACCCGCGCCATCTGGGCAAGCCCTCCGAACTTGCCTTCGCCGTAACCCCAACCCGTCAGCAGAACCTTGTCACCCGCTTGCCACTGGCCGGTGTCACAGCGCTCGACCGTCCCGGCGAAATCGATCCCCGGAATCATCGGAAACTTGCGCGCAATGGGAGATCGTCCTGTGATCGCCAGTGCGTCCTTGAAGTTCAGTGTGGACCACTCGATACGCACCGTCGTGTCGCCCGAATCCAGAGCATCCTCGGTTATTTCCCGCAGCGAGGCCTTGGTGATTTTGTCTTCCTGCTCGAGCCAGATAGCCTTGATCATGTCGTTCTTCTCCTTTGTCCCGAATTCAGTCGCACCGATAGGCTACTCGCAACCCGCGCTGCGGTCGGGCCAGCGCTCGCCGTCCCGAAAACACACTCCGTTACGACCGTGCGACTTCACCAGAAACATCGCTTCATCGGCCTTGGCCAGCAATTGCTCCAGGGTTTCCTCATTGCCCCAGAACAGCACCACCCCAATGCTTGCCGACCCGCGATGCTCAATGACCCTGCCGCTCTCGATTCCCGGCACTTCGCGCAGAAGATAGGGCTGATCGAGCGCAACGCGAACCTTCTCGGCAAAGGCGCGGGCATCGCTCTGGGCAACCCCGCCCTTCGCTGACAGCCCCGACAGCAGGATCACGAATTCATCGCCGCCGAGTCGCGCCACGGTATCGGTTTCCCGCAGGCATCGCTTGATACGCTGAGCCACTTCGATCAGGAGCAGATCGCCGGCGGCGTGTCCGTGAACGTCGTTGAGCGACTTGAAACGATCCAGATCGAGCATCATCAACGCACCATACTGCCCCGCCCTGACACTGGTGGACTGCGCCAGCCGGAAGCGTTCGGCCAGCAGGCGACGGTTCGGCACCTGGGTCAGCGAATCGTAAAGAGCGAACTGCTCAAGACGCTGCCGGTGCCCGGCCTCAATCGTGATGTCCGAGAACAGCACCACGAGATGCGATAACTGCCCCCGCTCATCGCGCACCATGCTCACGTTAAGCCTGGCGGGATAGGTTTCACCGTTCTTGCGCACGGCGATAATTTCTCCGGACCATGCGGCAGAGCACTCCAGCGTCTTTAACAACTCGACGACGAGTCCCGGGTTGCGCTCGGCGGTGCCCGCCGTCGGGAACAAATTTCCAATGACATCCTCGCGCACATATCCCGTCACACGCTCAAAGGCCAAGTTGACGTTCAGCACGCGTCGATCGGCATCCGTGACCAGGATCGCCTCGGACGTGTGATCGAACACGTTCGCTGCAAGCCGAAGCTGGCGCTCGGATTCCCTTCGCGCTGTGATGTCGCGCATCGACATCATGACAAACGTTTTATCCGACCAATGTGCCAGGCTCACCGAGACCTCGGCGGTGTAGCGTGTTCCGTCTTTCCGTCGGTGAGTCGTCTCGAACTCCAGGCCTTCCCGGTCAAGCTGCCCGATCAACCGCGCAAAATCGCCCGGCGCAAAGCGTTCGTCCCATTCAGAGACCTGCAGGCGGCACGAATCGCCCGCATCGTGGCCGAGCATTCGACCGAACTGGGGATTGGCTTCCAGAACGCGCCCCTGATCGTCGAGAACCACGACCGCATCCCGCTCTTGTAAAAACAGCGCACGCCAGCGCGACGCCTCGTCGGAGATCGCCTTTTGCGCTTGTTGCTGCGCAAGCTCCTGGCGCGTGATCGTGTCGAGCAGCGTGTCAAGCCCACGCGTCAAAGAGGCAACCGCGTCGCGATGCTTCCGGGGGCCCACGCGGGCATTACGATCGCCCTGAAGAAATCGCGTCATCACCATCGATACACCGTTGAGCACTCCGGTCATCCACTGGCCGGCGCGCAAAAACACGACAGAAATCAGCGCCAGGCTGAGCCCCATCAAAGCGATCACCATGGCCAGCACCGACCAGGTCTGGCGCTGATAAGGCGCATCCGGGAAACCGGCCGCCACCATGCCGATCCGCTCGCCGTCACCGTTGAACAAGGGCGCAAAGCCCATCAGGTAGCTCACTCCGCTCACCGGTTGCGCGCCCAGCCAGACGCCACCTGAGGCAGTCACGCCGTCGAGTGCGCCAGAAGGCGCACCAATGCCGGTCAACGGGCTGGGGACATGGCGCTGGCGGCTCACCGCAATCCCGGTGGAATCGAGGTAAATCGCGGTCATGCCCTCCGTATCCTCGGGCAACGACCCCACCGGAAAGATCACTTCACGCATATGTCCAATGAGTGCGGAATTGTTGTTAAGGATGATCCCGCCCACGAGAATGGCGTCATCGGCTTTGATCGACAGCGGCAAATGCGCGGCGGCGTTAATCAACAGGCCACGCGCCTCAAGGGCGGAATCGTCGTCGGGTGGATGCTGTGCCAGCCCGGCGTCAGGCCCGACCCGCGCCAGCTCGGCAAACCTCGGGGAGAACGAACGCAGACCCTCGGGATCAAAGCGCTCGACGCCAACGCTGGACAGACCAAGCTGCGCCTGTCGGATAACATGGGAATCGGGCAACACCCGAAACGCAGCGATGCCGGAGCTTGAACCAAGAACCTGCCCGTCTGCCGAGGCAACCACCAGGTAGTCAAGACCGCTGCCCCGTGCGGCGACGGCAAGCGCCTGATCAAGGGTTGACCGCGGGGCGCCGGAACGCAGCAGCGCGGTCAGATGTTCCGAACGGGATAGATCCGTCACCCGCAGCAGCGTGTCGGTTTTGATGACATCCAGATAATTGCGGGCACCGGCGAGGTTGCCGCGCACCTGTGCCGCGATCGGCGCATCCGCGCGCTGCCCTCCGGCCACCAGGACCACGCCGATGACCAGCGGAAACACCACCACCAGTGGCATGAGCCCGAGCAGGAGCAGCCGAAACTCAAGCGAACTGTTCCACTTTTGTCCGAACAGGGCAAAGATGATCGCAAATGGATTCCGAATGATGTCCTTCTCCAGAGGCCCTTGCAGCGTAGAAATCCGTCGTCACGCAATGCCCGTGAACAACCAGTGCGCACCAGGCGGGCGAAGGCGATTCGTGTCCATTATACTAACCGAACCATTGTTCTCCCGAGCCGCCGTGCCGTTGCGCGTAAGGGAAACTGGCCCAAATCTCACCTGAGTTGCTGATCGGTTGTTGGCTCGGACTGCTGACCGGTTGTTGGCTCGGACGGCTGACCGGTTGCTCGCTCGGCTGACTGATCCGTTGCTCGCCCCGGATAATTTGCCCTGATGAAGCGCCTCTTCACCATACTCGCCACGTGCTGCTTTCTGGCCGCATGCGGGAAGGAAGCGCCCGTTGAAATCGGTTTCATCGGGGGGCTGACCGATCGCAACGCCGACACCGGTCAGGCCGGACTGAACGGGGTGATCCTGGCACTGGAAAATTTCAACCGCGCCGGAGGCCTGAACGGCAAACCCGTCGGCCTGGTCGTGCGTGACGACTCCCAGGACGCCAAGGTCGCCGAGACCAGCGCGCGTCAGCTGGTCCGGGCGGGTGTGGCGGGCATCATCGGCCCGTTCACGAGTGCAATGGCCGAGGTCATCCAGCCGATTACTGCGCAGGCTGGCATCTTTGAGATCAGCCCTACGCTCACATCGATGAATTTCCATGGCAAGGACGACAACCTTTTCCGCATCAACCGCACCACCCGCGACAACGCGATGGACTATGCCAGGATCATGGTGGACCGTGGTGAGCGCAACATCGCTGTGGCCTATGACATGCGTAACCGGAACTTTACCGTGTCGTGGCTCGAGGAGTTTCGCGCAGCGCTCGAGCAGATGGGTGCGAAAGTGGCCGTTGCGGTTCCCTACGAATCAAGGCCGGACACACCGTTCGGCGCCATCGTGCGCAAGATGGTAGATGCGAAACCCGACGGCCTGTTCTTCATTTCCGGTGCGCTGGATGTCGCCCGTCTGTCGCAGCAGGCGCGCCGCCAGGCGCCGGATCTCCCCATCGGTGCATCCGAATGGGCGGCGACCGAGCAGTTGGTCAATCTGGGCGGAGAGGTCGTCGAAGGCCTGCTGATCTCGCAGAACTATGACCGCAACGATCCGTCGCCACGATTCCGTGAATTCTCCGATGCCTATTTCAAACGGTTCCAGCAATATCCGGGGTATTCCTCGGTTTCAGCCTACGACGCCGCAACCGTGCTGCTCACCGCACTGAAGATGCGACGCCCAGGCGAAACCGTGAAGCAGTCCGCTCTGCGCAACAATCCCTATCAGGGCCTGCAACAGACCATCGATTTCGATCAGAATGGCGACACGGTGCGCAAGGTCTACTTTACCGAAATCCGCAACGGGCAGTACGTCCCAACCCGTTAGCTCGCACCGAACCAAACGCGGAATCTCCCGACAGTTGGGTGAAGAACGCAAACCCCGTTTGTACGCTCAGATCGCCGCCTGCGCATGACGGGTTGCCTGTCGCTGCGACGGTTGCGGAGGCGACGTCTTCTTAATGGGATGCCTTAGGGGCGGAGCCTGCCGCAGTGGCCACGGGCCGTGTACCCTGCTCGGTACCCGGATGCCTGCCTTCCTTCTCCCAGGTGAATGGTTCAAAAGACTCCGTTCCGTCGACGGTTCTCCAGTAAGGTTTGCGGATTGCGTAGATCACCAGCGGAATTCCAAGGAAGAACAGATTGCCGCCAATCAGAAACCCGACGTAGGCTGTCGGACTGCCCACCGCAATCTGCGAAGGCGGCACGAAGCTCAGTACAAAGGCGATCAGCGAGCCAACCAAACCGACCCCGCCAAAGATCCACATGCCCGCGCGGCCAAAGGGCACCTTGTAAGGGCGCGGCGTATCCGGCTGACTAAAGCGCAGGAAGATCGCCGCCGCAAACATCATGACGTACATGATCAGGTACAGCGTCACCGTCAGCTGACTGAGGATCTGGTAGGCCGCCTGCACCGAGGGCAACACCACGAACATGACCGACAGGAAAGTCACCAGCAACCCCTGGACGACGAGGATATTGACTGCCATCCCGTTCTTGTTCATCTTCTGGAAGAACGGCGGCAGGTAGCCCGCCCGACCCACTGTGGCAATACCGGCCGAAGGACCCGCAACCCACACCGTCACTCCGCCCAACACTCCGAAGGCCAGCGCGATTGCCATGATCGGCGCTGCCCAGCCGAGTCCGAACACCGCGAAGAGATCGTCAAAACCCAGCAGGAGACTTTGCGTGACGTCGATGTTCGCAGCGGGGATGATCACGCCAATCGCCAGCGTTCCAAAGACCGACATGGCCACGGTCAGAATCGAAGCGATGCCGATGGCGAGCGGGTAGTTGCGGGTCGGATCATCCAGTTCGTTGACATGGATGGCGTTCATCTCCATGCCCGCGAAGGCCAGGAAGATACCCGCAGCCAGCACAAGATTATTGAAATTGGAAAAATTGGGTACCAGATCTTTCCAGGCAAACTCCATCTGCAATGGCTTGCCGCTCATCATGTAGGCAACACCCAGCGCAATCAGAATCCCGGCCGGAATAATGGTGCCGACCATGCCTCCCCACTTGGCCAGGCGTGCCGCCGACTTCAGTCCCTGCAAGGTTGCAAAGGTGGCGATCCAATAGACCAGCAAAACAAGGATGAGTGTGTAGACCCGGTTGCCCGCCACCGCCTCATCCCACTTCAGATCGGGCCCGACGAACGCCAGGGAAACCGAGGCAAACGTCAGCGCGGTCGGGAACCAGATCGTCGACTCCACCCACAGGAGAAAGATGGCGACAAAGCCCCAGCGCGGGCCGAACGCCTCGCCGACCCAGCGGAACACGCCGCCCTTTTCCGGCCACCCCGTGGCCAGTTCGGCTGCCACGATCGAAACCGGAATCAGGAAGAAGACTGCGGCAAAGAGGTAGTAGAAAACCGAGGTCAGCCCGTAGGTCGCCTCAGCGGGCAAGCCACGCAGGCTGACCACCGCCGTCACGTTCATGATGGCCAGTGCGCCCACCCCGAGAGTGGCTGCGCGCACGACCGGGTTTCTTGCTTTTGGTGCTGCCGGTGTTGCGGTGGTGGCCATGTTTGCGGCTCCGTCAGTTGCGGAAAAACTGCGTCAGTTGCGGGAAGACTTCGTCAGTTGCGGGAAGGTCACCAGGCCGCCTTCACGAGGCCGGCGGCCTGTCAGCTTGCTCGATCAGGTGTGCTTGTGGCCCCCTGCCTCCGCTTCGGTCAGCGGCACCGACACCGGATGCGTGTCAAAGTGCGCAACCGCGCGGCGAATGTCATCGAGCAGCAGATTCGCCATGTCGATCGTCAGGCCCTGGCGGCACAGGATACGGCACACCACGATGTCCGAGGCCGTTCCCGTCAGCGTATACGCCGGCACCTGCCAGCCGCGCACGCGCAGCTTTTCCGACAGGTCGAACAGGGAATACGCCGTTGTCGCACCTTCCTTCACGCGCCAGGTGACCGCGGGAATGTGCAACTGCGGATCGCCCGCGCACAGCAATTCGTAAGGACCGATCTTCATGATCTCGGCGGCCAGGTACTGCGCCACCGCGTAGCTTGCGTCCTGTATCGCCTTGTAGCCCTGGCGCCCAAGCGACACAAAGTTGTAATACTGCGCGATCACCTGCCCGGCTGGACGCGAGAAGTTGATCGCGAATGTCGGCATCTCGCCACCCAGATAATTGACGGTGAAAATCAGATCCTTGGGCAGATCGGCGACATCGCGCCAGACCACCCAGCCCACGCCCACGGGCGCCAGACCAAACTTGTGGCCCGAACTGCTGATCGACTTGACCCGCGGCAGGCGGAAATCCCAAACCAGGCCGGGTGCGCAAAACGGCGCCAGGAACCCGCCGGATGCGCCATCCACGTGGATATCGATGTCAATGCCCTTGGTGCGCTGCAGTTCGTCGAGCGCATCGGACAAGGGCTTCACCAGTTCATAGGCACCGGTATAAGTCACGCCCAGCGTGGGCACCACCCCGATCGTGTTCTCGTCCACCCGCGCGAGCATTTCAGCGGCGCCCATCTCGTAGCGGCCGTGCTCCATCGGAACTTCACGCACCTCAATATCCCAATAGCGCGCGAACTTCAGCCAACACACCTGCACCGCGCCAAACACGATATTGGGCTTATCGGTTGGCTTGCCCAGCTTTCTCATCTTTTCGCGCCAGCGCCACTTCATCGCCATGCCACCCAGCATGCAGGCCTCCGACGAGCCAATCGACGAAGTACCGATCGGCGAACAATCCGCCGGCGCATTCCACAGGTCCGCCATCATCCGCACGCAACGGGCTTCAAGCTCGGCCGTCTGCGGGTACTCGTCCTTGTCGATCATGTTCTTGTCGATCGACAGGTTCATCAGCTTGTGGACGTTCGGGTGCTCCCAGGTCTGCACAAAGGTGGCCAGGTTCTGGCGCGCGTTGCCGTCAAGCAGCAACTCATCCTCAATGAGTTGGCAGGCATCGTCGGGACGCATCTCATTATCGGGAAATTTCGCGGTCGGCAGCGCGCCGATAGGGCCAAAAACCGGATCCGCGACGCCCCTTTGCGCCTGTTTAACTGAGTGAATTGCCATAACGAACCCCTTTATTCATGTGAATTGCGCAAAGATTGCATTGCGCCGCAAAGCCCTGAGTCAAGACGACTCCCCAATGCGTTCCGGCAGTTTTTTGTGGACCACAGCGACCTTCTCCAGTGAACATTCAAATATCCGGGTACGACCGGCCAGGCAGTCACTTCCGACTCACGGCGCGCGCCTTCTCACGCGCCTCGAACTCCTGCGTGATGGCCTCTCGCGCCTGGCTGAAATTCTTCACCATGTCGAGCATGACGGTCGTGCTCCAGGCAAAGGCAAACATCCCGGATACGGCGATGATGATGGTGACAGACTCCCATCCTGGCGGAAAAACGTTGGGTGCAAAACCGAGTGTCGTGTAACTGCTACCTGAAAAAACGATCGCGTCATGCAGGTTTTTGACTAAACCGGAATAGTGGATCGCTGCACCCCAGACACCTATTTCAACCAGGTGCGGAATCATCAGAAGAAACATCCCCACCAAAAACACGAATTGCGCGAGCAGGTATTGCTTTCTGCGCAGGCACCGCCCGGACACCGAAGAATAGGCCGCGTGAATCGAAATCGCCAACACCGCGTGCACCAGCATGACCAGCACCAGGACTGCGCCGCCGAACATCAGGGCGTCCAGGTTGAAAACGTAGTTAGGTTTGTCGATTCCCACGCTGTGCTCCGATTTCGCTTCCCACTAGAACCGATGACGAATTCCGGTCACGAAGAATGTGCTGCTTACCCCGGACACGAGCCCGGGACCCGTTGTGTGCGAGGCCGCCGCGTACAGATTGGTACGTTTTGTGAAGTTGAATTGGTAGCCAAGGTTGTAGGTGTTCTGGTTACCCGCCTGCGAAGCGATGCCCGACACGGAAGAAGCCGGCTGCGCCAGCGACCAGCTACCAAAGAAACTCGATGATGGCCCGTACGGCACGGTTAATCCGACGAGATACGAGGTGTGCGAAACACCCTCTTCAAACAGCACGCCCCCCGCTGAACCGCCCCAGGTCCCCCCGTTACGGTCAATCGCCGCCGCGTTTCCGCCCGACGTAAATCCCTGACCGTTGATAATCCCGCCATTGCTCCGTCCGACCGCGAGCGACAACTGGACCACCTGCCAGTTATAAGTACCGCCCAGAATCCACTCCCTGGCAACCGGTGCGGAGGTGCCACCGGGTACCCCGGGCGTACCGGGATTGGGCATGATCTGGTCATAGCTTGCGGCGATCGTCAGCGGGCCGTTTGCATAGTTCGCGCCAAGCGTCACGGCGCGTGTGTTGTCCATGGTGCTGAAGTTGTAGGAGTTTCCGGTGCCGGAGTACACCTGCCCGTTATTCACATAGAACGCCGGCAATTGCGGGGCGAAAGAATAGCCCGCACCCATCGTGAACCCGGACCAGTTCGGCGACTGAACTTTCAGCATATTGCTGTAGCGCGTCGTGTTCATCGCACCGAAGGCCGCGCCCATGCTGGCCTGACCAAACCCCGCGCCGAACGGATCGATCGGTGTGAAATAGTCGGTTGCGAAGTTATTCTGCCTGCCTGCGCGGATATAGCCCCACTGATTGCTTTCGAGACCCGCCCAGGCCTGCCGGCCGAACAAGCGCCCGCCCTGGCTGAACGTGCCGTTGCCTGCATCGAAGCCGTTTTCCAGGTTGAAGGTCGCGCGCACACCGTTACCGAAATCCTCGCTGCCACGAAAGCCAAAGCGTGAGCCGCTCTGTTCACCGTTGTTCATGCCGAAGCGCGACCCGGCGAATTGAGGCAAATCAGAGCTCTTAATGCTCTGGTAGGCGATCCCGATGTCGATCAAACCGTAGAGGTTGACCGACGATTGGGCGTGGGCGGCACCCACGGATGACACAAACCACGCCAACAACGCGACATACGCGATCGGGCCTGGTCGATGAATCAATGGCGACTTCGCAGAGACGCTGGTGCGAAGCGTCGCATTTTGATCCGGTACACAACGTGGTTTCATGGTGGCTGATCCTGAGCGTGGTGTTTCATCGCACACCCAAGTGGGCAGGCGAACCTCAAGACCCCCCTATGGAACCACTGCGTGCAGGGGGGTTTCCTACGTTTACCTACAACATGGCTAAGCTTGTACTACAACCCGCCCTATTTGAGCGCGATATGCAGACAGAGTTGGTAGCCGCTGCCGCGGATCGACTTGATCGACGGTCCCGTGGCACCGGATTGCTCCACCTTCTTGCGCAGCCGCACAATCTGCACTTCCAGTGCACGCTTGCCGTGCTCGTCCGCCGCCCTTCCGGACACTTCGAGCAGTTGCCAGGTCTCAAGCCGATTGCCCGCCGACCGGCACAGGGCGATCAGCAATGAGCATTCGAGGTCTGACAAGTCAACTTCTGCCGCCGGACCCTTCAGTGTCAATGTTCCCTCGTTGAGGGTGAGCTGCCCTTCCGGCATCGTCGGGCGCATGCGACGCGAAAGTGCCTGAATCGCTGCACCAAGTTCCTCCGGCGACGTCGGTTTGGTCAGGTAGATATCCGCACCGCTGGCATAGCCCTCGAGCACATCCTGACGCTGGTGGCGTGCGGTCACCATGATGATGCCCATGTCGGGTTGCGCGGTAC
>JADZBO010000268.1 GCA_020851995.1 Burkholderiaceae bacterium
GCGAGAGCTTGGTGGTTTCGGCTTCGAGTTCCTGCACGATCTTGATGGTCGAATCCGGATCGATATTGGATAACGTGAGGCGCGCGCAATGCAGCGACACGTTGGGCGGAAGCGTCTGGACGAACTCGGGCTCCTGCGTTGAGTTCGACGAAGGCAGGAGCAGGCCAAACCGCTGGGTTTTCTGGATAGTCTTCAAGTTTGTCCCCTGGCATTTTTATAGGTTGCACCGGATGGATTGCCCTTCCATCCGATGTTTTAATTCGTCTTTTACTGCATCATTGACTGCCTTTTTTGCTGCGATCCCGAAGCATCACAGCGCTAGCGCGCAATCAGACCTTGTCAAGCGCCTGAGCCAGATCAGCCTCCAGATCCGCCACGTGCTCAATGCCGATCGACAGGCGCACCATACCTTCGCTGACACCCGCCTTGGCAAGCTCTTCCGGGTTCAGCTGGCGGTGCGTGGTGGATGCCGGGTGGGTAGCCAACGACTTTGCATCGCCGATATTGACGAGTCGCGTGAACAATTGCAAGGCATCCAGGAACCGAGCGCCAGCGGCACGCTGATCGGCATCACCGCTCTTGAGCCCGAACGACAGGATGCCGGAGGCGCGCCCGCCCATCAGGCGCTGCACGATGGCATGGTCGGGATGCTCTGGTAAGCCGGCATAACGGACGAAGTCGACCTTTGGATGCTTTTGGAGGAATTTGGCCAGCGACAAGGTGTTATTGCAGATGCGGTCCATGCGCAGGGCCAGCGTTTCGATCCCCTGCAGGATCAGAAAGGCGTTCATCGGCGAAAGCGCCGCGCCCTGGTTACGCAGCGGCACCACGCGGGCACGACCGATGTACGCGGCCGGGCCGAGCGCTTCGGTGTAGACCACGCCGTGATAGCTGACGTCGGGCTCATTCAGGCGCACAAAGCGCTCACGGTGCTGCGCCCAGGGGAACTTGCCGCTGTCGACAATCGCCCCACCCACGCTGTTGCCGTGGCCGCCCAGGTATTTGGTGAGCGAGTGCACGACGATATCGGCACCGTGTTCGATCGGACGCAGCAGGTAGGGGCTGGGTACGGTGTTGTCCACAATCAGCGGAACGCCCGCTGCGTGCGCAACCTTGGCGAGTGCTTCGATATCGGTCACGTTGCCAAGCGGATTGCCGATCGATTCGCAGAAAATTGCCTTGGTGCGGTCGTCGATCAGCGCGGCAAAGGTCTCGGGCTTGCGCGGATCGGCGAAGCGCACGGTAATGCCTTGCTGCGGGAAGGTATGTGCAAACAGGTTGTAGGTGCCGCCATACAGCGTAGAGGCCGACACGATGTTGTCGCCCGCCTCGGCAATGGTCTGGATCGCGTAGGCGATTGCTGCCATGCCCGAAGCGACGGCCAGTGCGGCAATACCGCCTTCAAGTGCGGCGACGCGCTTTTCCAGCACGTCGGTGGTCGGGTTCATGATGCGGGTGTAGATGTTGCCCTGCACCTTCAGGTCGAACAGATCGGCTCCATGCTGGGCACTGTCAAACGCATAGGCCACCGTCTGGTAGATCGGAACAGCAACAGACTTGGTGGTCGGGTCGGGGGAGTAGCCGGCGTGCACGGCCAGGGTTTCGATCTTCATGGGTTGCCTCGCGTTGTTGTGAATCTGGAATTGTCGCCCGATTATAGGGGGCGTCGTTCGATTGAATAGGCATATGCTGATAACCAACAGGCAGGCGGAATTCTTCTGGCGGTACCCCTGGCATTTTGCAGTGCGTCATTTTGTCACCCGGTTGTTTTCTACCAACTAACTCGAGTCTTGATTAAAATGCGGCTTCGGGTTCCTTGAGTTCCTTGAGTTCCTTGAGTTCCTTGAGTTCCTTGAGTTCCTTGAGTTCCTTGAGTTCCTTGAGTTCCTTGAGGTTCCCTGAGTTCGTAGAGTTCGTTCCAATCAACCGCGCGCCTTTCAAGATCGGACACCCAATCGGCATGGCAAAGGCACCCTCGACCCGGCCCAGAGTGGATACCGCCAAGTGCCCGCAGTGCGCGGGTGTTGCGTATCGCATTCCGAGGCTTGCTTCGCACAAGCTGCTACTGGGTAGCAAGCGCTTTCGGTGCGATGAGTGCAACCTGATCTGCCTGAAGTGGATGGGGATGACGCTGGACGGTGCAACGAAGGGCGCGGCTAAGCGAATGCCGCCGGCGAGCAAGCCGAGTCCGGGAGTGGATTCGCCGAGCGCCGCGGCGCTCGTTGCGGCTAAAGCGGAATCTGTTGTCAAACTGGATCGGGTCGCTGCTGGTTCGCCGCCAGCGGCCTTTCCGTTCGAAATCCCTGAGCTTGTTTATAAGCCTTTTCCGGGGGTTCCAGCGGAAGTTGCCCCGGTGGGTATTTCGGAATCAGCGCCCGCTGCTCTTCCCGGTGGTCTAACTGACGCCATTAACAAAGACCGACCTCCGGTTCTCCCTGTGTCTTCCCCGGTCACTGCGCGTCGAACGATCACCGCCGCCGCGCCTGAAGCGATCCCTGCCGTTGCACACAACGCCAATCTTGCGGTTGTTCCAGAAGCAACTCGTGCCACTGTGCCCGAAGCCGCCGTAGCCACTGTTCCCAGCGCGACACCTGCAGTTGCATCCGAACCGACTCCCGCTGGCACCACTGAAACCATCACAGACGCGATGCAAGGTTCGCTTCCGTTCTCTGCACCGATAACCGAGACGATCCCAGGAGCGAACAAGACCGAGAACACGGCCTTGGACGGCTCGGTAACGACCACCGAAACTCCGGCGCTCATCCCTGCGCCAATTGCGGCGATAAGCACATCGGACGCTGAGGCAAAACAGCCGCAATTTAAATGGCCAGAGATCGCCTGCCCAGTGATCAAACGACCAACGATCCGATTACCGAAGATCAGACTTCCGCAGTTCAATTTCCCCAAACCCAAGTGGCCGGGCATTCGATGGCCCAATATTCACTTGCCCAAGTTCTCAATGCATTGGCCGGATTTTTCTCAGATGAAAATCCGCACCAATTGCGCAGGAATGATTCGGATCAACGACGCTGCGCTCTCGCCAGAAGCTCGTGAGCGAGCGAGGACCCTCAGGATGTATGTCGCGACAGGGGTTGGAGTGCTAGCGGTAATCGCTGCACTTTATCTGCTGTGGTTCGTGTTGTTGCCGCACTTGCTCTCAGGGGATCGGAGCATTCGCTTCAGCTAGCGATCGCACCCAGATGTCACGGTCGTTCGCCTCAAAGCTTATTGTCCCCGGGTGTTGCCTTCAGTGTCTCACTTAGGCCGAGGGGCTCTTGCGCTGAGTCGGTCGCGCCGCAAAAATCGCTGAACCCGTCAGCAACAACCGCCCGTCTGCCCTCAACTCGCAATTCCCGAAACGAATCCGGCCACCCTCTTTCGTCAGTTTTGCGGTGGCTTCCACCCAATCCCCAAGGTAGGCTGGCCCGATGTAGTCGACGGACAAGTGCATGGTCAGTACGTCGTATTCCGACCCCGTGCCGTGGGCGATATTGATCCCGATCGCCTGATCGGCAATGGTGGCAAGCATGCCTCCGTGCACAACCTGCTCGATGTTCAGGTGGGATTCTTCCACCCGGAAGCCGAGCTGGATGTTGTCACCGGTCTGCCGTGAATAGATCGGCCCGATACGCGTAGTGAAGGCTTCGACCATGACGATGGGGACGTAACCTTCAGGTATTTTCAATGCTTCTGACATCTGGTTTCCTATCCAATCAATGAACCTGCTAGCCAATGCGCCTGCTAGCCAATGCGCCTGCTAACGCGGCCGGACTTCGTTCGTGTCTGCGCCAGAGAAATCCTCTTCCTGCGCCTGACCAAGACCGCGATTTTGCCGCGCGTAGTCTGCCATAACCCCGGTTGGCTGGATGTACATCAGCCGGCGGCTCACATCCAGGCACCCAGCCCTCTTCGATCGCACAAAAAACGCCGCATGCTGGAACAGTACGCCCAGCGGATCCATGATCGTCGCGCCATCGACCGACATCATTCGGTGGCGCACCAGAAACGCATTCAACACGCCATCGCCCGGAATAATGACCTCGGCGCCTAGATCCAGCGCGGCATGGCACGCGGTGACAAATCGCTGTTTAATGGATTCGGCCACCGCGTCGCCCTGCTCCAGATCAAACAGGCGAACTGCCGGGGACATGGCCACCACGCCAGCCAGCCGCTGTGTCAGGCCGTACTTGAGCGCCAGGTCTTCCGAGAGCATTTTCTGGAAATCGGTCAGCGCAATCACCGCGAACTTTCGGCCCAGGGAGCACGCGGTCAGCATGCAGGTTTCGGTCAGGCTGACCACCGGGATATCGACCAGCGATCGTGCCTCGGTTAACCCGGGATCAAAGAAGCACCCCAGTGCGAACGCGTCGTAGCCGTTGGCTTGCGCTGCCAGCGCGGCTTCGCACACCTGCCGCGTGTTCAGCAATTGCAGCCCGGCCCGGGTATTGAAATCCATGGGCGCGACGCCCGGGGGATAGGTGCCCGGCTGCAAACCGTGCACCACTACGTCGGCTTGGTCACCCATCACGCGCCGTCCGTGCTCCTGCAAGGTTTGCCGGTATTGCGGAAATGAATCCAGATCGGTAAAGCTCTGGTGCCAGATTTTCAAGGTTGAGCTCCTGTGGTCGGCTCGGATTTCGCTGTGGTCGGCTCGGATTTCGTTGCGGTCGGCTCGGATTTCGTTGTGGTCGGTTCGGATTTCGGTGTGGTCGGCTCGGATGTCGTTGTGTTGCAGGATAGCGCCGGTTGGCACACCACTATTCGACAATCTCGAATGCGGCATTCGCCTCAAACGATTGCGGGACTGCCCCGGTGTTTATAGAATCGGTGCATAACGATTCAGCATAACGACTCAGCATAACGATTCAGGAGACACGACGTGCATCCCATGCGCCTTGGTTTTGCCCAGTTTACAAAAGTCAGTCAGGCCCTGGTGGGCGTGGCTTACGCGATCGGCATGACAGTCGCTGGTGTGGCGGCCACAGTACTTCCCGCGGTCGCGTCGGCACAGGCATTGCAGGGCAAACCTGTGTCGCTGATCGTGGGCTTTGCGCCGGGCGGATCGAACGATATCGCCGCACGGATTGTGGCCCCGTATTTGGGCGAAGTCTTGGGCACCACGGTGGTGGTGGAAAACAAGACCGGGGCAAGCGGGATGCTGGCGGGTGCGTATGTGGCTAAAGCTGCGCCCGACGGCCACACGATGCTGCTGTCATCGTTGAGCCCGGTGATTATCTCGCCACAGACGCTGAAGAAAGTGCCCTTCCATACGCCGACGGATCTGGCGGGGATCAATATTGTGGGGTTCACGCCGGAAGCGATTGCGGTTGGCCCGACACTGCCCAACGTGAAAACGCTCGCTGACCTGATCGCGCTGTCGAAGGAAAGGCCGATCACGCTGTCGTCATCAGGCACGGGAGGCCTGCCCCATCTGACGATCGAATTGCTGACGCAGGCATCGAAGGGCAAGTTTACGCATGTCCCTTACAAGGGCGGCGGCCCGGCGTCGGTTGATACGGTCGCCGGTCACGTCGATGGAATCGTGATGGATTTGCCGCCGTTGCTCGGCCTGATCCAGGATGGCCGGCTGCGGGCCTTGGCACTCACGAGCGATAAGCGTGTGGATTTCCTGCCTGATGTGCCGACGGCGCAGGAGAATTTGCCCAATTTTGCGGTGGTGAACTGGCTGGGGATCTTTGCGCCGGCGAAGACGCCCAAAGCTGTGATTGATGAGATCAACGCTGCGATCATCAAGGTGGTGGCGCGGCCGGATGTTCAGGAAAAGCTCAAAAAGGTAGCCATCCTGCCATCCACCATGGAATCGCCCGCAGCCTTCCAGCAGTTTGTGGTCGCGGAGTACAAGCGCTGGGGGGATGTGCTGAAGCAGGCGAAGATTGAGCTTGAATAGC
>JADZBO010000269.1 GCA_020851995.1 Burkholderiaceae bacterium
TCAGTGCCGAAGTGACCTGGGCGGTCGAGGCATGGCTCATCTTTTCGACCCCGACAACCAGCACGGCATCGCACATCCCCGATGCAATCGCCATCCAGGCATGGCGAAAGGCAATGCCACCCGAGGCACAGGCTCCCTCCACTTTGGTGCAGGGAATGTTTCCCGGCAAGCCCACACGCTCGGCCACAATGCCGGCCAACACTTCCTTGCCATTGAGTGGGCCACTAATGAAATTACCCAGATACAACGCACCGATTCGGCATCGCTCGACACCGGACTCCAGAATGGCTTGCGCCGCAGCATTGGCAGCCAAGCTTTCAATCGAGACATCCGGGTGCTTGCCAAAAGTGGTGGACCCGACACCAGCCACGAAGACCTCACGCATCATGTCTCTCCCAAAGTGAGTTTTTTTCTCAGTTCTGTCTTAAGCACTTTTCCGTAATTATTTTTGGGCAGACTCTGCTCAAAAAAGTATTCGCGTGGCCGTTTGAAACGCGCGATGTTGTCCAGACAAAGCTGATCAAGGTCCTCGGAGGAGATCGTCTGACCCGGTTGAGTCACCACAAACGCGACGGGTTCCTCACCGACATCAGAATGAGGACGCCCCACCACAGAGACTTCGACGACAGCGGGATGCTTGAGCAACACCTCTTCAATTTCACGTGGATAAATGTTGCTGCCTCCTCGAATGATCATGTCTTTGGAACGATCTCTCAGCGTCAGATAGCCTCTCTCGTCCAGCGTGCCAATGTCACCGGTCCACAGCCATCCATCGCGCAAAGCGGATTGCGTGGCTTTTTCATTATTCCAATAACCGCTCATTACCGTGTCACTGCGCGTGATGACCTCACCGAGTTCACCCAGCGGAACATCCCGGCCACTGCTGTCAACGACACGTACCTCCACGCCAGTGCGTGCAGTGCCACAAGATGACAAGATGTTCTGGTGAGCAGGGCCCAGGTCCCCCTCATGCTCCAGCTTGCTCAGACCCGTGATGGTCATCGGACTTTCGCCCTGTCCATAAAGCTGATAAAGCCTGGGACCAAAGATTTCGATCGTCTTGACCAAGTCACTCAGGTACATCGGGCTGCCGCCGTAGAACGCGGTCCTCAGGTTACCTGCAGGATCTTTGATGCCATTGGAAGCATGGATCAGCCTGGTGAGCATCGTCGGTGCTGCGAAAAGTGAAACCTGCCTGTACTGTTTTAGAACCTTGAAGACCGAATCGGTATGAAAGCCAGGCTCAATCACCTGATGCCCGCCGCCAAACAAGTGCGGCAACGAGTAGAGTCCGGATCCGTGTGACAAGGGTGCGCAGTGAAACATCGTCTCTCCTGGCAGGATCTGGTCGATATCCGCTGCATATTGGAGTGACATGACCAGCAGGTTGCGATGTGACAGCATGGCGCCCTTGGGAACCCCGGTTGTCCCGCTGGTGTAGAAAATCCAGGCAAGATCGGTGGGAGAGACTGTCTGGCAAATCAGTGGCTGCGCGTGCATGCACCGCGCAAACTCGTCGCTCTCCACCAGCACGATCCTCGGCATCTCGTGCAGGTCTGACAACGCCTCAGGCAAGCCATCGAACTGCCCTTCGCTGGTCATGAGAACCTTTGCGCCAGAGTCCGCTGCAATGACTCGCACCTCCTTGGGATGCAACTTCGCGTTGGTTGGGACCGCCACCACGCCAGCCACCCAGCAGGCAAACAACACCTCCAGAAACTCGCGCCGGTTCTCCATGTAAAGAATGACACGGTCATTTTTCTGCAGCTCGAACGATTTGACCATTCCAGCAGCCAGGCACTGTATGCGATGCGTGAACTGACCAAAGGTCAATGTGCCCTGCGCATCAGTGACGGCCAATAAATCAGGATGGCTGCGTGCCTTGTTGAGCAGTGGTGCCGCGATGTTCATATGTCTCCTGTTTGATCATGTTGTTATGTTTTTATGTTGTTATGTTTTTGTGTTGTTACGTTGTTATGCTTTTATGTTGTTGTTCATGGAATTGTTTGAGATTGTCCATGAAATAAGCGATGAATTGCCTGAATGGGTCAGCCTGCCGAGCCATCCGTGCTCTGTTGAGCGCTCCCTGCCAGCCAGACCAAAAAATCCGGGCGACGCATGACTCATCTGTGTCTTTCGAGATTTCACCGGCCGACTTGGCGTGGTTGAGCAGCCCCGCAACCCGATCCTCCCATCCTTGTATTGCGGCATTGAGCTCTGCGTGAAAGGGCTCCACGGATCCTGCAAATTCCTGACTTAAATTGCCCACCAGACAGCCCCGCCGGAACGCATATTTTTGAATTCCTGCAATAGCGTCATCGGCATAAGCCTGGAGACGAGCCAGTGCAGGCTGAGCCGGGTTCGAAAAGTACCGATCCAGCTTTCGGTTGCAATACTCGGCATACTGAGCGATCAACTCCAAGCCAAACGCCTGCTTAGATGGATAAAAGTGATAGAACGATCCTTTGCTCAGCCCTGCCTTTGCCAGGACATGGTCTACGCCCATCGACGCATAACTCTGTTCACAAAGCATTTGGACCCCGGCGCGCAACAGACGCGCCCTGCTGAGGTCCCGTTTTTTTCCCGGGCACTCAACCCAGTCATCGAAATCGTTGAGGTTGTTGATCAGTAATTCGTTCATGCGAAAAAAGAATAAACCGGTCTATTTTTATTGCAAGTTATTTTTCATCCAAGGACACTGGGGCAGAATGCACAACGATCGACTTAACACATTGATTTAAAGCATTGTTCTTGGATTGATGTTTGTTCGTCTTGATTCAAACAAGGGAAAACACCGTGTTCTCCAACTGCCGCCTCAATCCTATGGAAGTCAAACTTCCTGCAGACGGAGCGACCTGCGCGCATGAGTGCTCAACCGGCGATTTCGCCGCAGACAAATAGAATTATTTCAACATTTCATATATCATAAGAATCCTTTACATGCGCGATCAACGTAGTCAGGAATCCTGATTCACAACAGGAATCACGGCCATGTCGACTGCGACGCTGACCAATCACTGTCGTGAGTCATCGCGCTTCACGCACCCAGCAGGTTTCGCCAACTTTCTCTCATGACGATGCATCGCGCCACCTTCGCAGTGGACACCGCCTCCTGGTTGGTGCACTTCAGACAAGCGCGGAATCCCGAATAGCGTGACAAGACTGCCATCGCCTCCTTTTCCCTCGCCGACCGAAGCGCTGCGACGCATGACGCACGAGGGCAGAATTCATGATCGGTTTGACCAGGTGGCAGCGCAGCATCCGGCCTATGCAGCGATCCGGGAAGGCAACCAATCCTGGACGTACGGCGAGGTCTTGGCGCAGAGCGTGGCACTTGCCGCCGAACTTCAGCGTGCCGCAGGTGCCCGTAGCGGGCCCGTCGCGATCCTCGCGAAGCGCTCGGCGCGTCTGGTGGTCGCGATGCTCGCCTGTTCACGCGCCGGATTGACGTTTGCAGTCCTTGACAGCGCCTACCCGGCGTTGCGAATCCGCGAGATGATCGCGACGATCGTGCCGGCGGTCCTGGTCACCATCGACCGGGTCGGACAGCCAGTCGACCCGGAACTTGATCTGGACAGATCGCTGCCCGTGATCGAAATCGACAACGCGGCTCTGAGTCGACTGGCCAATGAGCCTGTCGCGCAGATCGACGACCGCCCTGCCCGTATCGCCTATCTGCTGTTCACCTCCGGAACAACCGGGCGTCCAAATTGCATCCAGACGAGCCATGCGCCGCTGATGCATTTCGTCGAGTTCTATCTCGAAACGTTCGGGCCTCGTCCAAGTGATCGATTTTCGATGCTCGGCGGACTAGGCCATGATCCGGTCCTGCGCGACATCTTTGTCCCCCTTTCGATCGGCGCCTCAATCTGTATCCCGACAGCGGCCACGTTGACCAATCCGGCAGTGCTGTTTCATTGGGTGAAGGCGGAATCCATCACCTATATGCATGCCACGCCGCAACTGTATCGCCTGATGTGCGCCGGCGCTCGACTCGAATACGCGCCGGCCCTGGCGTATCTTTTCTCGGGCGGCGATGCGCTGCGGCGCTCGCTCGTGCGCGATCTCGAGACCGTCGCGCCCTCGGCCATTGTGGTGAACTTTTTCGGATCGACGGAAACTCCCCAGGCCGTTGCCTATCACCAGGTTACAGATCTGGACGGCGAAGATATCCCCATTGGCAAAGGGATCGCCGACACCCAGGTGCTGGTGCTCAGGGAAGACCGCACGCTCGCTGACGCCTGGGAAACCGGTGAAATCGCGGTGCGGACACATTTCCTTTCAGATGGATATCTGAACAATCCGGAGCTGACCGCGCGCCGCTACATCGTCAACCCTTTCACACAAGACCCCGGCGATCTGCTCTACCTGACGGGTGACTACGGCCTGTACCGGGAAGACGGCGCGGTCGAGATGCACGGCCGCAAGGACGATCAGGTCAAGATTCGTGGGTTTCGCGTCGAAACCCGCGAAATCAGCGATGTGATCGAATCCTTACCGTCCGTCGAGTTCGGCCTCGTGCTGGCACGACCGATGCCCAACGGCGAGAACATGCTGGTAGCCTACATCGTCGCGGCCAAAGGGCACGAAGGAAGCACTGAACGCCTTAAGTCAGCGCTCTCGGACAAGTTGCCAGCCTACATGATGCCTGGCAAATTCATCTGGCTCAGCGCAGTGCCGCTCCTGCCAAACGGCAAAGTGGACCGGGCGAATCTGCTAGCCACTGCCGCCGCCGACGAAGCGCTTGAACAGGCCAGTGCATCTTCAGACGACGTATCTCTAGACGATGTCCGCGACAACCCGCTGGTGCTTGATTTTGAAGCAATCTTTGGCGTAAAGCGGATCGACCCGAGGAAATCCTTCGACGAACTCGGTGGGGATTCCCTCTCGTTCATTCAGGCATCAATGGCGGTCGAAAGTGCCTTGGGCGCGCTTCCGGAGGGATGGGAACACACCCCGCTGACGGAGTTGATTCAAGCTGACAAGGTCGATAAGCCGAGCCTCCTGAGTGTCAATACCTCGGTGATCGTGCGGGCCGTGTCAATTGTGATGATCGTGCTCGGACACTTCTCCAACATGCAGCTGTTTGGCGACGTCAAGAGCACTGCGGCGCTGTTTGCAATGGCGGGTTGGAGCTTCGCGACATTCCAGCTCGGCACAATATTGACCAGTGGACGGATCAAGCCGGTGCTGATGACCGCGCTGGGGGTCGCTGTACCCACGGTGCTGTACACGGGTTTCATTCAGTTCTACCAACACAAGTTTGTCTGGCAGACGCTGCTGCTCGTGAATAACTTCTACGGACCGGAAATGGTCTACTACCAGGGGTACTGGTTCCTCGCGGCGCTCTGCCAAATCTTCCTGTTGCTTGCGATCTGTTTCTCAATCCCGGCGATTCGGGCTTCCGCTGCACGGGACCAATTCCGGTTTGCCCTGGTCGCCACCCTGATCTTGCTTGTGCTCAACGAAAGCCTTGATCTGCTCTGGACACCGCGATTCGAAACGGACCGCATTCTCTACCATGGAATTTCCCTGGTCTGTCTGGGCATGAGCGTTGCCCTGGCCAACACAATCCGGAGGAAATTGCTGGTCGCAGCCCTGACGATCCTGGCGGCATTCTCATCGGAAACGGGGATTTACCCGGTGGTGGCCATTCTGTTTGTTCTGTCCATCGACCGTGTCCGCATGCCCGCCCTGCTGGTCAAGACAATCAATATCGTCGGCGCGGCATCCCTGTTTATTTACCTGACGCATCACGGCTTCAAGTCGATCGTCATCAGCAAGACACCGCTGGCGGGCAATCTCTACGCCAGCAGCATCGCCGCGATCATGGGTGGCGTCATCGTCTGGAAGCTCTGGAATATGGTGTGGCCGCGGCTATCGGCGCGGCTTTTCGGACGTCAGACCTGAGAGCGCCTTGCCCCCTGATCAGAGGTAAAACTCGCGCGCCAGATCCTCGTGGTTTTTTTCCAGATCAGTCGCCGTGCCCTGCGCCACAATGATTCCATCCCGCAGGATGTAAAACCGATCGATAATGCGCGCGGCAAGGCGCATGTTCTGTTCGACCAGCAAAATCGACAGCTGGTGCGAAGTACGCAACGTACTCAGGATCGAGCCGATCTCGTCGACAAAAAAAGGCGAAAGACCCGCGGATGGCTCATCCAGCATCAGGACACGCGGCTCTGCCATGAGTGCCCGGCCAATGGCCAGCATCTGCTGCTCTCCGCCCGACATCGTGTTGGCCTGTTGCTGAGCACGTTCCCGCAGACGTGGAAAAAATCCGAAGACGCGCTCGACGTTCTCGTCAAAGCGTTGTTCGCCGCGCGCGAGCGCGCCCAGCCGCAGGTTATCGAGCACGGACAGGTCGCCGAACAGATCGCGCTCCTGCGATACATGCAGCAACCCCTCGCGAACAACCCGATGCGGCACCAATTGGGCAGCCGGCTTGCCAAAGAGTTCGATCGTGCCGGCGCTTGCCGCCAGAAACCCGGAGAGCGTATTGAGCAGCGTTGTCTTGCCGGCTCCGTTGGCGCCGAGCAGTCCGACCGCTTCGCCGGGACGCAACTCAAGATCAATGCCCCGAATGGCTTTGAGGCGTCCGTAGCGGACTTCGACGCCTTGTACGCGGATATCGTGATCAGGCATAACCGAGATAAGCCTCCAGGACTTCCTTGTTCTGACGCACCTCTTGCGGTGTGCTCTGGGCGATCTTCTTGCCATAGTTCATGACCAGAACCTGATCGGAAACGGCCATGACCAGGTCCTGCACGTGCTCGACCATCAGCACGGTGATGCCTTGCGCGGCAAGCTTTCTGAGTTCATCGCCGAGATGGCCGCGTTCGCTCGGCGAAAGCCCTACGGCGGGCTCGTCAAGCATGATCAGGCTTGCACCGGCCGCGATGGCGCGGGCGATCTCGACCATCCGCTGCTGACCGAACGAAAGATCTCCGGCCATGCGGTCGGCTAAATCCGAGATATCCATTTCGCGCAGAGTTTCTCGCGCGCGCGCGGTGGCCTCGCGCTCGGCACGCGCCGAAGCGGGCATGCCCGTAATCACGCCCAACAGCGTGCTGGGGGTATTGAGTTCGAGACCGGTCAGGACGTTTTCCAGCACCGTCATCTCGCGCAGAATGCCGTTGGTCTGGAAAGTCCGGCGCACGCCCAGCCCGGCGATCTTATCGGGGGGAAGCCCGGTCAGAGTCTGCCCGTTGAAGGTGACGGTTCCGGTACGGGGCCGCGTAAAACCACCGATTGCATTGAATGCGGTCGTCTTGCCGGCACCGTTGGGGCCCATGATCGTGAAAATTTCGCCGCGCCGGACCGAAAACGACAGGTCATTGACCGCAGTCAGCCCGGCGAACTGCACGGTGAGATTGCGCACATCAAGCATCGCGCTTGCCCTCCCGGTACAGACGCTCGCGCAAGCTCGGAAAGTAGTCGCAGACCAATCCGCCCAAGCCCTTGGGAATGAAAAACAGAACAAGAATCAGCATGAGGCTGAAAACGATCTCCTCAAGCCCGGGAAAATTGCGCAACAGTTCCGGCGCCGCGGTCAGCAGGATTGCACCAATAATCGAGCCCATCAGGTTGCCTAACCCCCCGATCACCACGATGGCAAAGTGCATCAGCATCTGCGACAAGCCAAACGTGTCCGGTGATACGCGACCGTTGAGCGCCGCGTACATGGCGCCCGCCAAGCCGACAATCAGCCCGCTGGTGATGAAGGCGACCACCTTGCTGCGGTTCACGGCGATACCCAGCGAAGCCGCGGCGACCTCGTTGTTCCGGATGGCAACGAAGGCACGCCCGAAACGCGAACGCAGCAGCAGCGATGTGGACAGCGTCGCCAGAATCACCATCACGAGGAAGAGGTAGTATTTTTGCCGATCGGCAAGGGTGAAGCCCCAGAGCACGACATCAGGCACTTTGAAGCCACCGGGGCCAAACGTGACCCGATCGGCGTGTACGTACACCCAGCGCATCAGCTCGCCGACTGCGAGGGTAATAATTGCCAGGTAGTAGCCCTTGACCCGCAACGCCGGCAAACCGACGATAGCCCCCGCAAGGCCGCCGGCCAGCGTACCGATCAGGGCCGCGGGCAGGTAAGGCAGCCCGAAATGCACCATCGACAGGCCGGTGGCATAGGCGCCTATTCCGAAAAAGGCCGCATTGGCAAACGCGAGCTGGCCGAGGTAGCCGATGACGATATTGAACCCGATGGCGATCAGGCAATACACCAGCATCGTGTTGACCACGAACTGATGGTAATTGTTGAGAGCCAGCGGGAGCAGAAGCAAGACAACCAGCAGTACAGCAGCCAGGACGCGCCTGACCGTGGAATGATCAGCCACGTCCCTGTCTCCATTCGCCCATGATGCCCTGCGGGCGCACGATCAGGACCGCGATGATCACCAGGTAGGCGGCGATTTCGACCAGCGCGCTGGATACATAACCACCCAGAAGGTTTTCAAAAACGCCCAGGCTCATCGACCCGATCACGGCACCGGGCCGCGAACCAAAGCCGCCCAGCGTCATCGCCGCGAACGCCCGGATGAGCACATGACCGCCCATATCCGGGTAGACCAGCGTGGTGGGCGCGATGAGAATCCCGGCCATCGCACCCAGGACCGCGCCCACGCCCCACATGATGTTGCGCAAACGCGGCACGTTGATGCCCACGAGCGCCGCGCCGCGCGGGGTTTGCGACGCCGCCTGGATCACTTTGCCCGCACGGGTGTAATTGAAAAAACCATACGCCACCAACACGACAAACAGTGAAAACACAACGATCAGAATATCTTGCGGGGCGAGCACAATATCGAAAAACTCGAACGGATCGCCCGCAAGAATGGGCGGCAGAGGGATGACTTCCCGTCCGTAGAAAAACCGCGAAAGCCCTTTGAGAAGGTACGACAGCGCCACGGTCATCATGGTCAGGCTGATGTGCGGCGCATTTTGCAGCGGGCGCAGCAACCCGCGCTCGATCAGGCTACCGATCGCATACATCAGCAGCAGAGCGAAGACGATCGAGAAGCCCATCAGCCAGCCCAGCTTGGACTGAGTCAACAGCACCGCGAAGGCGCCCACCATGAAAAACTCTCCATGGCAGAAGTTCACCACGGTCGTCGACCGATAAAGCACCGTCATGCCCAACGCCATGAGGGTGTATATCCCCCCCACGACGATCCCGCTCGCAATCAGTTGTCCCAGCATGGTGAAGCGCCGCCCGATCAGGGTTTGGCCGGGTACTTTTCCACGATGACCGGACGCTCGCCGGTCGGCATGTAGACCATTTTTCCAGTGCTGATGCCGGCGTGAACTTCAGGCGTAAAGGTCAGCGAGCCCGAAGAAATGCCGGGGTTGAAGTTGGTGATTTTGTTCAACTCCGCGATCACTTTGGCGCGGGTCAGATCCGGGCCGGCCTTCTTCAGCGCCTCGACGACCGCCAGCGTGCCGGTCGACCCCAGGAAGCTCAGCGTTTCGACCGGAGCATTCGGGTTGTACTTCTTGAACATCTCGACCCACTTTTGCATGCCGGGCGCGTCGAGCGTGGAGTTCAACGGATAAAACACGAACAACTCGCTGGTCGCAGCCGCGTTACCCACGCGCTTGACCATGTCTTCCGCGGATACGCCCTGGGTTGTGACGATCGGCACTTTCAGGTTGTACTTGAACGCATCGCGCGCGTAGATGGTGAGCTCGGGCGCGTACAGCACGGCCAGCACAACATCTGGCTTGGCATTACGAATACGCAGAATCTGCGAGGTCGCGTCGGCGCTGCCACGCTCGAGGTAGGCCGTCTCCACCGGCTCCACGCCAGCCTTCTTCAGATTGGCCAGCAGCGGCTCCAGGTGGGATTTGCCCCACTCATCGGAGTGGCTGATGATCGCGACACGCTTGGCGCCAGGCTTGGAAAGCGCAAAATCGACCATCGCCCTCGCCACGGTGTCGGTGGTGGCGATCGGCTGGAAGACGTTGGGCAGTGTGGGCTTGGTGATTGCCGCGCTGGCCGCGCCGAGCACCATCCAGGGCAGCCCGGGCGCGCGCTCGAATTCAGGCTTGGCTGCAAGCGCGGTTCCGCTGCACCACCCGCCGTGAATCATGAAGACATTGTCCTGAGACATCAGCTTCTTGACGGCGGCGATCGTCTTGTTGGGATCACACCCATCGTCCTCGACCACCAGTTCGATCTTGCGGCCATTGATTCCGCCAGCGTCGTTGATGCTCTTGTAGATCGCAGTGGCACCCAGCAGAGTCAGCGAGCCGACGGCCATGGAGCCGGTCATGGGCGCGAACATACCGAGTTTGATGGTGTCGGCAGTCACACCGGGATCGGCGGCCGAAACCGGCGCTCCCGCCAGAAAAGCCGATGCGGCGATGGCTGCGACGATGGTGTGACGTAATGCCTTGACGGCGGGTGCGCTCATGTCATGTCTCCGAATTACTTCTGGAATAAAAAATATGACTGCGGCCCGGGGCAGCCCGGATTGCAGAAGTATCATCATGTGCCGGAGCGCGCATCATCCCTGCTGCGGTACGGGCTTGTGACTGCCCGGGCGTCGTCCCGACTCTGGTTGTATTTATGGGCGACAAAGTAGCATAGTGACGCACCGGCGTCCAGCAGCAACGAATCGGCGACCGGTGCAGGGAATCTCATGGAAATCGAAGTCAAGCCGCACAATCTGCTCGAAGACACGCAAGGGTTGCTCACCGGCAGCCTGTTCGTGGCGCTCGCAGTGCTGCTCCTGCGTCA
>JADZBO010000270.1 GCA_020851995.1 Burkholderiaceae bacterium
CATCCGCGCGCAGCACTTCGATGCGCAATCCATCCAGCATCTGGTGCTCGCCCCTGCGAGGAATATGGCCAAGCGCGTGCGCCAGCCAACCGCCGACGGTGTCGTAGTCGCCTGCGGGGATTTCAGTGTCGAACGAAGTGTTGAAATCTTCGATTTCGGTCGTGGCCAGAACCCGCCAGGCGTTGGGACCGTCAGCAAAAATCGTGGTTTCGCCGCCGACGTCATGTTCGTCTTCGATTTCTCCGACGATTTGTTCCAGGACGTCTTCGAGTGTAACCAGCCCGACAATACCGCCATGCTCGTCGATGACGATGGCGATATGGTTGCGGTTGATGCGGAACTCCTGCAGCAGCACGTTCAGGCGTTTGGTCTGCGGGATGAAGACGGCAGGGCGCACGAAGTCGCGCAGCGTGAGCGACGGGCGGGTCATGAGGCGCAGGAGATCCTTGGTGATCACTACGCCGATAATGTTGTCGCGTGATCCTTCAAAGACGGGGAAGCGTGAGTGCGCTGCTTCGACGATCTGCGGCATCAGTGTCGCGATCGACTCCGCGACGTCGAGCATGTCCATGCGTGAGCGCGGCACCATCACGTCATCCGCCGTCTGCTCGGACACGGCGAGCGCGCCCTTGAGCATTGAGTAGGAGTCCGGATCGATCAGGTCGCGGCTGCGCGCCGCGTCGAGTACCGCCTTGATATCCTCGCGGTCTTCAGGCTCCCGGCGCACAAGCGACAGGATCCGGTCGATGAGGGACTGGCGTGCGGGTCTCGCCGGGGTGGGGCTGGCCGCAGGGGAGGGGTCTGACATTGTCCGGGGACGGAGTTGCTGAGTCGGCTAGGATAACCGATCAGGTTGTCACAAAGCGTCACCAATTGTGTACGGGTCAACAATGCCGATTGACGACAGGATCCGCGTTTCGAGGGATTCCATGCGTTTGGCATCGCGGGCATTCAGGTGGTCATAGCCGATGGCGTGAAGCGTCCCGTGCACGACCAGGTGCGCTGCGTGGGACAAAAAGGCCTTGCGCTGCTCCCGCGCTTCACGCGCCATCACTGGTACGCAGATGACGATGTCACCCGAGGCGGTGCCATCAGGCTGGCTGCCATATTCGAATGTCAGCACGTTGGTTGCGTAATCCTTGCCGCGAAACGAGGCATTCAGCCTGCGCCCCTCGGCGAGCCCCACCAGACGCATCGTGAGTTGCAGGCGCGACGGTGCCGAGCCGTGGATTTCGAGTGCGGCGAGAAACGCGCGGACGGCCCAGCGCCTCAGGCGCCAGCGCGGCAGTCGTGGCTCCGTCACGCCGTACTGGACGGCAAGCGAGAACTCAGGCCTGGTCTTTTTCGGCTTGCTCATAGGCGTCGACAATCCGCGCGACGAGGGGATGCCGCACCACATCCCGGCTGGTGAATCGTGTGACCGCAATGCCCTTGACCTCATCGAGCACCCGCACGGCATGTGCCAGGCCGCTCTGGTGGCCCTTGGGCAGATCGACCTGGGAAGGGTCGCCCGTGATGACCGCCTTGCTGCCAAAGCCGATACGCGTGAGGAACATTTTCATCTGTTCGGGCGTCGTGTTCTGGGCTTCGTCCAGGATGACGAAGGCGTGATTCAGTGTGCGCCCGCGCATGTAGGCCAGCGGCGCGATTTCGATGGTCTGCTTTTCGAACAGGCGCTGCACCTTTTCGAACCCCATCAGGTCGTAAAGTGCATCGTAGAGCGGGCGCAGGTAGGGGTCGACCTTCTGGGCCAGGTCACCCGGCAGAAAGCCCAGACGTTCGCCAGCCTCGACGGCCGGGCGTGTCAGCACGATCCGCTGGACGGTATCGCGCTCCAGTGCGTCGATGGCGCAGGCGACGGCCAGCCAGGTCTTGCCGGTGCCGGCAGGGCCGACGCCGAAGGTAATGTCGTGTTTGAGGATGTTGTTGAGGTAATCGCGCTGGCGCGGCGTGCGCGGGCGAAGATCGCTGCGACGGGTGCGCAGGGCGACGCCGCCGCTTTCGTCGTCGAGCGGCGGGAATTCGGCCGGATCGAACTCGGGCGTGGTCGGTCGCGACGCTCGCCCGACGCCGATCTCAACCAGACCTAGCTGAATGTCGTCGACGGACAAGGGGCGCTGGGCGGCGATATCGTGAAACGCATGGATCATCGTCGCGGCGGCTTCCGCCTGTGACCCGCGCACCGAAATCCGGCTGCCCCGCCTGGACAGGTCGAGGTCAAGGCCGTCGGCGATTTGCCGCAGGTTTTCATCGAGCGGGCCGCACAGATTGGCCAGTTGCTGATTGGTACCCTCGAGTCGTACAACGACCGGCGGGATACCCGCGCGGGTGGAGGAGCGGACAGGTGTACGGGTCATGGATTCGCCTTGCCGGATGCGTTGAGCGGGATATCCGAGGCGATGCGCGCCCTGAACGTGTTGGTCATGGCCTGGGTGATCACCACGTCGATCATCTGGCCGACCAGATGCGCCGGACCTTCAAGATTCACGATACGGTTGTTTTCCGTGCGCCCGCTCAGTTCGAGGGCGTTGCGGCGCGACATGCCTTCGATCAGGATGCGTTGCACGGAGCCGACCATGCCATGCGCAATGGCGTTGGCCTGTTCGTTGATAAGCGCCTGCAGCCGCTGCAGGCGTTGCAGTTTGACTTGCTGGGGCGTGTCGTCCGCGAGATCCGCCGCTGGCGTGCCGGGGCGCCGTGAATAGACAAACGAAAACGCGGTGTCGAAACCGACGTCATCGATCAGCTTCATGGTCTTGTCGAAATCCTGTTCAGTCTCACCGGGGAAGCCGACGATAAAGTCCGACGACAGGGTCAGGCCGGGGCGCGCTGCGCGCAGGCGGCGCACGATCGACTTGAATTCGATCGCGGTGTAGCCGCGCTTCATGGCCGCCAGGATGCGGTCGCTTCCGGCCTGCACTGGCAGGTGAAGAAACGACACCAGCTTGGGCAGACTGGCGTAGGCTTCAGTCATGCGCGTGGTCATTTCCTTGGGGTGCGAGGTGGTGTAGCGGATACGCTCGATGCCGGGGATTTCGTGCACGTATTCCAGCAGGGTCGCGAAGTCGGCGATTTCGCCCGAATCGCCGGCGGTGCCAAGGTAAGCGTTCACATTCTGGCCCAGCAGCGTGACTTCCTTGACGCCCTGGTCTGCCAGGTCGGCAACCTCAACCAGAACATCCTCGAGAGGACGCGAGATCTCTACGCCGCGCGTGTAGGGCACGACGCAGAAGCTGCAGTATTTGCTGCAGCCTTCCATGATCGAGACGAAAGCGGTCGGCCCGTCGACGCGGGGTGCGGGCATGGCGTCGAACTTTTCGATTTCCGGAAAGCTGATGTCGACCTGCGAACGCCCTTCGGCCCGTCGCTTTTCGATCAACTCGGGCAGGCGGTGCAGAGTCTGCGGACCGAACACCACATCCACGTAGGGGGCGCGCGCGACGATGGCCGCGCCTTCCTGGCTTGCAACGCAGCCACCAACGCCGATCACGAGATCCGGGTTCAGCCGCTTGAGATGCTTGATGCGCCCGAGGTCTGAAAACACTTTTTCCTGGGCCTTCTCGCGCACCGAACAGGTGTTGAAGAGGATGACGTCGGCGTCTTCCGGGGTGGCGGTGATGACGGCACCCTGGGCATCCTTGCCAAGCATGTCGAGCATCTTGTCCGAGTCGTACTCGTTCATCTGACAGCCGAACGTGCGTATGAAGACTTTGCGCGGCGACGTCGAAGCGTGACCGGATGACGGAGGTTTGGAGTTTTGCATGATGGTGCCGGAGCGGGTGTTCATCCCGTGGGCTGAAGATCGAAACTTGCATTTTACCAAGTGTGCGAAATGCTCCGTTCTCAATGAACCGCCCCTCAAAACGCTGAGACTTGAGTGGCCTGCTTAGGAGACCTAGCTCGCCTTTCGGGTCATCCTGATCGCTACAAAATCAAGCTACGAGGCGTGGGGTATCGCCTTGTTTATGACGTCAGAGATGCGGAAATTCTGGTCGTCGTTGTCGCAGTCGGTCGGCGTGAGCGTAACGAAATCTTTATCAAGGCGGCTGCCCGTCGGATCACCTAGTGTAATGTCGAACACTACACTCGCCGACCTTCAGGGCTCGTAGACTTCGCCCTGATCTTCGACTTCTTTCTTGACGACAGGCTTGACCAGGTCTTCGCGTTTGACGCCAAGCCACATGGCGATGGCAGCGGCCACGAACACCGAAGAATAAATGCCGAACCAGATACCGATCGTGAGAGCGAGTGCGAAGTAGTGCAGTGTCGGACCGCCGAACAGCAGCATCGACATGACCATCATCTGGGTTGAGCCGTGGGTGATGATGGTTCGCGAGATGGTTTGGGTAATAGCGCCGTTGATGACCTCGGAGACCGATACGTCGCGCTGTTTCCGGAAGTTTTCGCGAATCCGGTCCATGATCACGACCGATTCGTTGACCGAGTAGCCAAGCACGGCCAGTATGCCGGCCAGAACCGAGAGCGAGAATTCCCAGCCAAAAAAGGCGAAAAATCCCAGGATGATGACCACGTCGTGCAGGTTTGCCAGCACCCCGGCGACGGCAAACTTCCATTCAAACCGGATCGCCAGATAGACCACGATGCCGATCACCACGAACAGCAGAGCCAGCAGCCCGCCTTCGACGAGCTCGCGTCCGACCTGCGGCCCGACGAACTCGACCCGGCGCAGCTCGACGGCAGGGTCCGAGGCCTTGAGGGCCGCCATGACGCTGTCGCTTTGCGCAGCCGAGCTTTGCCCCTGAGCGAGCGGGAGACGGATCATGACATCGCGTGAAGTGCCGAAGTTCTGCACCTGGAAATCCTGGTAGCCCAGCCCCGATACGGCCGTTCGCACACGGTCAAGCGGCGCGCTCTGCGTGTAGCTGACTTCCATGACCGTGCCGCCGGTGAACTCGATCGACAGGTGAAAGCCCCGCGTCAGGATGAAAAAGACCGCGGCAACAAAGGTGAGTGCGCTGATGACATTGAGCACCAGCGCGTGACGCATGAACGGAATGGTCCGTCCGATTCTGAAAAATTCCATGGTTCAGTCCTTCGGTTTCCAGACCGTGCCGATTGCGATCGACGCAAGTTTTTTCCTGCGGCCGTACCAGAGGTTGGCCAGGGCGCGCACACCGACGACGGAAGAGAACATCGAAGTGAGAATGCCCAGGCAGTGGACCACGGCAAACCCGCGAATCGGACCGGTGCCGAAGATCAGCAGCGCCAGGCCGACGATGAGTGTCGTGAGGTTCGAATCCAGGATGGTGGCCCACGCCCGGTCGAACCCGAGGCTGATGGCCTGTTGGGGCGATTCGCCGTTACGCAGTTCTTCGCGGATCCGTTCGTTGATCAGCACGTTGGAGTCGATGGCCATGCCGAGCGCAAGTGCAATGGCCGCAATGCCGGGCAGGGTCAGGGTCGCCTGCAGCATCGACAACAGCGCCAGCAGCAACAGAACGTTGAGCAGCAGGCCTGCGGCAGAGAACGCGCCGAACATCTGGTAATAGACGATCATGAAGACAGCGATCGCGATAAAGCCGTAAAGCGTCGAATTAAAGCCCTTGGCGATGTTTTCGGCGCCCAGGCTTGGCCCGATGGTGCGCTCTTCGATGATTTCCATCGGCGCGGCCAGCGACCCGGCGCGCAACAGCAGAGCGGAGTCGGCGGCCTCTTCGGCGGTCATGCTGCCGGAGATCTGGACCTGGCCACCCGGGATTTCGCCGCGGATCACAGGCGCTGTGACGACTTCGCCGCGGCCTTTTTCGAACAGCAGGATGGCCATGCGCTTGCCGATGTTGTCGCGGGTGATGTCGCGGAAGATGCGTGCGCCCTTGGCGTCCAGGGTGAGGTGGATCGCGGGTTGCTGGGTCTGGTTATCCCTTCCTGCCTGCGCATCCTGGAGGTTTTCGCCGGTCAGGATGACCTGACGGCGAACCAGCAGAGGGCGGCCGTCGCGATCCGGGTAGCGTTCGAGCCCGAACGGAACCGTGCCGGCCGCGAGCGCGCTCGCGGCTGCGGGCGAGTCGTCCACCATGCGGATTTCGAGGGTTGCGGTGCGGCCAAGAATATCCTTGGCCTTGGCGACATCCTGCACGCCGGGCAACTGAACGACGATCCGGTCGTTGCCCTGCTGCTGGATGATGGGTTCGGCTACGCCGAGTTCGTTGATCCGGTTGTGCAGGGTCGTGATGTTTTGCTTGAGAGCGTTGGACTGAACGGCAGTGACGGCGTTTGCGCTGAGCGAGCCGACCAGCTGTAGCTTGCCGTTGTCGGTGCGCTCGGCGAATTGCAGATCGGGATTACGCCCGCGCAGGGTGGAGAGGGCTTTCTCGCGCGCGGCTTCGGAAGGAAAACTCGCGACCACGGCCATGCCTTGCCGTTCGACGCCGCTGACCTCAATGCGTTGGTCGCGCAGGGCGTTGCGCACATCCGTCACCATGGAATCGTAGCGGGCGGTGAGGGCTCCCTGCATGTCGACCTGGAGCAGGAAGTGCACGCCACCGCGCAGATCGAGGCCCAGGTACATCGGATGCGCGCCAAGTGCCGCAAGCCATGCCGGCGATGCAGGCAGCAGGTTGAGCGCCACCGTGTAGGTGGGATCGGCGGGATTGGGGTTGAGGGCCTTTTCGATCACGTCGCGTGCCTGGATCTGCAGGTCGGTGCTGGCAAAACGCACGCGCACCGTGCCGATCGGCCCGTTTTGTTCGAACACGGCTCCGGTGTCGGCGACGCCGGCTGCGCGGAGGATCCCCTGTGCGCGATCCAGGGTTGCCGCATCGACCTTGACGGTGGCCTTGGCGCTGGAGATCTGCACCGCAGGCGATTCGCCAAACAGGTTGGGCAGGGTGTAGAGCAGGCCGATCAGGACCGCGACCAGCACCGTCAGGTATTTCCAAAGGGGATAGCGGTTCATTGCCGACGAGGTTCTCGTGAAAGAGGAAACCCGCCGCGAGGCGGCGGGTCGCGTTCAAAGTCGCTTCAGAGCGCCTTGATGGTGCCCTTGGGCAGGACCGCACTGACCGACGCTTTCTGCATGATGATCTCGACCGGTTTGTCGGCAAGTTCGGAGACTTCAATCGTCACGTAGTTATCCGCGACCTTGACGACTTTGCCGAGAATGCCACCTGCGCTGACGACCTCGTCGCCCTTGGACAGGGCGGCCAGCAGGGCCTTGTGTTCCTTCTGGCGCTTCATCTGGGGGCGAATCATCAGGAAGTAGAGGATCACAAACATCAGCACGATGGGCGCCATGCCCATCAGCGAGGAGGCCGTGTCGTTGGCCTGGGCCAGCACGAGGCCGGGAAGAACAAAAGCAGACATAAGGGTCTCCGTTGAAATTGAGTTCAGCCAGCTATTGTACCGACTTGGACGCGCGGTCCTCGGCGAACCCCTTGCGCCAGTGGTCAAAGGTGCCGGCGGCGATCGCCTGGCGCATTTCCGCCATGATCGTCAGGTAGAAGTGCAGGTTGTGCAGGGTATTCAGGCGAGAGCCGGTGATTTCGTTCGACCGCTGAAGATGGTGAAGGTACGAAAGCGAGAAGTGACGGCAGGTGTGGCAGGCGCAGGACGGATCGAGTGGGCCGGTGTCGTCCCGATAGCGGGCGTTGCGGATCTTGACATCCCCGTGCCGGGTGAACAGCCAGCCGTTGCGCGCGTTGCGCGTCGGCATGACGCAGTCGAACATGTCGATTCCGCTGGCGACGCCCTCGACCAGATCTTCCGGGGTACCGACGCCCATCAGGTAGCGCGGCGCATTTTCCGGCAAGCGGGGCGCGACATGCGCCAGGATGCGCATCATGTCCTCCTTGGGTTCGCCGACCGACAGACCGCCGATGGCGTAGCCCTGGAAGCCGATGTCGAGCAGGCCGTCGAGGGATTCATCGCGCAGGGATTCAAACATGCCACCCTGCACGATGCCGAACAGGGCGTTCGGGTTGCCCTGCGCGTCAAACGCCTCGCGCGAGCGACGGGCCCAGCGCAACGACATCCGCATCGAGCGCGCGGCTTCATCGCTCGTGGCAGGCTTATCCTTGATCATGTAGGGCGTGCACTCGTCAAACACCATGGCGATGTCGGAATTCAGCGCGGTCTGGATGCGCATCGACTCCTCAGGGGTCAGGAACAGCCGCGCCCCATCGATCGGCGAGGCGAAGCGAACCCCTTCCTCGGTGATTTTGCGCATCCCTTGCAGGCTGAAGACCTGGAAGCCGCCGGAATCGGTCAGGATCGGGCGATGCCACTGCATGAAACCGTGCAACCCGCCGTGCCGGGCGATCACATCGCTGCCGGGCCGCAGCCACAGGTGGAAGGTGTTGCCCAGGACAATCTGCGCGCCGACTTCGCCGAGTTCGTGCGGCATCATGGCCTTAACGCTGCCGTAGGTGCCGACCGGCATGAAGATCGGCGTCTCGACGATGCCGTGATTGAGGGTCATGCGCCCGTTGCGCGCCAGGCCATCAGTGGCGAGCAACTCGAAGCCAAGCCCAGCGGCCGGCGGGGTGAGTGCGGATGGGTCGGTCAAGTCCGTGAACTCCTTTCCAGAAACATTGCGTCGCCGTAGCTGAAAAAGCGGTACCGCGCGGCGACCGCATGGGCGTAGGCGCGCCGCATGGTGTCCTGGCCGATGAAGGCGGCCACCAGCATGAGAAGCGTCGACTGCGGCAGGTGAAAATTCGTCAGCATTGCATCCACAACGCGATAGTCATAGCCGGGCGTAATGAAGAGGCGCGTGTCTCCCTCGCCCGCGAGGCCCTGGCCGCGGTCCGCCTGCGCGGCAGACTCCAGCGCACGCACGCTGGTGGTGCCGACCGCGATCACACGTCCGCCGGCGGCCCGTGTGGCCTGTACGGCGTCCGCAGTGCCTTGTGGAACGACATACCACTCCGCGTGCATGACATGTTCGGCCAGATTTTGCACCCGCACGGGTTGGAAGGTGCCGGCCCCGACATGCAAGGTGACGAACGCCTGATTCACGCCGCGCCCGCGCAGTCGCTCAAGCAGCGGTGCGTCGAAATGCAGGCCGGCGGTGGGCGCGGCCACGGCGCCCGGCGCCCGGGCGTAAACCGTCTGGTAGCGCTGATCATCGTGCGCGTCGGGCGCATGCGTGATGTAGGGCGGGAGGGGCATCGCGCCAAACTGTTCGAGCAGACCCAGGACGGGTTGCCCGAAGCGCAGTTCGTAGAGATCGTCCGCGCGTCCGAGAACTTCGGCGTCGAACGCGTCCGCTAGCCGCAGGCGCGCGCCGGTCTGGGGAGATTTGCTCGCCCGGACGTGCGCCAGTGCCCGGTCGGGCGCGGTGATGCGCTCGATCAGGACCTCGATTTTTCCGCCGCTTTCCTTGTGACCGTGCAGTCTCGCCTTGATCACGCGGGTATCGTTGAAGACCAGCAGGTCACCGGGTTTGAGCAACTGCTCGATGGCCGTGAAGCGTTCGTCGTGCAGTTCGCCACGGGCATCGATGTGGAGCAGCCTGCTGCCGGTGCGCTCAGGGGCGGGCGACTGGGCGATCAGTTCCGGCGGCAATGCGTAGTCGAAATCGGCGAGAGTCAGGGGTTGGGACACGTCGGGGCGGGATCACGGGTGGCGGCGAAGAAGGTTGGGTGCCGGCGACAGACTTGCGAAACATCGTTTTGCCACCGCGTCCAAACCTCAGGAGGGCGCATTTTAAGCTGTCCTGAATGCTTTTTCGGTATGCTCTTGTCATGGATCAGAAATCGGGTAACGCATGAAGGCCATCATCAGGGAAAAATTCTTCGCCGTTCTGGCTATTGCACTGGCGGCGATTGCGCTGTCGGTGCCGGCGGCTGGCGCGCAATCGGCGATGCCCCCGGAGCTCGCGGGCGCATGGGCAAAGTCCAAACTGCCGGAATCGGCGCTTTCGCTTGTCGTCCAGGAAATCGGCGGCCCCCGGCTGATCGATATCAACGGCGCGCAGCCCCGCAACCCGGCATCGGTCATGAAACTCGTGACCACCTATGCGGCGATCTCGCAGCTTGGGCCGGATTACGTCTGGCGCACCGACTTCCTGACGACGGCGGGCCGCCTGGCTGATGCGCAGGGCGTGCTGGCAGGCCCCCTTTACCTGCGTGCGGGCGGGGATCCCCTGCTGATGCTGCAGGATGTCTGGCGACTGTTGCGCGATTTGCGCCTGCGCGGTATCCGCGAAATTCCCGAAATCGTCATTGACCGGTCTTTGTTCGCGGACGTCACGATCGACCCCGGCGCGTTTGACGGCGCCGCAGACCGCCCCTACAACGCCAGCCCGGACACGTTCATGGTCGGTCTGGGTGCCGTGCGTCTGGTGTTCACGCCAGACCCCGCCACGCGGACCTGGCGGTCGTTTATCGATCCTCCCATTCCGGGTATTCAGGTCGATGGCAACATCGAGTGGTCTGATGCGAAGTGCGCGGGCTCGCCCGGCGTAGCGACGGAAACGACTCTTTCGGGGGGCAATGTCCGGTTCCGTGTCAGCGGCAAAGTCGCAGCCTCCTGCGGGGAATTCGATGTATTCCGCCTGGCGTTTTCCCAGCAGGAGTTCGCGGCGCGCGTGCTGCGTGCGATGTGGCTGGACCTCGGCGGGACAATTTCAGGCGAGGTGAGGTCCGGAAGCATCCCTGCGGATGCCCGGGCCATTGCGTCGCATGAATCCCCGCCGCTCTCCGAAGTGATCCGTCTGATCAACAAGCGCAGTAACAACGTGATGACCCGGGTGCTGTTGCTGACCCTGGGCGCAGAAGCAGGCCGGCGCCCCGCGACCGTCGAGAACAGCGCCCAGGTGGCCAGCGCGGTGCTGGCGCGCCAGGGGCTGGAAATGCGGGGTATGGTGCTCGATAACGGTTCGGGTCTCGCGCGCAATGGTGTGGTGTCGGCCGATAGCCTGACGCAGATGCTCACCAAGGCCTGGCAATCTCCGGTGATGCCCGAATACATCTCGTCGCTGGCGATTCTGGGGGTCGACGGATCGCTGCGAAATCGTATGCGCGACGGCGCAAACCGGTCACGTGCACACCTTAAAACCGGCGGGCTGCGCGATGTGCGCTCGATCGCCGGTTACGTCTGGGGCACCAGCGGTAAGCGCTACATCGTTGTCAGCATGGTCAATCATGAGCGGGCCCATGATGCGCGGGCTTTTGAAAATGCTCTGATTGCTTGGCTGATCGCGCGCTGACCTCGTGCAAAGTACAGCCTGCTCCTCAGGGCAGGCTTGTCAGTATTTCCGGGAGGATTCAGATGCAAGAGCGCGAATGGGTTGGGCCGGGAACTGTCGCGAGCGGGCATGGCCACCCCGATTGCGATCGACGCGCTGCGGATCTTGCTGCCGGCCGCGGTCACGGGTACGGCCGCGCGTCAGCCCGTGGCGTGCGATTTCTGTTGGCACTTGCGTTGATGGGCTCGGCAAGCCTGGCTCAGGCGGACGTGTGCAGCGCGCGCTTTTTCCACGATGGGGGATCAATCGAAATCGCTGGCACGGGAATACTGACGGTTTCGGCCCAGTTGTCCTTCAGCAAGGTGCGCAAGTCCACCGCAGACGTCTGTCAGGCTCAGGTCAGCGGTCAGGCAACCTACGGTTTGATGGGGCTGTTCGGAGGTACGACCGACGTCAATCACCTGATGAGTGTGAACGGCGCCAAGACGACGTTCGTCGAGTCTGGCAGTGCCTCATCGCAGGCTCCCGCGACGATCGATCTGAAGATGCTCAGCCTGTTTGGCTATGGCGCGGCGATCACTGCGCCCGGCCAGCGTCTGCCCGCTCAATCCTTCCGTGTGGCGCTGGGTGATCCGGGCCGCGGTCCGACCACCCCGCTGACGGTCAGGACAGGTGAACGGACCGTTGGCAAGCGCGAGACAATCGACACGGCGCTTGGTCGGCTGAGTTGCTGGCCTGTTCGCTACGACCGCAACACTGAACCGACCATGGCCAGCGTGCGCAACGTGCAGTTGATGGTCCCGGCGATCCAGTCGCAGGTCACCGACTGGTACTGCCCTGCCAGCAATCTGGTGATGCGCCAGGAGATCAATCAGGGTGGTCAGCGCTCGCTGATTGAAGTCAAATCGGTCAGGTGAACTGCCGGTGTGGCCGCCGCCCGCGCAATGAACTGCTCAAGAAGATGCTCAACGAGCAGGTCGTGCGCGAGTGACCGCCGCGCGCGCAACGAACTGCTATATGATTGAACGGTAGCGTCACAGTTTTTCGCACGATACATTTTCAGGAGAAGAGCATGGAATCAACATCGACCCAACCTGCATCGACCACCCCGGCCACCGCGTCGCATGCCTCGGAGCGTGTGCTTGAGGTGCTCAAGGCCAGCGTCGACGATGCCGAGGCACTGCTGAAGGAAGCTGCCACTGCAACCGGCGATCGCGCTGCCGAATTGCGCGAGCGCGCACTGAAGTCACTGCGGGCAACCCGCGAAACCCTGCATGAAACACAGGACATCGTGCTGGAGCAGGGGCGTCGCGCGGCACGTGCCACGGACGACTATGTGCACGACAATCCCTGGCAGGCTGTCGCGGCCGCCGGCCTGGCGGGGCTGTTGCTCGGCCTGGTGCTGTCCGGTCGGCGCTAATCCGTCATGACCATTCGGGGTGCGCTGGGCGGTGCGGCGGGCGATCTGGTCGCGATCCTGCGCACGCGCCTGGAAATCTTTTCGCTCGAATTCGCGGAGGAGAAGTCCCGCGTTATTTTTCTTGCCGGCATCGGTCTGGCCGCGGGTCTCTGCCTGTTCCTCGCCTTGCTGGTTTTTTCGATGTTTATTGCGGCACTGTTCTGGGATACGCCCTACCGTTTGCTGGCGATCGGTCTGACCGCCGCGGTTTATGGGGTGGCTGCCCTGGTGCTGGCGCGACTGCTGGTGCGCCGTCTGCGTGAAGACGATGTGCCATTTGCGGTCACGGTGGAAGAGCTTGGCCGCGACGCGGCGTTGTTCACCTCGGTGGGCGATGCGTTCGATCGCACCGACGCGACGCCGGATGCCGCAGGCGCCCAGCCCGGATCGTCTGACCGGCCTGTCAGGAGTCCCTCGTGAGCGCCCATCGTTCTGCCAAAATTGATCGTATCGTTCGCCTGGAATTATTGCGTGCGCGGGCGGCGTACGAGCGTGCGTCCCTCAGGTCGCGCGCGACTGAGCTCGCCGACGCCTTCGATCCCCGCCAATGGCTCGGCCGAGCCGGCAGCAGTCGCTCCGGCGGGGTGCTGTTACAGGGACTTGAAATCGCCCAGCGGTACCCCTTCATCCTGTCGACCCTGACGTCGCTGGTGCTGGGCAAGCGCTGGCAATGGCTCAAGCTGACTGGCGCAGCGGTGGCGACAGCGGCGGCGTTGCTGACACGGTTATCTTCAAAGGCAGGCACTCCGCCGGGTAATCCGGACCGCGACCGGTGACCTCCCCGGCAGGACCAACGAGCCGACGCATGTCGCGCGGCGCGTTGATCGCCTTTAGTGTTGTTGTAACGGCGCTTGTGGCGCTGGTTTCCCTTAAATCCGGCGCTGTGGCGGTCAGTCTGCCGGAGTTCGCGGGGCTACTGCTCGGAAGTCCCGATGCCGATGCGTTTCAGCGCTCTGTCGTAATGAACCTGCGCTTGCCCAGAGTACTGTTCGCACTGATCGCGGGCGGAGCCCTGGCGATCTGCGGTGCGACCATGCAGGCTCTGTTCCGCAACCCGCTGGCCGAGCCTGGCCTGGTTGGCCTTTCGGCCGGCGCGGCGGTCGGTGCAATGATGAGTCTTTCGCTGGGCGGCATCGGCCTTCTGGCGGCGGGCCCTGCTGGTTTTGCCGGGGCACTGACGGCCGCGCTTGCCGCCTATGCGGTCGGGCGACACTATCCAGGCGTGGCGGGGCTGCTGCTGGCCGGGATCGCCATCAATGCATTCGCCATGAGCCTCGTCGGCCTGGGTCTTGCGTTCTCGACCGACGCGCAATTGCGCAGCTTCACCTTCTGGTCTCTGGGCAGCCTGACGCGAGCCAATGCCGGGTCGGTTGCCTGGCTTGCGCCCTGGACGCTCGCCTGGTCGTTTTACCTTTGCACGCAATGGCAGGCGCTCAATGCACTCGTGCTCGGGGAGCGGCAGGCGCGCCACCTCGGGTTTGATCCTGCCCGCGTGCGGCGCCGCGCGATGGTTGCCATCGCCATGCTGATCGGTCCGCTGGTCGCGATGATCGGCGGGATCGCCTTCATCGGCCTGGTGGTGCCCCATATGCTGCGGATGTGGGTCGGCGCCGATCATCGTGTCCTGTTGCCGGTCTCCTGGCTCGGCGGGGCAACCGCCTTGCTGTTGGCGGACTGGGCCGCCCGTGTGGCAGTAGCCCCTGCCGAACTGCCGGTTGGCGTGGTGACCAGCCTGGTCGGCGGACCGTTTTTCATGTGGCTGCTGGTGCGCGCGCCGCGAACCGAGTTGTCTGACTGACGTTGCGCGCCTGACCAGGATCGGTCAGCGGCACGCCCCGTTTTTCTCGCACGGGAATCCTTGCGCCGCGGTCAGCCGAGCCCCAGGTTTGACCACATCGCGTCAACCTTTTCCCGAGTCGAGGCATCCATCCTGATCGGGGTGCCCCATTCGCGCTGGGTCTCGCCTGGCCACTTGTTGGTTGCGTCCATGCCGAGCTTCCCGCCCAGCCCGGACACGGGTGAGGCGAAGTCGAGGTAGTCGATGGGCGTGTTCTCGACCAGCACCGTGTCGCGCACCGGATCCATGCGGGTCGTCATGGCCCAGACCACCTCTTTCCAGTCGCGGGTATCAATGTCGTCATCGACCACGACGATGAACTTGGTATACATGAACTGCCGGAGAATGCTCCAGATGCCGAACATCACCCGTTTGGCGTGGCCGGGATATTGCTTGCGGATCGAAACCACCGCCAGACGATAGCTACAACCCTCGGGCGGCAGGAAAAAGTCGACGATCTCCGGCAATTGGCGGCGTAGCAGGGGTACGAAGACCTCGTTCAGCGCGACGCCGAGCACGGCAGGTTCATCGGGCGGCTTACCGGTGTACGTTGAGTGGTAAATCGGATTTCGACGCATCGTGATGCGCTCGACCGTGAACACCGGAAACCAGTCCTGTTCGTTGTAGTAGCCGGTGTGGTCGCCGAAAGGCCCCTCAAGCGCCAGTTCATAGTCGCTGGCCGGAGGAGGCGTAGCGCCTTCGGGCAAGGCGGGTTTGATCGCGCGCGGATCGGATGCGGGCAGCAAATGCCCTTCAAGGATGATTTCGGCGGTTGCAGGGACCGAAAGCGTGCTTCCCAGTGCCTGCGTCACTTCAGTACGCGCACCGCGCAGCAGGCCGGCGAACTGGTACTCCGAAAGCGAATCCGGAACCGGGGTCACCGCTCCCAGTGTGGTCGCCGGATCAGCCCCCAACGCCACGGCGATGGGAAACGGGGTTCCCGGGTTGGCGATGGCATGGTCGCGAAAATCCAGTGCGCCGCCGCGATGTGACAGCCAGCGCATGATCAGTTTGTTGCGTCCGATCACCTGCTGACGATAGATGCCCAGGTTCTGGCGACGGGCGTTGGGCCCTCGTGTAATCACCAGCCCCCACGTCAGCAAAGGGGCCACGTCACCCGGCCAGCACTTCTGGATGGGCAACCGGCTGAGGTCGACGTCGTCGCCCTCCCAGACGATTTCCTGACAAGGCGCGCCCCGGACATTCTTCGGACTCATATCCCAGAGTGCCGATTTCAGCATTGAGACCTTGGCAAAGGCATCCTTGAGTCCGCGTGGAGGTTCCGGTTCGCGCAACGAGGCCAGAAGCTCGCCGACTTCGCGCAACGCCCGGGTATCTTGCTGACCCATGCCGATCGCCACGCGGGTCGGGGTGCCGAACAGGTTGGTGAGCACCGGCATGGAGGCAGGACGCCCCTCGTGCGTGGCGTTTTCAAACAGCAGCGCGGGGCCTTGTGCCCGCAGAACGCGGTCGGAAATCTCGGTCATTTCAAGCGCCGTCGATACCGGATGGGTGATGCGACGCAGGTCGCCAGACGCTTCCAGTTGGGCGATGAAATCTCTCAAGTCTTTGTATTTCAAGGCATTAATCCGCTAAAACGGTTAAAATCCGATGCATGAACTACAGATTAACACCGGCCGAAGCTCTCACGGCGGGGGATCTCTGATGCCATTCGCCTCGGGGTTGGCCCTTACGCAACAGCTTGCCAGCGGACTCTACCGGAACATGTCCGAGTTCGTGCGCACGTGCGCAATCTACATCGGGATTGCGGTTCTGGTCGCGGCCGTGATGATCGCAGGCATGCCGTCATTGCGGTCCCAGGCGCGCCAGATGCACGGGGCATTGCTGGTGGCGCTTGCGCCGGATTCGTTCGTGCCGGTCAGCGCCGTGCCGGCGAGCCCGCCCGCCACGCTGGTCGGCGCGATTTCACTCGACTCAATCCCCGGAGCGGTGTTGCCACCCCCGGTTGTAGCGCCGCCACTGACCGTAACGCGGACGCAAACCGATACTCCGTCAGCGACGGCGGCGGTATTGACCGGATCCACTGCAGCGCGCCCGGGCGAAACAGAAGCTCTCGGCGCCCTGCAGGAGTCGCCCGCCCAGGCCTTCGCCCGAATGGGCGTAAGCCGCAATCAGCAGGATGCCCTGATCAAGTACATCTCGCGCAAATACCTGATCGCTGTCGAGGCTGCGTCCATGTTTGTCGACACGGCCTACGTTGCTGGCGGCGAGCAGAAGGTCGACCCGCTGTTGTTGCTCGCGGTCATGGCGACCGAATCGCGCTTCAATCCCTATGCCGGGAGCAACGGCGGCGGGCCGACCGGGCTCATGCAGGTGGTCACCAGTGTGCATCGCTCGCGCTTCGCCCGCTTTGGCTCTGGGGATGCCGTGGTGTTCAACCCGGTGGCCAACATCCGCGTTGGTGCGTTGATTCTCGCCGATTGCATCCGCCGGCGCGGCTCGGTCACCCAGGGGTTGCTGTGCTACTGCGGTGCGTCTGGCCCCGGGGCGGATGGCGGTTATACCGAAAAGGTGCAGTCCGAGCGCCGGCGGCTGGCGCTGGCGGCATCGATCCCGATCAAGGACTGAGCTGAATCGGGGCAGTACTGTACCGAAGGGTGCTCAAACCAACCTCCGGCAGGGCAGAGCAGCCAATGTCCGGCAGGGCAGAGCAGCCAATGTCCGGCGGGGCAGAGAGGCAAACCTCCGGCAGGGCAGAAAAGCCGTTGTTCGGCAAACTAGTAGCCCTGCCGCGAGGCCAGATAGTGGCGCATGCGGTGCATCGCTTCTTCCAGCCTTTCCATTCCGGTCGTGTAGGCAAAACGCATCATCTGGCGCGCGTGCGTGGGGCCAAAGTCGATCCCGGGGACCGCGGCCACCTGAGCGTTGAGCAGGAGGTCCGTTGACAGCGCGTAGCTGTCGTTCGCGTGCGCGCTGACGTCGCCATAGACGTAAAACGCGCCATCCGGAACGACAGGCACACGAATGCCCATGCCGGTGAGTTCGGGCAGGATGTAATCCCGCCGCGCGGCGAATGCGCGCCGGCGCTCTTCGAAGATAGCCAGCGAATCCGCTTCAAAGCAGGCCACCGCGCCGTACTGCGCCAGCGTGGGCGCACAAATTGCAAGGCTCGCGGCCATTTTTTCAACCGCAGCCACCATATCGGGCGGAACGATCATCCATCCCAGTCGCCAGCCCGTCATGTCGAAGTATTTCGAAAAACTGTTCAGAATGATCAGGTCGTCGTCCAGAGTCAGGGCCGAGCGGGGCGTGCCTTCGTAGGACAACGAGAGATAGATTTCGTCCATCATGACGAATCCACTGCGCGCGCGCACCACGTGGATCAGCTGCGCCAGCGCGTCGTGGTCGATGGAGGTTCCGGTCGGGTTGCTCGGCGAGGCGATGAGCACGCCGCGGGTGGATGGCCCCCAGTGCGATTCGACGTCTGTCGCGCTGAGCTGGTAGCGAGCTGCGGGAGTCGTGGGAATCAGGCGTGTCGTTCCGCCGGCTGCCCCGATGAAGTTGCGGTTGGGCGGGTAGCAGGGGTCGGGCATCAACACTTCATCCCCCGGGTTGACCAGCGCCAGCGCGGCGAGCAGCAGGGCGCCGCTTGCCCCGGTGGTGACGATCACCCGGGACGCGTCAACCGGCGCGCCGAGCTGATTGCCATAAAATTCGGCAATGGCTTCACGGAGTTGCGGTAGCCCGGCAGGTGCACTGTAGGCGCTCAGACCGTCGCGCGCCGCACGCTGCATGGCTTCAACCACCGGCGCGGCTGCGGTAAAGTCCGGCTCACCAACCCCCAGACTGATGATGTCCTTGCCTGCGCGTCTGAGTTCGTTGGCCTTCTTGAGCAGTTCGACGGCATGGAAGGTGACCGTTTCGTTGGTGCGCGCTGCCAGGATAGTCATCGTCAGGATCCTCACTTGAAAACCGGATTTTAGTGGTCACACCCAACTCCCGCCGCGCGTTTTTGTTCGGCCGCCGGGCGCCTTCCACGCCGTGGGGGCAGTTTTGCACCCGCCTTGCGCGCATGACGGAAGGGCCGGTGCACTGGAATCAGGATGCCGCGCGGCCGCAGGCCTGGTTGCGACCGCGTCGCGAAGCCGACATTTTCCACGCCAGGGCGCTGTGCGCCGAATACGGTGTGTGCCTTGCGCTGGACGGCACCGCTTTGCCAGCCGCGCTTCTGCCCCG
>JADZBO010000271.1 GCA_020851995.1 Burkholderiaceae bacterium
CAGCATATCTTTGTCCTCGGCGAGGAGACTTGGATCGATCGTCACACGCTTGACGTCATGGCGGCAGGTCATGGTGACCTTGACGAGGTTGCCGCCGGCCGCGCCCTCGACGAGAATGTCGGCCAGCGCATCCTGCGCCTTTTTCATGTTTTCCTGCATCTGCTGCGCCTGGCGCATGAGCCCGGCGATCTGTCCTTTCATCATGTCTGGTTTCCTGAGTGGGAGGGGTTCAAGCGGCAGCCGCCGGACCTGGACGCACCGAACCGGGCACGACCTGCCCGCCGAAGTCCCTGACCAGCGCCTGCACAAACGGGTCGTTGTCCACCGCAAGCTCCGCAGCTTGCTGGCGTGCCTGCTGACCGGCAACATCAATCGCATGCGCAGTTTGACCCTGCGTGGCGCCAACCTCAATTCGCAGGGTGACGCCGACGCCAAAGTGTTCAGACAGCACTGCACGCAGCCGATCCACGTGGGCGCCGGTCGACAGCGCGCGCGACGATACACGCAGGGCAATCGTGCGCCCGGTCACGCCGATCCATTCGGACTGACGGGCGAGTTGCTCGGCCATACCGGAGAGCGACAACCCAGCCGAAAACGACGGCCACGGCTCGGGCAATTCGATTGCCCGTCCGGAGTCATCCAGGGGAATGTTTGCGCTGGGCGCAGGGGCCTGGCCTGGTGAGTGGTCGAAAAAATCATCGATCTCCGGTGGCGCCGGATCAAAGCCAAAATCGAAGTCTGGCTCGAAATTCGCGTCATCGGCGGCATCGGGCATCGGGGAATCATTGCGCGAGATCCGCGCATCGGTCGCAGCGCGGGCCTGCGGAGAAGCGGCCTGCGAACCCGAATCCGCCGTCCGGCTATTCGCGGGTGCTGCCGATGTGGGTGCCGGTGTGGGTGCCGATGTGGGTACCGTTGTGGGTGCCGCTGTGGGTGCCGCTGTGGGTGCCGATGTGGGTGCCGGTGTGGGTACCGGTGTGGGTACCGTTGTCGAAGCCGGTGTTGGAGCCAAGGCGGATGCCGGCGCAGGTGCCTTGACCGCTGCCGGGACGCGCTCCGGTGTCGATGGGGGTGCCGTGGCGACCAGGGACGCAGCGGGCGGTGAGGCCAGCGCATCCGCCTGGACGCTTGTGGGTGGTATCTGTGCCGAGGCGAGGACTGGCGTCGGGGGTTCTGATCGAGCGCCCGGTGGGGCGCTTCCGGCAAGTGACAGCATGCGCAGACAGGCCATCACGAAGCCGGCATATTCATCCGGAGCGATGGCGAGTTCCGAACGGCTGTGCACTGCGACCGTGTAGAACAACTGGACAGCGTCCGGGTGCAAGGTCTCGGCCAGGCGAACGATATCCTGCGTGAGTGGATCGGCCTCATCATTGGCCTGCGGTACGCGCTGCACGATGGCGATGCGCGAGAGCATCACCGCGAGATCACCAAGCGCGGACCGGTACGACAGGCCCCGCAGCGCGAGCTCGTCGGCAATCTCCATCACCACGGAGGCCTTTCCCGCGGCGAGCGCTTCAAGCAGGCGCACGAGATGCCGTTGGTCAATCGTGCCGAGCATCCCGCGCACGGATTCCTCGGTCAGGTTGCCAGCGCTGTAGGCAATGGCCTGGTCGGTCAGCGAGAGCGCATCGCGCATCGATCCGGAGGCCGCCTGACCGAGCAGGCGCAGCGCCGGCACCTCGAAAGGGATCTGCTCCTGGCCAAGAACCTGATCAAGGTGCCCGACGATGGCTTCGCCCGACATCTGCTTGAGGTTGAACTGCAGGCAACGCGACAGCACGGTCACCGGAATCTTCTGGGGATCGGTGGTGGCCAGAATGAACTTCACATGCGGGGGCGGCTCTTCGAGGGTCTTGAGCATCGCGTTGAACGCGTGGCCGGTGAGCATATGCACTTCATCGATCATGTAGACCTTGAAGCGACCCGCGCCCGGAGAGTAGACCGCCTGCTCGAGCAACTGGGTCATTTCATCGACGCCCCGGTTTGAAGCGGCATCGAGTTCAAGATAATCGACGAACCTGCCCTCGTCGATCTCGGTGCAGGCGCGGCAAACGCCACACGGCGTCGCGGTGATGCCCTTTTCGCAGTTGAGAGCCTTGGCCAGAATGCGCGAGAGCGTGGTTTTACCCACGCCGCGGGTTCCGGTGAACAGCCAGGCGTGATGCAATCGCTGGGTCGTGAGCGCATGGGTCAGCGCGCGCACGACATGATCCTGGCCGACCAGGGTCTCAAACGTGCGGGGGCGCCACTTGCGCGCGAGAACCAGATAAGACATGGACGTTGGACACTACCGACGAAAAATGAGGAGGCGAGCCTGACTTCGGCACTGACTCTGCACGGCTGTGGCTGCTTCGTTCCCGACCTGACCAGGTTCACCGCCGAGCCATGCGAAGGGGCCCGCCAGCCAGCATTCTAGCAGGGGTTGACCGACACGCGCGTCCGGGGGACGGGAATCCGGATCTAGAACCCGCACATCGTTGCAACAGACTCCCAGGCAAGTCGCATGGAAGGGGTGGTGTAACCCCAAAGCCCCAGGGCCAGCACCACGACGAGCGCCACGCCAAGACTGAACCGCCGCAAGGCATGGCGGGTGCGCAATCGATCCTGATGTGGCAGGGCGTCGCGCATCATGTCAGGTCGCGGCAGGCGACAGACGGATGCCAAGCGGTTTTTCGCGAACCGGCAGGCACAACAGCGCGGCGATCAGAGCCAGGGCAATGCCCATCCACCAGACCACGTCATAGCTGCCGGTCAGTGCCTGCACCTTTCCGCCGAGCCAAACGCCCGCGAAACTGCCAAGCTGGTGCCCCAGGAAAACCATGCCCGAAAGGGTCGCGGCAAACTGCAACCCATAAATCTGGGCGATCAGCCCTTGCGTCAGGGGCACGGTTCCAAGCCAGAACAGCCCCATCCAGCCAGCGAACACGTAGACGACCCAGGGTGAAATCGGCATCACCAGAATCCACAGGATCCCGATGGCTCGCATCGCATAGACGATGGCCAGGAGGTTCTTCTTGCTGTGCGTTCCGCCGAGTTTCCCGCACGAGAACGAGCCGAACACGTTGAACAACCCAATCAGACCGATCGCGACCGCGCCTGTGCTGGCGTTGAGCCCCGCATCGACGACGAACGCGGGAAGGTGCAAGGTAATGAAGGCGGTGTGAAAGCCGCAGACGAAATAGCTCCAGAACAGAAAATGAAATGTCGGGTGCGAAAGCGCCTGGCGGATCGCCGACATCATCGATTGCTGTGGGCCGGTTCCCGCAACAGGCCTGCCGCGCAGGAACCAGGTCAGGGGAACAGTGAACGCCATGATGCAGGCGAAGACCACGTAGGCATCCACCCAACCGATGCTGTCGATCGCGAACTGCCCTGAGGGCACGACCAGAAATTGCCCGAGCGATCCGCCGGCCGTTGCGATTCCCATGGCAGTACTACGGGAAGCCGCGGGCACCGAACGCGCAATCACCGGCAGAATGACGGCGAAAGTGGTTCCGGCCTGCCCGAGACCAATCAGCAAGCCTGCCGACAGATACAGCTGGAGCTCGGTGGTCGCAACCCGATTGCCATACAAACCCGCCGCGTAAAACAGCGCGCAGATTGCCACCGTGCGCGCCGAGCCGAGCCGGTCGGCCATCATCCCCGCACCGATCGCGCCAAATCCCCAGACCAGATTTTGCAGCGCAAAGGCCATTGAAAAAACCTCGCGCGACCAGTCGTGGTGCAAGCCCATGGGCTGCATGAACAGACCGAAAGTGGCGCGGGTACCCATCGCGAGGAGAACGATGAACGTTCCGATCAGTATCGTGCGCGTTGGGCTGGAGGCAATCTTAAGGTCAGTCATGTTGAACCAATGCGTGATACCCGGGTTTTTGCGCAAGCGCCGGCTTGTCAAGAGTGTTGAAAACGAGCCTTCCAATCGCGCAGGGAGCAGGCGCGGGCTACGCTGTTACAAGAAGATTCGCCGTCACTGCGAGACACGCGTCAACCACCTGGCACAAGGTGCACTAAGGAATGACACCAACACCTGAGTGCGACATATTACCAACTTTGCACAACCCGCTCTCGACCGAACGACCCGTCATCCGGAAGTCGATTGGCACGACCATCTGTCTCTGTGAGAGGCAACGGGCTTAAAAAATCCCGATGGGTCAAGAATATTACGGCTTGTTTTGCTCCACAAAAGCCTTTAGCATTCCTCCGGCCAAAACACTGGTTCAGACCCGAAAACCGTTGTGATTTTGCAAAGTATTGCGGACCGCTTCGCAATGCCCCGGAGGAGCCGGCTTCGCACAGGCGGCTTGCGTTCGCCCCGAATCACCGGCGAATCCTGCCTGAATAGGCCCGGCACAGTGGCGCACGCCCGAATTCGTCCAATCAACCGAGGGCACTCATGTCCGACCGCAACCGCACGAAGATTCTCGCGACAGCAATTCTTGGTACCGGGGTCTGCTTCAGTGGCGTTGCCGCACACGGCCAGCAGGCGCAAAGCGGCATCGTCGGAAAAGACGGGTGGCTGTTTTCAACCTGGGAGCTGGCGACAGTCGAGGATATGGCCCCGACCAACGTCACAATCGATTTAATCAGCCGGTTCAACAAGGTGCTGGCCGCGAACGGCGTCACGATGGCCGTTGTCATCATTCCCTCAAGGGCGCGCGTCTATTCCGAGTTCCTGCCGCCATCGGTCCGGAAAACCCGCGAAATGGCTGGTCAGTATGAGCGCGTGATGAAGGGATTTGAGAAGGGGCGCGTCAACGCCATCGACCTTGCCACCCCATTTCTCGATCCAGCCAACCGCAACGGCCCTTTGGTCCTGCAGCACAAACTGGACAGCCACTGGACGCCTGCCGGCGCGCTGCTGGCGGCAGAAGCGATCAAGGCCGGAATTGCCGCGAATCCGACACTGAAAAGCGCACTCGACAGCACTCCGGCACAGCAATACAAGCTGGAGATGAGCAAGTCGAAAAAGCGAAGCAACCTGCGCGATATCATCCCTCAGTTGTCACCCGCCGACGCCGCCAAACAGACCAGCCAGTCAGACGAGATCAGAACATTCACGGCGGTTCGTGTGAAGGGTGCGCTTCCACACAACAGCTTGCCGTACTATGGCGTGGCGCTGGTCGGCAGCAGTAGTTCCCGACAGTTCACAGGGTTTCTGGATGGCCTGGTATATAACCTGCAGCGCGACATCTATTTGTCGTCGACCGACGGTGACCGCGGCGCCTGGGTTGGCATGGAAACCTATCTGCGCGGCGATGTGTTCCAGACCAAGCCCCCGAAACTGATGATCTGGGAGCAGGCGGAAAAGCAGATGCCCATGCCACCGACCTACAAATGGCGGTCGGCGACTTTCAATATGGACAACACCGAGTGGCTGTTGCGCGTGGCGGCGCTGGTTCAGAAGAATTGCACGGCTTCCACCGTGACGGCGCGTCTTTCCAACTCAAAACTGACCGGACGCGCTGCGAATGCCAGTACGGATGGGTTTTCCGTCAGTGCGACCACCGACAACGACTTCGTTGAATACAGTTTTAGCGAACCCTTTCGCAAACTCGACTACCTGTCGGCGCACCTGACACTCTCCGAGGCAAAGACGATCACACTTGAAGCGATCGGCGCGGACGGATCGACACGAAAATTCAGTGTGCCGGCATCCGTCGACGCCCCCTTGAAATTCCCCCTCACATCGCCCGGCAGTGGCTACACGAAAGTCCGGATCTATCCTGGAAAGACGACCGGATTCGCACTGAAAGGGTTGCAGATCTGTCGTCAGCCGGATGGACTGCTGAGTTGAGAGCTGGTGAGTTCCGCAACGACGAGGCACGCTCGTCGCATCGTGGCTACGCCTTCCGATTTCCGATACAGCCTGCGGCGAGACCAAGTCATTCATGAGCAACCTATTTGAAAACCTCGCCTGGCTGCGCCGCCCGCCGGCGGACTTCCCGCAGTTGGTCGCTGCCGCGCAGTCTTGCGCCGAGCTACGGCACCTTGCTGCATACGCGCTGGATGAGAATCAACTGATCCGGCTTGCAAAAAAGCTCAACCAGCTTCGGGCACGCAACGACAGCGTCGCTCCGCTCACACCGCTTTCCATCGGAGTCATTAGCAACGCCACATCCA
>JADZBO010000272.1 GCA_020851995.1 Burkholderiaceae bacterium
AGCTCAACTCCAGAGTGCAGAGTCGACGCCAGTCCTTCAGATGCGTTGCAGCAGCCGAACGTGCTGCGGACGCCGGAAGGTCACGCCGTCGGGGCCGCAGTGTGGCTCGAACGCCTTACGCACGCGTTCAAGGATTTCTGGTGTGACAGCGTTTTCGCGGAAGGTGGCGTGCATCTGCTTCTTCTCGTAATCCTCGAAGTTCCTGAAATACGAGGTCGAGTCAAACCGTATCTCGTTCGTCTGCACCCATTTTCCGCCCGCGATGGCGGCGTCCAGGGCACGCTGCGCCTCGATCCGCACGACGCGCTCTTCGTTGTAGATGCTGGTGATGGAGTTGAGCGCGCCGGCGTAAACCGGCTCCGAGACGTACAACTTGCCGCCTGGTCGGACCACGCGCGCAATCTCCCCGAGTGCTTGATGCATGAGTTCCACAGGAATGTGGTGCAGGGATTTCAGCATGATCGCCAGATCGAACGTCGCATCGGGGAAAGGAATTTCCTGCGCGCCCGCCGCCAGAAACGTAAGCCCTTCCTGTGGATTCAGCAGGTTCTTTTCGTGCTGGATTCGGTCGACTTCAAGCCCGGTGACACGACTGCGGGGGAACCGCTTTAGCAACTCCCGTGACAGCTTGGCCGCACCGCATCCCAGTTCAATGATGTTCTGGTCATTGAGTCCGACCCAGTCGTTGAGGAGCGAGAGTTCGTCTTCGACAATGGGCAGTTCCGTGGCGTCGTTCATAGTCATTCCGGTCAAAGGTGTCCATCAGGCACTTAGCAGCGCTGTGATCTTGCGTATATCGTCGACCCGCTCAAGCTGGTTAAGCAGTTCGAACGCCTCAGTGTAGCGTTGCACCGGCAGCACGCGTTTTGCGCAATCCGAAAACTTTTCCCAGAGTTCGTCACTGGTCAGCGGATAATCGCCGCCGCGGCCGATCAGGCTGTTGATCCGACGTGCGTGCACCGCGCCGTTCTTCAGCGTGACGATCACCTCGGCACCGAATTGTTCGGGTGAGTCGTCGGGCATATCCGGATGCGGGAATGCGCGCGATTTTTCCATGACGGACCGTACCACTGGGTCAAAATGGGCGTCTCCCTCGAAATCGCCCAGGCGCACGGCACCTTGAACCAGCGCGCGTGCGACTGCATATTGCACGGAAAATTTAGCCGCCAGCGATGTTTGGGGGTCGGGGTTGTCCGTGTGCGGCAACCGGCGGCGATGCGGCATGATCTGGACGTCTGCAATATCCTCGGGTCGAATGCTCTCCTCCTGCCGGAGTTTGAGCGCCATGGCGATCGCCGGGTGCGTGCTGCCGCAGCATGGAAACTGCTTGAGACCCATGGTGGGGCTGAGGATTTCAATCGGATTGGCCCAGTTTTCGAAGATTGCGTCGATGTCGAAATTGCCGGGGCCATTGAAGGTATTGAGGAACCCTTGCTTGTGTTCCAGTGCGGCCGGGTTCGCATCGTAGCCAGCATCCGCCATCAGGGCCGCGAGCAGTCCGTTGCGTGCGCACTGACCGACATGCAGTGGTTTGACCATTGTGCCGAAATTAGCCTTGATTCCCGATGCAAACGACGCCGCAATCGCCATGGCGATGGCCAGTTTGCGCTCGTCGAGTCCGATCATGTGGCCTGCTGCGGCGGTCGCCCCAAACACACCAAGCGTCGCGGTCGGGTGCCAGCCGATGTCGTAATGAAAGAAATTCACGCCACGCGCCAGACGGATCTCCGTCTCGATTCCGACCACATAGGAGTTGATGACAGCTAGACCTGACAGCCCTCGCTCTTCGGCAATCGCGATCAGCGGCGGCACGAGCGGTGCCGATTGATGACCGCCCATCGGCTGACTGAAGTCATCGTAATCCAGTGCGTGGGACGCGGTGCCATTGATGAAGGTTGCATCCAGCGCCGATGTCTTGAGTGCCGTGCCCAGGATTGAGCAGATTCCGGGTGCGGTTGCGACACCGGGCGTGCGCAAGAGGTTGGTGACGCAGGGTTCGATCACGCCTGCGACGGTGACGCCGACGGTGTCGACGATCGCAGTTCGCGAAAGATTGACGGCCGATTCGCTGACCTTGGTGAGATCGAAGTTGCAGATCAGTTGCGCCATGCGCTCCAGAACATAGCCGTGGTGGTCAGGGTTCGTCATGATAACTTTCCGGTTGGTGTAAGGGGCAGCGATGTGTTTGCAGACATCAGGAAACGATGCCGCGCAGGGCGTCGGCCAGTTCCCCGACAGTGTGGTTTTCGAGATCGAGCACAACGCGGCGCACGTGCTCGGCCTGCGCAGCGCTGAAGGTCATCGTCGCCGACGGCATGAACTTGCGGGTCACGCCGGCTTCGTCCAGTGCGCGCTCGCCGGCGCCGCTGTTCACGCGCTCGTGATGCCAGAGGGTGCGTCCGTCCCTCATCTTGAGGCGGACTCCTCCCGAAAAGAAGGTCGGGAATGCAGAGTCCGGATCGATATGACAGGTGACACGGCGGGACAGATCCAGAATCAGCGGATCGGTCAGTGCTTCGGGCAGAAGATCGGGCAAACCAAAGGCTCCTTTGAGCAGGCAGGTGGCCACCACGAACTGAGCGCTGAACTTGGCCTCGTAATCGGTCGTGGGCAGGACCTTGTTTTCGTGAGGCTCCGCGACGATCGGCATCGTATCGCGTGCAAGGAACGCCTCCACCGAAACGATGTCTTCAGGGTTGATCCGGGCGTGCAGGGCAATCGCCGAATCGGCGCAGCCGTGTATGAAGTGGCAGACAGGGTAGGGTTTGATGGCTGTTTCGGCGAGTTCCCAGAAACTTCCGAGCGTCGTCAGTTCCGCATGGACATCGATGGGTTGATGTGGATGCTGGATGTGCGTTTCAAAGAAGCCAAACCTGCCTTCGTAAGGACGCGTGGGGGCTTTGACGCCGCCACGTGCCAGATAGGCTGCGGTGATGCCGGCCACAGCCGCCCACCCCGGGTGCATACGCTTAGTCCAGGCACCTTCCTCCAGAAAGACCTGAACGCCGGAGGCGGTGCTCGCTGCGATACCTTGCGCGGCCACAATGGCGGACGCTGGCAGCCCAAGCAGCTTGGCGGCGACCACGGCCGAGCTGAAGTGTGCGACGACGCCGGTCGCGTGAAAACCTGTGTGATGGAAGCCGCCTTTGGCGGCTGCGCCAACCCGGATCGCGGTTTCCATGCCAGCGGCGTAAGCAGCGAGGAAATCGCGCCCGCTCGCACCCAGGGATTCGCCCATCGCGAGTGCGGCGGGAAGACAGGCGGCGGTGGCGTGAATAATGCTGTTCAGATGGGTATCGTCAAAGTCCAGCCCGTGAATCAGCATGCCATTGGCCAGCGCCGCGTCGCGCACGGGCAGGCGCAGATCGCGCCCGACGATGCTGCAGCCTTGCGCATTTGCCGGCGCGCCGATCGTGGCCTCGCTCAGCGTCTGGATGCTGGCCACGG
>JADZBO010000273.1 GCA_020851995.1 Burkholderiaceae bacterium
ACGCGCCCGAGATCGACGAATTGCCCGTATGCAGCGTCGCGATCAGCCCGTTCTCCAGCGCCCCGCCCGTCCCGAAGCTGATCTGGCAATTGGTGATGACCACCACGTCGGTCAGCAATTGCCGGATTTGCACCTGCATGCTCGTGCTTGAACAATAGACGTAGTTCACCGCATTCGATCGCAGGACCAAGGCGTCGTTCCGGTCCAGAAGGTCGCGCCCGGCCTGGACCTGATCGTCGCTGGCCCCGGACGGCGTCGGCCTGCCGTTCACGATGGTGATCTGCCGTGGAGTGCCGGTGACATAGGCCAGCTGCCCGTCCTGCGTCGCCAGCTGGATATAGCTCCACATCGCCGCAATGCCTGTGGCATAGGGCGACGACGGCACCGCGCGCAGGGCGTTGATCAGCCGGATCTGGATCGCGCCATAGCGCAGCGCCTGGGTCAGGCCTTCGTTGGTTCGAGTGCCAGAGGCCGGCATGTCCAGCCGCGACTGATCCGGCATCGACACCACGGTGCCTTCCTCGAAGTAGTTGTTGCTGTTCAGCGAAACCACATCGTTGGAATGGATGCAGAAGCCGTTGAGATATGCATTGTTGCTCTGGATATCGACCATGTTTTCGGCCACGAATCCTTCGCGCAGGCAGTCGGGCACATAGGTCTCGAACACCGAATCCGTGCGGACGTCCCAGGATTCGAAGCCGGCGAATTTCAGCAGATATGTCGTCACTTCGTTGCCGCCCGCCGCATCCCGGTGCGTCAGCACCCGCACCGCCGACCGCGAGTCTTCATCCGGCGTAAAGTGCCGGGTCGCCCGATCCCAGACCCCGAACTCGATGTCAGAGGCAGTCAAGACCTGGCCATAGACGGCGCTCGGCATGTTGTAGTCACCCAGCGCCAGCGCCTCCGACTTGGCCTCATCTGCCGTGGCGGTCAGCGTGGAGTTCAGTGTGTAAAGCGCGTCATGCGCCGTGGCATCGGCGGTCAGCTGCAACTGCGCCCGCTGGTTGATCGCGTTCGAGACGTCCACAGCCAGACCTCCGACCGCTAGAAAGATCACGGTGAAGATCAGGCCCCCGACGGCCATCGTGCCATCGTCGGAGGCAAGGAACCGGGTCAGTCTGCTGGAAAAGCGCGCCATCTCAGGACTCCACCCTATGTTCCGCCGCAACCACCATCTCGGTGTCGATCATCATCCCCAGAAATCCGATCTGGGCGATTTCGCGGGTTTCCATGATCGCCCGGGTCCGCACGACGCCTTCGTTTTCGGTCGTCGTCACCGTTGCACTTGGCGACAGCCCTCGCAGTCGTGACAGCGCATAATTTTGCGCCTTGGCTATCCGAACTTCGCGCTCTCCGGTGAACTGGCCGACCGAATACAACCTGTTGGTGTCCTGCAGCACCCGCATGGCGTGCGAGCGGCTCATGAACAGCATGCTCGAATCGACAACCAGCAGAAGGATTGCAATCACAATCGGCAACCACAGCACGAACTCGATCGTCGCGCTCCCACCCTCTTGCCTTAAAAATGCCTTTGTTTTAGCCCACTTGCCGCCCGCCCGGTTCCCCATCGTCCACCACTCCTGAAAATGCCTAGGCTGTTGAAAGCAATAAGCAACTTAGGGGGCGAGTATATCAATCCGAATATGAATGCAGAATAACGAGCCAGTTAGATTGCGTTCATATTGCGGCAGGAAAAGGGCGGGCCTGCCTGCTTACAACCCCTTCGACCTGTAGGTCTGCGCGACCCGACCGATGGAGACGATATAGGCCGCGACCCGCAGGTCCTCGACGTCCTGGCGAGAGTGCCAGACCTCGCGCATCGCCTGGTAGGCCGTGCGCATCGTGTCGTCGAGGCCAGAGCGCACCAGCGCCAATTCGTCAGATCCGGTGAGGAAGCGCTCCTTGAACCCCTCCGCCAGCGTCCAGCCGAGCCCCTGGTCCGACGAGAGCCGCTCCAGTTCCTCGACCAGCAGCCGCGACCGCGCCTCCTCGGCCCGACGCTGCATCCGGCCAAAGCGGATGTGGGACAGGTTCTTCACCCATTCGAAATAGCTGACCGTGACCCCGCCCGCGTTGGCATACATGTCGGGAATGATCACGCACCCCTTCCGCCGCAGGATTTCATCCGCGCCGTAGGTGATCGGGCCATTGGCCGCCTCGATGATCAGCGGCGCCTTGATCCGCTCGGCATTGGAAAGGTGGATCACCCCCTCCATCGCCGCCGGGATCAGGATGTCGCAGGCCTCTTCCAGCACTGCGGCGCCATCGGCCACATGCGTCGCCTTCGGATAGCCCGCCAGAAGCCCGCCGTGGGCGTTCATCCACTGCCGCACATCCTCGATGTCCAGCCCCTTCGGGTCGGTCAGTGCCCCGTCGCGCTCGATCACCGCGATGATCTTGCAGCCGTCCTCCTCGCTCAGGAACTTCGCCGCGTGATAGCCCACGTTGCCCAGGCCCTGCACGATCACCCGCTTGCCATCGAGACCGCCGGTCAGCCCGGCCTTGCCCATGTCGTCCTTGTGGCGGAAGAATTCGCGCAGCGCGAACTGCACGCCACGCCCCGTCGCCTCCACGCGCCCCTGGATGCCGCCCGCATGCGGCGGTTTCCCCGTCACGCAGGCCTTGGCGTTGATGTCGGTGGTGTTCATCCTTGCATACTGGTCGGCGATCCAGGCCATCTCGCGTTCGCCGGTCCCCATGTCGGGGGCGGGGACGTTCTGCGCCGGATGGATCAGGTCGCGCTTGATCAGCTCATAGGCGAAGCGGCGGGTGATCTGCTCCAGCTCATGTTCGTCCCACTGCCGCGGGTCGATGCAGAGGCCGCCTTTCGAGCCCCCGAACGGCGTCTCCACCAGCGCGCATTTGTAGGTCATCAGTGCGGCCAGCGCCTCGACCTCGTCCTGGTTCACCGACAGCGCGAAGCGGATGCCGCCCTTGACCGGCTCCATATGTTCCGAATGCACCGAGCGGTAGCCGGTGAAGGTCTCGATCTTGCCGCGCAGCCGCACCCCGAACCGCACCGTATAGGTCGAGTTGCAGACCCGAATTTTCTGCTCAAGACCCGGGCTCAGGTCCATCAGCTTCGCCGCTCGGTTGAACATCAGATCAACAGACTCGCGGAAACTCGGTTCACCGGAAATTTTCATGCCGTCCCTCCTGACAGGCCGGGCACCTCAGACGCCCTTGGCCGGAGCCTAGCGCCTGATCGGGGGGGAGGGAACCCGGAAAGCCGCCCGCCCCGGCCCGCCGCAACACAGATCAAAAGCGAATCGAAACCCCGAGGCGATTCTTTTTCCGAAACGCAACACCGAGGAAATATTTCGCATTGGCATCAGAAGCCGCCAGATTCCCGCAGATTGTTTCCGGATTGTGGCAGACCACCGGGGGTCTGGCAGCAAATGCCTTACTTATGCCCGAACTTGTGCCTAGATCATCGCTTGGGAACCCGTCCTTTCTGGCGGGAAGCTGCTGCAATGGATAGTGACATGTTGACCAAACCCGACGCGCGCCCGGCTTTTGCTCACCTTGCCCGCAAGTTCTCTCAATTCAGGTCGGACGAGGGCGGTTCGATCGCCATCTTCATCGCGATCCTTTTCGTCATGATCCTGATGATTGGCGGCATCGCGGTCGACACCGTGCGCTTCGAGATGCGCCGCGTCGCCCTGCAGGAAACGCTGGATCGTGCCACCCTCGCGGCGGCCAACATCTCCCTGCCGCCGTCGACGACACCGCAGTCCGTTGTTACCGAATGGTTCACCAAGGCCGGGCTCGGCAACGAGTTGACTGTCGACTACTTCCCCCCGACCGTTGGTGGCTACGCAACCACCAGCAAGCGCGAGGCGACGGCCCGCGCAACGGTTCGGTCGTACAATCACTTCATGCAGATGCTTGACATGCCTTATTTCGAAGGTCCCGCCGTATCGGTGGCCTCTCAGGGCATTGCAAAGGTCGAAGTGTTCTTGGTCCTCGACATCACCGGCTCCATGAGCGGGACCTCGGGGACCACAACCAAGATCGCAGCCCTTCGCCAGGCAGCATCAAACTTTCTCACGGTTCTGAAATACAGCAAGGACACGAGCGGAAACTACACGATCGACAAAGACCCTGACGATCTCATTTCGATCGGCATGGTGCCCTATTCGTCGAACGTGAACATCCCCGTTGCCCTGCGCGACCAGTTCACCGTCTCGAACCTGTCGTCGTGGGACTATGTGGCGAACCAGGGCGTCAAAAACCCGGATACCAACTGTTTCGAGATCCCCGAAAGCACCTATGACTCGCTTGCTCTTTCAAGGACGACCCCAATTCGTATGGCGGCGGTCGCTGATACTTACCGGCCGAATACAGACCCTAAACCGACCATTACGACAAACACTGACGGTGGCACGGTCGCACTAAACTTCCGAAGCTCACTCACCTCGGCGTCGGGGACCACCGGATCAGTGCCCTACAAAAAGTCAAACGATGTCTACTGCAATCACGGCGACAATTTCAGCACGGGCGCAGACGAATCCGGCTCGAACCTTGTTGCCTTGCCCTCTACCGACATCGTCGCTCTGAAAGCTCAGATTGCCCAGCTGAACCCACGCGGCACCACGTCGATCGCTGTCGGCATGCGCTGGGGCACCGCACTCATTGATGAATCGGCTAGCACGATCTACAGCAACCTCATCAGCGAAACCGCGATGGCTGGTCGTCCCACCCTCAACAACGACGCCGCTACCCGCAAAGTCATCGTCCTGATGACGGACGGAACGCATGTAGCCAGCGACTATATCCTCGACGCCTACAAATCCGGCCCGTCACCGATCTGGCGCGGGGCAGATGGAAAACTTGCAATCCGCTACACTTCGGGTGGCCCGGCGCGAACTGACGGCGCACGCCCATGGACAGGCGCTGGCAATACCTGCTCGAAGTGGACGCTCAACACGAACCGCGAATTCTTTGTACCGCATCTCAAGGCGAAATCGGTTAAGCAGCGAGTTGGCACCCAGGCGGAAGGTTCGGGCTCCGGATCGGATATCACTGGTGCCTGTGATCCGCTCTCCTGGGTTGCCGCAACGGGAGCTCCTGCAGCGCCAAGCTGGTCGGGGAGCGGCACGGTACGCCAGCTCGACTGGTCCGAAGTCTGGCGCTATGTTCGCGTCGACTGGGTAGTGCAGCAACTGTACATGCGCTCGGGTGTGGTCGGGACCTCCAACTACGCAACCATCTACAATATGTTCGTCGGCAACTTCATGTCAGGCACAGCCAACATGAACAGCCTGCTGAACACCAACTGCACTGCTGCCAAAACAGCCGGGGTGGAAATATTCGGTATCGTCCTGGGCGACGACGTTTCCACAGGTCCGATCATGAGCTGTTCATCGCCCGGCACCGGCTACTTCTATCATGTTCTCACTGCCGACTCGCTGAACTCCGCATTCGAAGACATCGCCGCGCGCATTTCTGACCTGAAGCTGACGCAATGACCCGCTTCCTCACCTTTCTGCGCGATGAACGTGGCTCTGCCATCATCGAGTTCCTGTTTGTCTTCCCGACAGTCTTCCTGCTCTTCGCGGCATCCGTAGAGAGTAGCGTCTATATGATGAAGTACGCGATGTTCGACCGCAGCATCGATATCGTGGTTCGAAACCTGCGTCTGGGCGTATACGGCAAGTCATTCAAGCATCAGGATCTGAAGGCGGAGATCTGCAAGAACGGCATGATGGCCGGCTCCTTGTCGAACTGCCTGAACGCAATGAAGATATGGATGCAGCCGATCGACACAGGCAGTTTTGCAATGGGCTCGACCACGGTGCCTTGTGTCGACAAGGCCTACGAGATCAACGTCGGCGAGCCGGTTCCAGCGGACTTTGCCACCGGCACCGACAACAACATCATGCTGATCCGCGTCTGCATGAAGGAATGGCCAATGTTTCCGACCACAATGGGCATTAGTATCAAGATGCCGGTTCAAAGCGACGGGGCGGTCACAATGATCGTGTCTTCGGTTTTCGTGAACGAGCCTGGATGATCCTACCATGCGCAACCTGAAACGCCGGTTCATCACCTACCTTCGCGCCGAGGATGGCCTCGTTCTGGCCGAGGCCTTGATCATGTTGCCGCTCCTGATCTGGGGGCTGATTGCGATGTTCAATTACTGGGATGTATTCCGAACCATCAATATGACGCAGAAGGCCGCCTATTCAATCGCCGACCTGCTTTCACGCCAAAAGAACACCATTCCTCTGGCCTACGCGAACGGGCTGACGAATATCATGACCTTTCTCACCCCCGGCGGCCATCCGGTCAAGATGCGTATCACCAGTTTTGAATGCGTTTCCCCTGCTCTGCCCGCGGAACCCGGCGTATCCCAGCC
>JADZBO010000274.1 GCA_020851995.1 Burkholderiaceae bacterium
TCTTGCCTGATCCGGTGTGCTCTGTCCCCCGTCATTGAGTGCGGGGGGGGGTTGCAGTAAGACCCCTTATCGTGCATCGAAGTGCATCGAAGTGCATCGAAATGCATGGAAGTGCATCGAAGGGCATAAAAGATTCCGCGCAATTTTTCCCCGGATTCAGGGGAAGGTGCTTCTTTGCGATGTTTCCCAGATTCAGGGGAAGGTGATTCTTTGCGATGTTTCCCGGTGACGGGAACTTTTTCGATTTTGACGCGACCAATGATGGTCCTGGCTTCACGTCTTTTGATCTCCGACGCGATTCCCTGGTTATTGGTAACGATTCGTAGCCCAGTATGGCGTGGTTCGGGAAAACCCTGTAAAGTTCATCTCTTGGCCGGTGATTCATTTGCGCAGCCGGTCGTCAACAACAACATAACGGAGCCTGCCAATGAGCAATAAAGGGCAAACTTTGCAAGATCCTTTCCTGAACGCTTTGCGTAAGGAGCACATTCCAGTGTCTATTTATCTGGTCAATGGGATCAAACTTCAGGGTCAGGTCGAATCCTTCGATCAATATGTGGTTCTTCTGCGTAATACCGTCACACAGATGGTGTACAAGCACGCGATTTCCACGGTGGTTCCTGCGCGAGCCGTCTCGCTGCCCACCGAGCAACCGGCGGATGAGTAATCCTGTTCGCTAACCTTCAGCTTCCCACTGCGCCTCCTGTGCGTTCACTCGCGCACGGGGTGCCTTTGTGTCCTGACGAATGCGATCACTAGTCATTAGTGTCGACCTCGGTTCGCCCGATTATCAGGCGCACGCCGAAGAGTTCGAAATGCTTGCACGGGGTGCGGGCGCCGAAGTCGTCGCGACAGTCACCGCCCGGCGATCACGCCCGGATGCGGCCTATTTCATCGGATCCGGCAAGGTCGACGAGGCCGTCCTGATCGCCCAGGAACACGACGCACAAGTCGTCCTCTTTGATCAGCCGCTCAGTCCTGCCCAGCAACGTAACCTTGAGCGCCAGTTCAATTTGCGTGTGGTCGATCGCGTGGCGCTGATCCTTGATATCTTTGCCCTGCGCGCCAAAAGTCACGAAGGCAAGCTGCAGGTTGAACTCGCCCAGTTGCAGCATCTGGCCACGCGCCTGACCCGGATGTGGAGCCACCTTGAACGACAGCGCGGCGGGATCGGCATGCGCGGCCCGGGTGAATCCCAGCTCGAAATGGATCGCCGCATGATCGGCTCCAAGGTACGCGTGCTGCGCGAGCGCCTGGAGCGCGTGCAGCGTCAGCGCACAACGCAGCGCCGTTCGCGCGCGCGCGGTGCAACGCTTTCCGTTTCGCTTGTGGGCTACACGAATGCCGGCAAGTCGACACTCTTTAATGCCATGACCCGCGCCGATGCCTATGCGGCGGATCAGTTGTTCGCAACCCTTGACACGACCACGCGCCGCGTCTGGGTCGACGGAGCGGGGCAGATCACCCTTTCCGATACCGTCGGATTCATCCGCGACTTGCCGCATACCCTGATTGCAGCGTTTCGAGCCACCCTCGAGGAAGCCATTCACGCGGATCTTCTGCTACATGTCGTCGATGCGTCCAGTCCGCAGCGCGATGAGCAAATCGCTGAAGTCGACAAAGTGCTGGCCGAAATCGGTGCCGCCGAGGTTCCGCGCCTTCTGGTCTACAACAAGATTGATGCGGTCGGGCTCGAGCCCCGGATCGAGCGCGACGCGCATGGTACGATTTGCCGATTATTCCTTAGCGCACAACAGCGCTCCGGGCTGGAGGGGTTGCGTGAAGCAATCGCCCAGTTCGCCAAACGTTCGGATGACAATGCAACGCCTATCCAGAATCTTCAATCTGAATGACCCCGGCTGGGGTCGCGGTCAGGGCAATAATGGCTCTGGGCCGCCCAAGCGTCCCTCCGGTAACGGCGGTCCGCCGGATCTCGACCAGGTCTGGCGGGATTTCAATGACCGTCTCGGCGCGCTGTTCGGTCGCCGCAAGGGTGGTCCCGGCGTTCCTCAGTCGCCTTCAGGCGGTCCCTCCGGGCCGACTCCCCGTCAGTCAAAAATCGGCCTCGGGATTCTCGCGGCCGCGGCCGTACTGTTCTGGCTCGGAAGCGGGTTTTTCATCGTCCAGGAAGGGCAGGTCGCGGTCATTACCCAGTTCGGCAAGTACATTGCGACGGCACAGCCAGGCTTTCAGTGGCGCCTTCCGTACCCGATCCAGTCAAGCGCGATCGTCAACATCTCCCAGTTGCGCACCTTCGAAGTCGGGTTCCGCGGGAATGCCCGTAACCGTGTGCTTCCAGAGGCGTTGATGCTGACCGATGACGAGAACATCGTGGATGTACAGTTCGTCGTTCAGTATCGCCTGCGCGCCGACGGTGCGCCGGAATATCTCTTCAGGAACAAGGATCCCGACGAAGCCGTGCGCCAGGCGGCGCAAACCGCCATGCGCGAAGTCGTTGGCGGGCGCCGTATGGATTTCGTCCTGTACGAAGGTCGCACGGCCGTCGCCATCGATGTACAGAAACTCATGCAACAGATTCTCGATCGCTATCAGACCGGCATTCAGGTCAACAGCGTCGCCATCCAGAACGTCCAGCCGCCCGAGCAAGTGCAAGCGGCGTTCGACGATGCCGTCAAGGCTGGTCAGGATCGCGAGCGCCAGATCAACGAAGGTCAGGCCTACCGTAACCAGATTGTCCCGCTCGCAGCAGGTCAGGCTTCCCGGATGATGGAGCAGGCTGAGGGCTATCGGGCCAAAGTCACGGGCGACGCAACTGGCGACGCAGCCCGCTTCACTAGCGTTGTGACCGAATATCGCAAGGCGCCAGAGGTCATCCGTCAACGTATGTACCTCGAAACCATGCAGCAGATGTTTAATCATGCCAGCAAGGTACTGGTCGATACACAGGGTAACAACATGCTGTATCTGCCCCTGGACAAGATCGTGCAGCAGGCTGCGCGCGATGGGTCGACTGCGGGCTCGTCCAAGGTTTCGCCTGCGGCGACCATGCCAGTCGTGCCTCCCCCGGCGGTTCCAACCGTCCGGCCCCCCGCTCCGGCAGCAGCCGGTTCGGCCAACACCCTGACGCGCGATCGCGGCGCACGCTGAGGAGGAGCCAACCATGAAACGACTTCTGCCGATCGGCGTGATTCTGCTGGTACTCAGCGGGATTTTTTCCTCCACTGTTTTCATCGTTCGCGAGGTTGACTACGCGCTTGTTTTTGCTCTGGGCGAGGTGCGCAAGGTCGTCTCCGAGCCAGGCCTGTACTTCAAGCTGCCACCGCCTTTCCAGAACGTGGTCACGCTTGACAAGCGCCTGCTCACCATTGATGTCCAGGAGGCCGAGCGCATCCAGACTTCTGAAAAGAAGAACCTGCTGATCGACTCGTTTGTGAAATGGCGCATCGCCGACGCACGGCTGTTCTACGTCACGTTTGGTGGCAATGAGCGTGCCGCGCGCGATCGCTTGCAGGCCCTGATCCGCGACGCACTCAACGCTTCAGTCAACATCCGCACAGTCAAGGATGTGGTTTCGCTCGAACGTGATGTCATCATGAACGAGGTTCTCAATAACGTCATCAAACGCGCCGAACCGCTCGGAGTCAAGATTGTCGACGTTCGCCTCAAGCGAATCGAGTTCGCGCCCGAAATTTCCGAATCGGTTTACCGTCGGATGGAATCGGAACGCTTGCGCGTGGCCAACGAGCTGCGTTCGATCGGCGCCGCTGAAAGCGAGAAGATTCGGGCGGAGGCTGATCGCCAACGCGACCAGATCATGGCCGAGGCCTACTCCAAGGCGCAGGCAGTGATGGGCGAGGGTGATGCGGTGGCCGCTGGCATTTACGCCAAAGCCTACGGCGCTGATCTCCCGTTCTACAACTTCTACAAGAGCCTTGAAGGTTATCGCAGTGCTTTCGGCAAGCCGGGTGATGTGCTGGTGGTCGATCCGAGCTCTGAGTTCTTCAAATACATGAAATCGCCTAGCGGCAAGTAATGGGTATAATGCCGTGTAAGCTTCAGGGTTGATCCGGATCGACGCTGTTGGGCTGCCTTTCTGCACAGGGCAGCCCGTGATCCGGGCCTCAGTTCTGACGTTGTGCTGGCGGCTTGCCGGGCTTACGCCCCAAGCCGCTTTTGTTTGGGCGGCGTTTGTCTGCCCGGCGCAACTCCCGATGATTTTTTAACCATTCCATCGACCGATCTCGCAATCATGAAGGGTAACTGGCTGCTGCCTGAAAGTCTCGCCGATGTGCTTCCGGCGCAGGCCCGTCGCATCGAAGAGCTCCGGCGCAGCCTGCTGGATCTGTTTCGTACCTACGGATTCGAGTTGGTCGCGCCCCCCTTGGTTGAATATATCGATTCGCTGCTCTGCGGCACTGGCAGCGACCTGAACCTTCGCACCAGCAAACTGGTCGACCAGCTGTCCGGCAAGACGCTCGGTATCCGTGCCGACATGACACCCCAGGTGACGCGTATCGATGCCCACCTGCTGAATCGACCCGGTGTGACGCGTCTGTGCTACTGCGGTCCGGTGCTACACGCACGGCCAGCCGGTCTGTTGTCAAGCCGGGAGCTCTTGCAGATCGGGGCCGAAATCTACGGTCATGCCGGGGTGGAAGCGGATCTGGAGATTATCCGTCTGGCCCTTGAAAGCACCCGCCTGGCAGGTGTCAAGGATGTCCGGCTCGATGTTTGCCACGCTGGACTGGTGCGCAGCCTCCTTGAGTCAGACCCCGCCGCCCGTTTGCGCGCCGACGAAATCATGGTGCTGTTGCGCGATAAGGACATGCCTGGCATTGCCTTGTTGGGCTCGGGGCCTGACGCCCTGGCTGCCGAAACCGTCGCTGGCCTGGCGAAATTGCCGCAGCTCTATGGCAATGCGGACGCGATCGGTCGCGCCAGGTCGGTTTTGCCTGCGTTGCCGGGGGTTGTTGCCGCTCTGGATACCCTCGAATCGTTGCTTGCCGAGCTGGACGATGTGTCCGTCGGCATTGATTTGGCCGATGTGGGCACCTACGGGTACCACTCGGGTGTCACTTTTTCGATTTACGCTGAAGGCTGGCATGATGCGCTGGTGCAGGGCGGGCGATACGATGACGTGGGTCGTGGCTTCGGCCGCGCGCGTCCCGCGACCGGCTTTAGCCTTGATCTGCGCAAGCTGGCGGGAGGCCTTGCGCCGCCCGCGCCTGTCCCGGCCATCCGCGCACCGGCCGTGCGTGATTCCGGTTTGCGCGACGCAGTGCAGGAGCTGCGCCATGAGGGGCAGATTGTCGTTCA
>JADZBO010000275.1 GCA_020851995.1 Burkholderiaceae bacterium
AGGTGAGTGTTATCGGCGGGCTCCCCAACCGGGATGCCCAGGGGTCGGAACATCGTATGCTTGCTGAAACTTTCGCTGTCCTTCCTGGCGCTCTCCCTGGCAAGAGTGTCCGCTTCTGCGAAGTCCATTGGACGCTTGTCCTTTTCGATTACAAGCAGTCGTGTTTGCGGGTCGATACGTACGCTGTATTTGCCCAGGTTGTAGAGCAGATACATCGCATACAGGTTGTCGAAGTCTTCGTAGGCTCCCTCGTCACGACGGAAATCCCAGGATCGGACCGAGGGGAATCGGTTGGGCAAGTCCTTGAAAGCCACCTTTTCCGCTTCGTGTGGATCAATATAGGTCGACCCGCGGTACTTTTTGTACAGGACGACGTCCATGCCGTACCCCCGCTTGTTCCAGGCGCTGATGAGTTTCATCGCCATTTCGGTCGGCAGGTTCGCCGTTGCCGCTGCAACAAGCCTTCGGCCCGTCAGAATTGTGGGATTGGCGACGTCCAGGTCGCTGTAGCCCGCTCCGTACCTGAACGCGGATCCTATCGTCTTTGCGCAGTTCAGGCGCATGTAGTCGTACTTCACGTCCCCATCGTGGTATTCGGTATTGCGCGCCTGGCGATGGTAATCGGCATTGATGCGCTGAAAGTAGGCGATGAGGGATTGCCTGGCCTCGCGCGGGACGCCATACACGCGTACGCCAATCACGGAGCGCTTGTAGATCTCGCCGTAATCCAGGCCAAACGCAGCGGTGGTGGCGATCGAGGAGCTTGTTCTGAACAGATACTCTGTTTTCGGGATGGCCACCATCAGGTCCCGCGTATAGCGGCCGCTTTCATGCTTGCGCGCGCGATCAGCGTAGAAGTTGGCCGAGTAGACAAGATCATCCCCCGGGATTTCACCCCGGACTGCCAGGGCGATATGCCCAGCCGATCCGCCCTTCGAGGTGCCGAAGCTGATGAGCAATTCCAGGTCGTACGGATCCTCGCGCAGAAGCGCATTTAACGCATCGATATTTGCCGGCTCCGCCCCACCATCGACGCCGAAGGTGTCAACAGCAGGGATTGCTGCCTCGGTTGCAGCCTGACGTATCGCGACGCCGGGTCGGTCCAGCGTCGTCAGGGCGGAAGTTTCGGCCCGGTCAGGAGTCAGAGCGGAAGTTTCGACCCGGTCAGGAATTGGCAGGGGCGGGGTCTTGCTAATCGGTGAGATGCAACCCGCAAGCAGAGACAGTGAAATCACCAGCCAGAAAAGTCGGTTCAACTGGACCATCGGTCTTGTGCCATTTCCGGCCCCGTTTCCTGCTCAGCGCATTTTCCGCCAAACACCCCAGCGCACTAAACGATATATCTGTCGTGACGGCGGCGGCGGGAAATGCCGGTTTTAAATCCCCAGTTGGCGATCGGGGTGTTAATCCTCTCGGCCGCCCGGCCCAATATACAGCGCAGCCGATCGCCACACAATTGCAGGCGGAGCGATTGGAGCAGCATCCGCAAGCCGTGAACGACACCGTTGGCCGTGCGGGGAGCGAACCGCACCCTCTGGATCTGAAGCGCGTGGCAGTTGTGGCGCTGTGTACACGAGAGGAAGGTGCGCGAACAGTCGCCATACGCGTCGCCCACTAACCGCAGAAGGAAGCTTAAGCTTGCGATGAATCAATTAATATTTTAATAGTTGTTGTATTATTGCTCAATGGACAAGCAAACAGCCACAGCAGTCTTTGAGTCTCTCGCTTCGGGTGTGCGACTGGATATCTTTCGCTTGCTGGTCAAGCAAGGGCCAGACGGTTTGGTGGCCGGCGATATTGCAGCCGCACTGAGCCTTCCGCCCACCAATACATCGTTTCACCTTAAAGCGCTGACGCACGCCGGACTGATTTCCGCAGAGCAGGAAGGCCGCTATCAGCGCTATCGGGCAAACATTGCGCTGATGGTTGATCTCATTGGCTACCTGTCTGACGAATGTTGTTCGGGACGTCCGGAATTGTGCGATGGGCTGCCCGAAAAAAGCGCCTGCAGAGAGTGCACTTGACCGGTGGCAGATTCCAAAAGGCGACTCAAGGCACCTTCACGCAGTATGGGTGATTCCTGAACGCAGTACGGGTGATTCCTGAAAAACAGTAGGAGCGATCAAATGAAAACGATCCAGATTTACGACCCCGCGATGTGCTGCAGTTCCGGCGTTTGCGGAACGGAGGTCGACCAGGCGCTGGTGGACTTTGCCACCGACGCACAGTGGGCGGCGCAGCAAGGCGCCACGGTCGAGCGTTTCAATCTGGCCAAACAGCCGATGGCGTTCGTGGAAAACGCGGTCGTGAAAGGGATGCTGGAGCGCGCTGGCGAGCGATGCCTTCCGATCACCTTGCTTGACGGAGCATTGATACTCGCCGGGCGTTATCCCACGCGCGAGGATCTCGCCAAGTTGATTGACGTTGAGTTGCAGACGGAGAAGGTTACCGCTGGCTCAGGTTGTTGCTGCGGCGGCGGCAAATGTAGTTAGGTAATCAGGCGACTGGCTACAACTGCTTCTTCTTCATACCTACGGGCCTTTACATGCAATTTCTCGATAACCCGCCACGTTTCCTGTTTTTTACCGGCAAGGGCGGCGTTGGCAAAACCTCCATTGCCTGCGCGACCGCGATTCGATTAGCTGAGTCGGGAAGTCGCGTATTGCTGGTGAGTACCGATCCGGCATCCAACG
>JADZBO010000276.1 GCA_020851995.1 Burkholderiaceae bacterium
AAGGCTTACCGTCTTACCCGCACCCGAAACTGATGCCGGAGTTCTGGCAGTTCCCCACGGTGTCGATGGGACTCGGTCCCCTGATGGCGATTTACCAGGCGCGATTTCTCAAGTATCTCCACGCCCGTGGCATCGCCGACACCAGCAAGCGCAAGGTCTGGGTGTTTTGCGGTGACGGCGAAATGGACGAACCGGAATCGCTGGGCGCAATCGCGCTGGCCTCGCGCGAAAAGCTCGACAACCTGGTGTTCGTCGTCAATTGCAACCTGCAACGCCTGGACGGACCGGTGCGCGGCAATGGCAAGATCATCCAGGAACTCGAAGGCGACTTCCGTGGCAGCGGCTGGAACGTCATCAAGCTCATCTGGGGTGGATACTGGGATCCGCTGCTCGCCAGCGACAAGGAAGGCATCCTGCGCCAGGTGATGGAAGAAACCGTCGACGGCGAATATCAGGCCTACAAGGCCAACGACGGTAAGTTCGTGCGTGATCATTTCTTTGGCAAACATCCGAAGCTGCTTGAAATGGTGTCGCGCCTGAGCGATGAAGACATCTGGCGTCTGAACCGCGGCGGCCACGACCCCTACAAGGTCTATGCGGCGTTCGATTCCGCAACCCGGCACGCGGGGCAGCCGACGGTCATCCTGGCCAAGACGATCAAGGGCTTCGGCATGGATGTCGTGCAGGGCAAGAACCCGGCACACCAGCAGAAAAAACTCGACATCGATGCGATCCGCGAATTCCGCGATCGTTTCGGCATTCCGGTTCCGGACGACAGGCTCGAGGAGTTGCCCTATTACAAACCGGCGGAAGATTCGCCCGAGATGCTGTACCTGCAGGAGCGTCGCAAGGCGTTGGGCGGCTACTTGCCCAGGCGTCGTACCCACGCGGACGAGACACTGCGGGTGCCAGCGCTCGAGGTCTTCTCCGCGGTGTTGAGTGCCACGGCCGAGGGTCGCGAAATCTCGACCACACAGGCGTTCGTGCGCGTGCTCAATCAACTGTTGCGCGACAAGGACATCGGGCCGCGCGTGGTTCCGATCCTGGCGGACGAATCCCGCACTTTCGGCATGGAAGGTCTGTTCCGGCAAATCGGCATCTACGCGCCGGAGGGTCAGAAGTACATCCCGGTCGACAAGGATCAGGTGATGTATTACCGCGAATCGGCCGACGGACAACTCTTGCAGGAAGGCATCAACGAGGCGGGTGCGTTCAGCTCCTGGATCGCAGCGGCGACTTCATATTCGACCAACAACCGGATCATGATCCCGTTCTACATCTACTACTCGATGTTCGGGTTCCAGCGGGTCGGCGATCTGGCCTGGGCCGCGGGCGACATGCAGGCGCGCGGTTTTCTGCTGGGCGGTACTGCCGGGCGTACCACGCTCAATGGCGAGGGCTTGCAGCACGAGGACGGTCACAGTCATATTTTCTCGTCGACGATTCCGAACTGCGTGTCGTATGACCCGACCTTCGCGCACGAACTGGCTGTGATCATGCAGCATGGTCTTAAGCGTATGGTCGAGGATCAGGAGAATGTGTTCTATTACCTGACCGTCATGAACGAGAACTACGCTCAGCCAGGTCTGGTCAAGGGTGACGAGGAGGGCATCATTCGCGGGATGTACCAGTTCCGCAAGGGTGGCAAGGGCAAGATACGCGCGCAGTTGCTGGGATCCGGCACGATCCTGCGGGAAGTCATCGCCGCGGCCGACCTGCTCGAGAGCGACTGGGGCGTTGCTGCCGACGTCTGGAGCGTCACCAGCTTTACGGAGTTGCGTCGCGACGGACTCGATTGCGATCGCAACAACCTGTTGCATCCGACCGGCAAAGCGCAGGTGCCTTTCGTCACCGCACAATTGGCCAAATCCAGTGGTCCGATCGTTGCGTCGACTGATTACATGAAGCTCTTCGCTGATCAGATCCGACAGTTCGTGCCCAAGGGCCGCGACTATCGCGTTCTGGGAACCGATGGGTTCGGTCGTTCGGATTTCCGTTCCAAGCTGCGCGAGCACTTTGAGGTCGATCGTCACTTCGTCGTGCTGGCCACGCTGCGCGCACTGGCAGACGAAGGCTCCGTGCCCGCGGCAAAGGTGGCCGCAGCGATCAAAAAATACGGCATCAATCCAAACAAAGCCAATCCGGCACACGCCTGAGGAAGACAAACAACATGAGCAACGTGACCCCTATCCTTGTGCCGGACATCGGAGACTTCGATTCCGTCGAAGTCATCGAAATACTTGTCAAGCCTGGTGACAGTATTCGCGCCGAGCAAAGCCTCATCACCGTTGAATCCGACAAGGCCTCGATGGAAATCCCATCGTCGGCAACTGGCGTGGTCAAGTCCATCGAAGTCAAGGTGGGCGACAAGGTCAAGCAGGGCAGCGTCGTCCTGCAACTGGAGGCCTCGGGTGCGGAACCGTCTGCAGCGGCACCTGCGGCCAATGCCTCGGTCGCGCCGGCATCAGCACCGGTATCAGCGTCAGCACCCCTATCAGCATCAGCACCCGTATCAGCATCAGCATCAGCACCAGCACCGGCGTCCACAGCGGCTTCGGTGGCGGAAAACTCAGGCGCAGTGCCCACAGCCGCAGTTGCCGCGCCGGATGTTGCAGTTCACGCCCCGGCACCTGCCGCCGGTAAACTCGAAATCCCGGTATCAACGGCCGGGTTGCCACACGCTTCGCCCTCGGTGCGCAAGTTCGCCCGGGAGCTTGGGGTGGATCTTGTGCTGGTCAAGGGTAGTGGTCCAAAAGATCGCATCACTCAGGAGGACGTACAGGGCTTCGTCAAGCGTGCACTTTCTGCAGCGCCGTCTGGTTCGGCCTCGTCTGGTGCTGCTTCGCTTGGCGGTGGCATTGACCTGTTGCCCTGGCCCAAGGTGGATTTCACCAAATTTGGCGAGATCGAGCCCAAGCCGCTTTCGCGCATCAAGAAGATTTCTGGCGCGAACCTGCATCGCAACTGGGTCATGATTCCGCATGTCACCAACAATGACGAGGCCGACATTACTGATCTTGAGGCGCTGCGTGTAACGCTCAATAAAGAGAACGAAAAATCCGGTATCAAGATCACCATGCTGGCCTTCCTGATCAAGGCCTGCGTGGCGGCGCTGCGCAAGTTTCCCGAATTCAACGCTTCACTCGACGGCGACAACCTGATTCTCAAGAAATATTTCCATATTGGTTTTGCGGCCGATACGCCCAATGGACTGGTCGTGCCCGTGATTCGTGACGCCGACAAGAAAGGCATCCTGGAGATCGCGTCGGCGATGGCAGAGCTTTCAAAGAAGGCGCGCGACGGCAAGCTCTCGCCCGCAGAGATGCAGGGTGGGTGCTTTTCGATTTCGTCACTCGGCGGCATCGGCGGAACGCATTTCACGCCGATCATCAATGCCCCGGAGCTCGCAATCCTCGGCGCCTCGCGCTCCTATATCAAGCCGGTGTGGGACGGCAAGCAGTTCATGCCGCGTCTGGTGCTTCCGCTTTCGCTTTCGTATGACCACCGGGTGATCGACGGTGCGGCCGCTGCGCGATTCAATGCCTATCTGGGCAGTTTGCTCGCGGACTTTCGCCGCATTGCACTGTAAGGGGCGAACATGAGCAATCTGGTTGAAGTCAAGGTTCCCGACATCGGCGATTTCGATTCGGTAGAAGTCATCGAGGTGCTGGTCAAGGTCGGTGACACCGTCAAGGCAGAACAAAGCCTGATCACGGTCGAATCCGACAAGGCATCGATGGAAATTCCGTCTTCGCACGCGGGCACGGTGAAGTCGATTGCAGTCGGCATCGGCGATAAGGTCAAGCAGGGTTCGGTCGTGCTGCAACTCGAGGAAGGGGCGGGCGCAGTGGGTAGCCTCAGTGGGGCTTCTGCGGCAGCGCCTTCCGGTGCGCCGGTGTCGGCTCAGGCACAGAAGCCGGTTGCCGCAGCCGCATCTGCTGCCACAACTGCATCTGCTGCTGCAACTGCTGCTGCAACTGCTGCTGCAACTGCTCCAGCTGCCACGCCCGCTTCTGCAGCCGCACCGGTCACTGCGAAGACTGTTCCTGCACCGGCCTACGCCGGAGCAGTCGATTCCCGTTGCGACCTTCTGGTGCTGGGCGCTGGGCCCGGGGGCTATTCGGCTGCGTTTCGCGCGGCGGATCTGGGGTTGAGCGTCACGCTGGTCGAGCGTTACGCCACACTTGGGGGTGTATGCCTGAACGTCGGCTGCATCCCCTCTAAAGCGTTGCTGCACACCGCCGCGGTCCTCGAAGAGGCGCAGGCGATGTCCGAGCATGGGATCAGCTTTGGCAAGCCCAAGATTGATCTGGACAAATTGCGTGCGTTCAAGGACGGCGTCATCGGCAAACTCACCGGCGGCCTCGCTGGGATGGCGCGTGCGCGCAAGGTCAACGTAGTGCGTGGGGCAGGCGAATTCGCCGGACCCAATCACCTGTCGGTAAAGTCAGAGTCGGGCACGCAGACGATCGAGTTCGGCCAGGCAGTGATCGCAGCTGGAAGCCAATCAGTCAAGTTACCCTTTATGCCGCAGGACGAGCGGGTGGTTGATTCCACCGGCGCGCTTTTGCTGCGTTCTATTCCGAAGCGCATGCTGATCGTGGGCGGTGGCATCATCGGACTGGAAATGGGCACTGTTTACTCGGCTCTCGGTGCGAGGCTGGATGTGGTCGAAATGCTCGACGGGCTGATGCAGGGGGCTGATCGCGATCTGGTCAAGGTCTGGCAGAAAATGAACGCGCGCCGCTTTGACAACATCATGCTAGGCACCAGGACGGTTGGGGCTGAGGCGAAGAAGGATGGCATTTATGTCACCTTCGAAGGCCCGGGGGCGCCCAAGGATCCGCAGCGCTATGACCTGGTGCTGCAGGCGGTCGGGCGCACACCCAACGGCAAGAAGATCGCTGCCGAGCGCGCAGGTGTCGCCGTGACCGATCGCGGCTTCATCGAAGTCGACCGCCAGATGCGCACCAATGTCCCACATATCTTCGCGATTGGCGACATTGTTGGTCAGCCCATGCTGGCGCACAAGGCCGTTCACGAGGCGCACGTTGCGGCGGAAGTCGCTGCGGGTCAGAAGAGCTTCTTCGATGCGCGCGTCATTCCGTCGGTGGCCTACACGGATCCCGAGGTTGCGTGGGTCGGGTTGACGGAAGACGAAGCAAAGAAGCAAGGCATCGCCGTGACCAAGGGTCTGTTTCCCTGGGCGGCGTCCGGGCGCGCAATTGCCAATGGACGCGACGAAGGCTTCACGAAGCTATTGTTCGATGCGTCCTCGCACAAGATCCTGGGCGGTGGCATTGTCGGCACCCACGCGGGTGACCTGATCAGCGAAGTCGCGCTGGCGATCGAGATGGGTGCGGACACGGTGGACATTGGCAAGACGATTCATCCGCACCCGACCCTCGGCGAGTCGGTCGGTCTGGCGGCGGAAGCGTCCGAGGGGCATTGCACCGATCTGCCGCCAGTGCGCAAGAAATAGCGGGCAACCAGCATTCGCCAAAGGCGGGTGTAAGGCGAAACGGCCTGCAGTGGTGTTGCCGCTGCAGGCCGTTTTGAAGTTGACACCGGTCAGGCGAGTTTGCCGCTGTACTTCTCGAGCAAGGCCCAGGCTTCGTCGCCAAATTGTCGGTCAAAATGCCGCCTGTAGCGGTAAAATGCGTGTTTTCCCTACCAGCAGCCCGGTCCTCATTGTGTTCCCTGTCCTCTACCTCCCTGGTTCTTCCGTCCTCTCCGCCTTCAAACAGCAGCGTCTGCTCGCTGAACTCAAGGCGCTAGGCCTGCCTCTGGAGTCTGTCGAGGCGCGTTATGTGCATTTCGTATGTTGCGACGAGGAGCCCGATCTAGCGATCCAGGATCGTCTGGCCGATCTGCTCGATTACGGCACCCCTTATGTGCCGCATGAACGCGCACATGACGCCGACGAACTGATCGTCATTCCCCGCTTCGGGACGATTTCCGCGTGGGCCAGCAAAGCCACCGACATCGCGCACAATTGCGGCTTCTATATGGTGCGGCGGATGGAACGGGGGATTCAGTATCTGCTGATCCCTGAAAGCGGCTGGTTCAAGTCGCGCAAGATTGATCCCGAGATGCTCGACCGCGCGGCAAAGCTCCTGCACGATCGCATGACGGAAACCGTGGTTGACGGCGAGTTCGATCCGAAAGTACTGTTCCTGCCGCTTCCCGGACGCCCCATGCACAAAGTCCAGTTGCTCGAGCAGGGTCGCAGAGCCCTGGTCGAGGCCAACAGCAATCTGGGGCTTGCGTTGTCTGGCGATGAAATCGATTACCTCGAGGAGGCCTTCCTGGGTCTCGACCGCGATCCGACCGATGTCGAACTCATGATGTTCGCGCAGGCCAACAGCGAGCATTGCCGCCACAAGATCTTCAATGCGCAGTGGGTGATCGACGGCCAACCCCAGGAACATACGCTCTTCGGCATGATCCGCCAGACGCACGCCGCCCAGCCTCAGGGCACGATTGTTGCCTATTCGGACAATTCCGCGATCATGGAAGGCGGCATGGCGCTGCGGTTTCACGCAGCCAACGCTGCCGATGGCGCGGCGCCCGTGTACGCCGCCCACGAGCGGCTGGTGCACACGATCATGAAGGTCGAGACCCACAACCATCCAACGGCGATCGAGCCCTTCGAAGGCGCATCGACCGGGTCCGGCGGAGAAATCCGTGATGAGGGTGCGACCGGACGCGGATCCAAGCCTAAGGCAGGGCTCTCGGGATTCACCGTGTCGCACCTTTTGCTCAAGGATGCGCCGCGGCCCTGGGAATCCGATCGGCATGGCGCGCCAGACCGCATTGCCAGCCCGCTGGACATCATGATCGAAGGCCCCCTGGGCGCCGCAGCGTTCAACAACGAGTTTGGGCGTCCCAATCTCGGTGGCTATTTCCGGTCCTTCGAGCAGACTGCCGGGGAAATCCGCTGGGGTTATCACAAGCCCATCATGATTGCCGGGGGCATGGGAAGCATCGACGCCGGCCAGACCCACAAGGATCCGCTGCCGCCCGGGGCGCTCCTGATCCAGTTGGGCGGGCCCGGGTTGCGGATCGGCATGGGCGGCAGCGCCGCGTCGAGCATGGCTGCTGGCGCGAACACCGCTGCGCTTGATTTCGATTCTGTGCAACGCGGAAATCCCGAACTCGAGCGGCGTGCGCAGGAAGTCATCGATCGTTGCTGGCAACTTGGCGAAAACAATCC
>JADZBO010000277.1 GCA_020851995.1 Burkholderiaceae bacterium
GCAGTTTTGCCCGCGATGGTGGCGGGTTTTCGACCAGTCTGCTGAACTACCTGAAGAGCCCCACATTCCGGGAAACCCCGCCAAAACTCATCATCTGGGAAATCCCGGAGCGTGTGCTGCAGGCTGCCGCCGACACCGACCGCACCAGCGGCACGCCGCAACAGTGATTCCGGCGGCCACCGCGAGGTCGGTTGTTCAAGGGTTGCTTGGTACTCAGGATTGACATGAGCACCGTGATGGATCGTTCCACGCTACTGGTCGTCGCCATACTGCTGACTCTTGCTGCGGTCCTGATCCTCGTTGTCGTTCGGCAAACACGCAAGACCTATCCGGGGTTCGGGCTCTGGGCGGGGTCCATGGCGCTAGCGATGGCGGGCACCGTCTCCTTTCTGACCATTCAACAGGTCAACCCGAGGCTTGCCCTGCTCATCGGAAGTCTGCTGCTTGTTGTGGCTTTCGTGTTTTTGTATCGCGGATTGCTGGAGTTTCGTGGTCGCACCGCAAACTATGCGTTCGAACTGTTGCTTGCGCTGGTCCTGTTCGCCGGTTTCGTATTCTTTGGTTTTGTTCGCCCCAATCTCAATGGCTACGTCGCTGTCTATTCCCTGTGCCTGGGCAGCGCAGCGGCGATGGGGGCGCGTGTGGTGCTCACCGGACGTCCGTCCTATTTTGGTTCTCCCGACCGAATCCTTGCGTCCTGGCTGGGGCTCATTACCGCGTTCACCTGGTCGCGTGCTGCCTATTCCGCGCTATTTCTGGCACCCATCGACAGCCTGAACACAGACACCACGTTTCAGACCGCTTACATCGCGTTCCAGATCATCTCGGTTCTGGTGATCACGTTTGCAGTGATCAACCTGAACAGCCAGCGCCTGGAGCATGAATTGCGCACCACGCAGGCGTCGCTCGAACGTGACATCGAAGAGCGACGACGCGTCGAGGGCGCCTTGCTGCGCAGCCAGCAGCAGTACCGGTCGTTGACCGAGAATATGGATGACAACGCCTGGATTTACGATATGGACGATCAGCGCTTCGTCTATGTCAGCCCCTCGGTGCGCAAGCTCAAGGGTTATACGCCTGATGAAGTCATGCGGCTTGCCATCGACTCCATGGTCCTGCCTCACCAACGTGAACAGATGCAGGCGGTGCTTGACGAGCGCCACTGGGATTTTCTGTCCGATAAGATCACGTCACAGGACTTCTTTCTGGATGAGCTTGAGCAGCCCTGCAAGGGCGGTAAGACGGTGTGGACCGAGATCAGCAGCCACTTCGTGCGCAGCGCGGAAACCGGTCACGTCGAAGTGCATGGCGTCACGCGCGATCTGACCGGGCGCCGTGAAATTACCGAGGCGCTGCGTGCCAGCGAAGAAAAATTTCGCCTGGCATTCGCCAGCGCCAACACGGGCATCTTCCTGTCGGATCTGGAAGGCCGCATTCAGCAGACAAACTCGAGGGCCGAACAGATCCTGGGTTATAACGCCGATGAACTCCGGGGGATGCTTGAACAGAATCTGGCACTTGCCGGCGATGCCTGGCTGACCGAATCAAACCGCAAGCGGATGACCGATGGGCTGGTTGATCACAGCACCTACGAACAGCGCTTCACCCATCGGGATGGGCCGATCGTCCATTGTCTGGTTTCAAGCGCACTGGTGCGCGGGGCCGATGACAAACCAAACGCATTCATCACACAGTTGCAGGACATCACTCAACGTCGCCTTGCCGAAAAGGCGCTGCATGCCGCCCTCAAGAAGAGCGCCACGCATGCCGCGCGCATGGGCGCACTCAATGAAACGGTCAAGGGGTTGATGCGTTGTGAAAACCGTGAGCAGGCCCTGCACCTGATTGAGTCGCGCCTGGAGAAGATGTTTTTTCCGTTTGACTGTCAGTTCGTTCAAGCGGATCTGCAAGGGCATCTGCCTGAGTCCAGCGCCGACGCACAGGATTTTTCAGTCGATTTGCAAGGCAAGGTGATTGGCATCCTGCGCATCTACGCCGAGAACGCCTTATTACGGGAAGAAGACTTGGCCCAGTTTGCCGAAACCGTCAGCGATTCAATTTCTCTTGCGCTGGCCAACCTGCAATTGCGCGAGGAGACGCGCTTGCGCGTCGGGACTGATGGCGGGCACTGAAATCCTGCCAGGCGTCGAGCGTCTTGCAGTCATAGAGGCCCCTGAGGGTATCGGGACTCTTGCGGGCATCAATACCCTGCCTGGCATCAAGATTTCGATCTGGCAAAAACCCATGGGTGATCACTGATCATGTCAGGCAAAAATCCATGAGCGATCAATGGTCATGGCCGAAAAAACGCTGACACTGGAACAGATCCGTCTCGTCGAGCGTGGTGCGCTTGCTGATGGCCTGCCGCTGATGCAGCGTGCCGGGGCAGTGGCTGCCGCGTTTGTGATGCAGCATTCGGCCCCAGGGGCTCGAATTCTAGTTCTCGCGGGCCCTGGCAACAATGGCGGGGATGCGCTGGTCACGGCGCGCTTGTTACGCGCGCACGGCTATCTGGTTCATGTGGTTTTGCCCGCTGACCCGAATCAGTTTCCTCGCGATGCGGCAGAGGCGTATGCGCAATGGCGCGCGACGGGTGGCGTTGAGGTCAAGGCGCTACCGGGTTTCGTAAGCGCGGGCTTGCCGGATTCTCCACGAGAAGGGTCGCAGGATTTTCCAAGGGAAGGCTTGCCGGATTTTGCGCGTGAAGATTTTCCAGATCTCGTGATCGACGGACTTTTTGGCATCGGGCTCAGCCGCCCCCTGGGGGATCACTGGCAGGCCATTGTCGATACGGTCAACGGATTGGGGTGCCCGATTCTGGCGCTCGATATTCCGAGCGGTCTTGATGCGCAAACCGGCGACGCACTGGGTCGCCCGATCCAGGCCACCTGGACGATTGCCTTCATTGCGCCGGCCCAGGCGCTGGCGACACCGCAAGGCCGCAGGTTGGCGGGGGAGTGCGTGTGTGACCGTCTTGGGCTGACAGAGGCAATGATTGCGCGTTATCTGGGTGCATCGGCGGGCTGACCTATTGGGCGGCGGTCAAATCGCCATCGGTCTTCGTCATGCCGTCATACCGTCATACCGTCATACCGTAGTACCGTAGTACCGTAGTACCGCAATACCGCAATACCGCAATACCGTAGTACCGTAATACACTAATGCGATACTTTTTTCACGCTTCAGTCGCTGGCCGTTTGGCCAAGTCCCTGTCCTCCGTCCTCTGGCCATGCCGCGTCACGTGACCACATCCCGGCCGACCCTGATCGACGTCGCTTCGGCTGCGGGCGTCGATGTTTCCACCGTTTCGCGCGTGTTGTCGGGCAACGCCACCCAGCGCGTATCCGACGAGACGCGCGAACGCATCCTCGCGTGCGCCAAACAACTGGATTACCAGCCGAACATCACGGCCCGCAGCCTGCGCGTGGCGCGCACGTTTTCGCTCGGCATTGCGGTGCCGCAGTTGGATA
>JADZBO010000278.1 GCA_020851995.1 Burkholderiaceae bacterium
CAATGGGTCCTGAGCCTAATGCGAAATGACGTGCTCCCCTGATGATGTTGTCAGGTAAAGTTTGCAGGCGCGCGGCTTGCCCCGAAGCGGGTGGCTGGATCTGTCAGACTAATGCGAAACGCTCTCCGTTGGTAAGGCGGGGACGATGAGAGAGATAAGCTTCAAACGACATAGGTTCCCTCCGGATGTGATCCGATATGCGGTCTGGCTCTATTATCGCTTCACGATGAGCCTGCGCGATGTCGAAGATCTGCTCGCGGAGCGCGGCATCGACGTCACCTACGAAACGGTGCGCTGCTGGGCGAACAAGTTCGGTCCCGCCATCGCAGCCAATATCCGCAAGGTTCGCGGTCGTGCCGTCAGCGTCTGGCATCTTGACGAAATGGTGGTCCGGATCAATGGCAAGCGGCTGTACATGTGGCGCGCCGTCGACAAGGAAGGCGAGGTTCTCGACGTGCTGGTCCAGAAGCGTCGGAACAAGGCTGCCGCGCTGAAATTGCTCAGGAAACTGCTCAAGAACCAGGGGGCGGCACCCGAGCAAATCGTGACCGACGGGCTGGCTTCGTACAGGGCCGCAATGAAGGTCCTGGGTTGCCGTATCAAGCACTGCCCCGGCCGATTGCGCGATAACAACCGGGTCGAGAACTCGCATCTTCCCGTTCGACGACGAGAGCGAAAGATGCAGCGCTTTGAGTCCCAAGGCCAGGCCCAGCGCTTCGTTTCAACCCATTCCGCAATCTACAACACCTTCGCCATCCGGCGTCATCTCGTCACCCGCAAAACCATGCGCACCTTTCGAGCGGCAGCATTTGCCGAATGGAGCGCTGCGTCCGGGGCATCGGCCTGAATTACCTCTGGCGGGGCGCAGCTCGGGTGGCCAAACTTAACCTGACAAGGCCTGCACAAAGCCTGCACAGACCCGCACAAACCGCGCACGAGGCCCGCACAAAGCCGCATGCACTGGCCCCTATATACAACGTATTGTCCGCCGTCAGCACCAATGGCGCAGATTTGAGGTTGTGATTTAAGGAGGGTTGGGTCTTCGTCGCAGTGACGAAGGAACGAAGATGAAGACCCAACCCTCCTCGAAAAAATCACCGGCGAAGGCTCCTGCTGAGCGGGTCGTGAAGGACATTCGGCGGCAGACCCGTCGCCATTTCTCGGCCGAGGACAAGATCCGCATCGTGCTCGATGGGCTGCGCGGCGAGGACAGCATTGCTGAGCTGTGCCGCAAGGAAGGCATTGCCCAGAGCCTGTATTACACCTGGTCGAAAGAGTTCATGGAGGCCGGCAAGCGCCGCTTGGCGGGCGACACTGCCCGTGCGGCGACCACTGGTGAAGTGCAGGACCTTCGTCGCGAGGCGCGTGCCTTGAAGGAATGCGTGGCCGACCTGACGCTTGAGAACCGCCTGCTGAAAAAAAGCATGATCGCGGATGGGGGCGACGACGAATGAGGTATCCCGCATCCGAGAAGCTCGAGATCATCAGGATCGTCGAGCAGTCGCACCTGCCTGCCAAGCGCACGCTGGACCAGCTCGGCATCGCCCGCCGGACCTTCTACCGCTGGTATGATCGCTACCTCGAAGGTGGGCCGGAGGCGCTGGAAGATCTCTCCTCCGCGCCAAGCCGGGTGTGGAACCGCATCGCGCCTGAGGTGCAGGATCAGATCGTCGAGATGGCGCTGGATTACAGCGAGCTGTCCCCACGCGAGCTGTCAGTGCGATTTACCGATGAACGCCAATACTTTGTGTCCGAGGCCACGGTTTACCGCCTGCTCAAAGCCCACGATCTGATCACCAGTCCGGCATACGTCGTGGTGAAAGCGGCCGATCAGTTCCACACGAAGACCACCCGGCCGAACGAGATGTGGCAGACCGATTTTACCTACTTCAAGATCATTGGGTGGGGCTGGATGTATCTGTCGACGGTGCTCGACGACTTCTCGCGCTATATCATCGCCTGGAAGTTGTGCACCAACATGCGCGCCGAGGATGTGACCGACACGCTGGATCTGGCCTTGGCAGCTTCCGGCTGCGACTGCGCCACGGTGCTGCACAAGCCCCGGCTGCTCAGCGACAACGGCCCCAGCTACATCGCGGGGGAACTGGCGGAATACATCGAGGCCAACCAGATGAGCCACGTGCGCGGCGCCCCGATGCACCCTCAGACCCAGGGCAAGATCGAGCGCTGGCACCAGACCCTGAAAAACCGCATCCTCCTGGAAAACTACTTCCTGCCCGGCGACCTCGAAGCCCAGATCGAGGCCTTCGTCGAGCATTACAACCACCAGCGTTACCACGAAGCGCTGTGCAACGTGACGCCTGCCGATGCCTACTTCGGAAGGGCGGCTTCCATCCTCAATCAGCGCGAAAGGATCAAGCGACAGACCATCGAACATCGGCGCTTGCAACACCGCAAGCTCGCCGCCTAAAATCCAAACCCAGACGAGGCCCGCACTCCGCTAATCTACGCCCAGAGCTGCGCCAAATGTTCTGATGACGGACAGATATTGCTCGAAGCTTCGGCTTCAAGCAGGGCCAGCGCGTCTTCAGCGCTCAGCGAGACGTCATGGCCAAGACCTGAGACCGCCAGCCCGGTGGCTTCTTCCGC
>JADZBO010000279.1 GCA_020851995.1 Burkholderiaceae bacterium
ACCGGTCTGCTTGGAACCGGAGCCCGCCAATGACCGGCCCCGACCAAAGCGATCTCAACGTGTCCGAAGCACCGATTGCCTCGGCCGCGAGTACGACCAAATCCGCGATCCGGCGCGACTGGCTGATCTTCGCGCTGATCATGGCCATAGGGTGGGCGGTCCCGCTGTTGGCCGGCGGGTTCTACATCTATCTGGGTCTGATGATCGCGATCTATGCCATGGCTTCGCTCGGGCTGCAACTGATGGTGGGCCTGGCCGGGCAATTGTCGCTCGGGCATGCGGCATTTCTGGGCATTGGCGCCTACACCACGGTGCTCCTCGAAAAGCAGGCCGGATTCTCGTTTCTGCCTGCGGCGCTGTGCGGCATGGCGGGCGCCGGCATCATGGGACTGCTGATGGCGCAGCTGATCCGGCTGTCGGGCGTTTACTTCAAGATCGCCACATTTGGCTTCGGTGTGGTGGTCTATCAGGTGATTTCGAACACCACCTGGCTGACAGGCGGGCATGTCGGCATCCGCGGCATACCGCCGATTTCGATTTTCGGATTCGACGTGGTCAGCCGCAAGGATCTCTTCATCCTCGAAATGGCGATGCTGACCATCGTCTACGCGCTGCTGGTGCGACTTTGCCACGGCAGAATCGGACGGGCCTTCGCCGCCATCGGGCAAAACGAATCCGCTGCCCGCAGCGTCGGGATCCCGACCGATGCCTACCGCATGGCGGTGATCACCATCGGATGCGCAGTCGCCGGTCTGGCCGGCAGCCTGCTGCCGCACCTGATGCGCTTCCTGAGCCCGGAAAGCTTCGGCTGGCACGAATCGCTGGTGCTGCTCATCATGATCACGGTGGGCGGCCTCGGGAGCCTGCCGGGCGCAATCATCGGCACCGCGGTCCTGATCGTCGTTCCGGAATACCTGCGCGAGCTGGCGGAATACAAGATGCTCGTCTATGGTCTGCTGCTGGTGCTGTGCATGATGTTTTTGCCAAACGGAATCTTCGGGCTGCTGTCCGGCCTTTGCGCGAAACTTGGCAAGCGAGGCGCACGCGCACCATGACCACAATCACGCCGTTGCTCCAATTACGCGATGTCACGCGAAAGTTCGGCGGACTCATCGCGGTCAACCGTCTGGACATGGAGGTTGCCGCCGGCACCATTCATGGGCTGATCGGCCCGAACGGCGCAGGCAAGAGTACAGCCTTCGACCTCATATCCGGCCTGACGCCGGTCACCGGGGGAACCTTGCACCTCGATGGACGGGACATCACCCGCCACAGGGTCGAGGATCGCGTCCGGGCCGGCATCTGCCGGACGTTTCAGACGCCCAGGCTATTCGAGAAAATGACTGCGCATGAGGTGGTCATGACCGGCAGGCACCTTCTTGGCACCACGGGAATACTGGGCAGTATGTTTTCCGTGATGCGCAAGCACCGCGATGAGATCGCGATCGCCGAAAGCGCACTGGCGCTGCTGGACTTCGTGGGCCTGCGGCACGAAGCAGACGATCTGGTCGCCAACATGTCCTACGGCAAGCGGCGCCTGGTCGAAATCGCCCGCGCCCTGGCGACCGCCCCGCGTCTGCTGCTGCTCGACGAGGTTGCATCGGGGCTGAATCCGGTCGAAACACAGGTCGTGGCCGACATCATTCGCCGGTTGCGCGATCAGGGCATCACGATTGTGCTGGTCGAACATGACATGCGCTTCGTCATGAATCTGTGCAGCACGATCACGGTGCTGAATTTCGGCCAGAAGATCGCCGATGGCGGCCCTGGCGAAATCGCCTCCAATCAGCAGGTGATCGAGGCGTATCTGGGGCACCCCCGTCAGGCGGGCGAATCCCGGCGCGCTCAGCGACACCGCATGGAGTCGCCGCAAAACGACGCAATAAACCGCAAGGAATCCAGGATATGAGATGTTTCGTGGGTGTGGATATCGGTGGCACCAATACCGATTTGATTTTCGTGGATACGGCATCCGCCCGGCTTGAAGTGGCCAAGGTGCCGACCACCGCGCATGACCAGGCGGAGGGTCTCATACAGGGGATTAAGGCACTGGGCATTTCGGCCGCGGAAATTGACCTGCTGATCCACGGCACCACGGTTGCCACCAACGCCGCGATCGAACGCAAGGGAGCCTGTTGCGGACTGATCACCACCCAGGGTTTTCGTGATGTGCTGGAGCTTCGGCGTCGCGATCGGCCACAGACGTACGGACTGGACGGCGAGTTTCAGCCACTGATCGCGCGCCGCCATCGGCGTGAGGTTCAGGAGCGCATCAGCCCCGAGGGAAACGTGCTGGTGCCACTGGATGAGGCTGCGGTGCGCGCCGAAGCGATCGCGTTGCGCGATGCGGGCTGCGAGGTCCTGGTGATCTGCTTTCTTCACTCGTACCTTAATCCGGCCCATGAACAACAAGCGCGCCGGATTGCCGCCGAAGTCTGGCCAAACGCCTACATTGTCATTTCGGCCGATGTACTTCCGACGCTGCGTGAGTTTGAGCGTACCAGCACCACTGCGGTGAGTGGCTATGTGCAGCCACTGATCGGTCGCTACCTGGACAGTCTGGGAAACAAACTGCGCTCCGCAGGCTACGCCCGGGACTTGCTGGTCGTGCAGTCCAACGGGGGAGTGATGGCAGCGCCGCTGGCTACCCGGTTTGCCGCCAACACGATTCTTTCGGGTCCCGCAGCCGGTGTCACCGCAGCCATGGCGATTTCCCGCGAAATCGACGTCGCAAACGTCGTGTCCTGTGACATGGGCGGAACCAGCCTGGATATTTGCATCATCCGCGACGGTTCGCCCGGGGTCACACAACAGATGAAAGTTGACTTCGGCATTCCGATCGGTTTGCCGATGCTGGATGTGGACGCCATCGGCGCTGGCGGCGGCAGCCTGGCGCGCATCGATCGCGCCGGCATCCTGCAGGTGGGTCCCGAAAGTGCCGGGTCTTTCCCCGGGCCAGCCTGTTTCGGTCGCGGCGGCGAGTTTCCGACCGTGACCGACGCCAGCCTGCTCGTCGGCCTGCTTCGGGCAGATCATGTGATCGGCAAGACTCAGGGCCTGGGCATGAACCGGGACCTGGCAGCCGAAGCGGTGCAGAAACATGTCGCCACACCATTGGGCCTGAGCATCGAGCGCGCAGCCGAGGCCATCCTGATGATCACAGGAGCCAAAATGGCCGGCCATGTCCGGCGCAAACTGCTCGAACACGGTCTGGATCCCCGCAGCTTCTCAATACTCGCCTTTGGCGGCGCCGGTCCGGTCCATGCCTGTCGCATCCTGCGGGAGGTCGGGCTCGCCCAGGCGATCATTCCCTACTACCCTGGCATTACCTCGGCGCTGGGCTGCATTCTGGGACAACTCCGCCATGACTTTCTGCGCACGGTGAACAAACCACTGGCAGACCTTGACGCCGCCACCCTGAAATCCATCTTCGAGGGGCAGTCTGCAGAGGGCCTGAACGTGTTGCGGGAGGAAGGTAACGACCCGCAGGCCGCGCTGATCCGGTACAGCGCGGATATGTGCTATCACGGCCAGTCGAACGCCATCGCCGTCGAGTTTCCATCACAGTCGGCGCTGAGTCCTGACGAAGTCCGCATCGCCTTCGAGCAAGCCTACCTGCAACGCTTTGGCAAGCTGCTTGAGGCCGATACGCCGATCATGCTGGTGAATGCCAGAACGGTTGTCTCGGCAGCAGCGCACCTCACATCAATCGCCGATCTCATCCGACTGCCGACAGAGGCCATTGGGGAACCGGTCATGACTTCGGTTTATTTCGACGGGGGGTGGATTGATACGAAGCAATATGACCGGATGTCACTTCCCGAGGGGGCGTGTATCCGTGGCCCTGCCCTTTTAATGCAAAGCGACACAACGTGTTTTGTCGAACCGGGCTATCAGGCCCTGGTTCATCGCTCTGGCAATATTTTCATTCGCGCGGAGAAGCAATGACGATGGATCCGATTCAGCTTGCGGTCTTGCGCGGCGCTCTCGAGCAGGTCGCCGAAGAAATGGACACGGTTCTGGCCTCGTCGGCGATTTCTCCGGTGATCGCCGATGCCTGGGACCGCGCGAGCGGCATCTTTCACCCGGAAACAGGCGAAGTGATCGTGCAGGGCAGTACCGGCATGCCCATCTTCATCGTGGTCATGCAGCACACCGTTCAGGAAGTTCTGAAGGATCATCCACCCGCAACGATGCGCCCGGGCGATGTGTTCATCATCAACGACCCCTATCGTGGCGGCACCCACACGATGGATGTCAAGTTCGTGAAGCCGTATTTCCGCGACGGTCGGCTGTTGCTGATTCTTGCGAACACGGGGCACTGGCCCGACGTCGGCAGCATGACACCGGGCGGGTTCACGCCGGCATCCACGGACGTCTATCAGGAGGGTCTGAGATTTCCGCCGGTCAAGATATACGAGGAAGGCAAGCTCAATACCTCGCTGCTCAAGGTCATGCTGTGCAACATGCGGATGGCCGAGGAACGCCGGGGCGACATGGCGGCGCAGGTCAATGCGCTCGACCTGGGCTGCAAACGGCTTGACGAGTTGTTTGACCGGTTCGATGAGGCGCTGGTCTTTCAGGCGATCCGCGAGTTGAATGAACGATCCGAGCGGCTGATGCGCGATCACATTACGCAGATCCCTGACGGCACCTACCGCTTCGAGGAATTGATGGATAACGACGGCGTCGATCCGGACCCCATCCGCATCGCGGTCAAAATGACCGTGATGGGATCCGAGATTGAGTTCGACCTGTCGGAAAGCTCCACGCAACGACGAGGGCCGTTCAATAGCCCATACAGCAGTTCGGTCACCGGACTGATGATCGCCATGAAGCATGTGTTTGTGGATGTGCCGATCAATGCAGGCTGCTTCGTCCCGTTTCGCTACGTCATTCCCGCCGGGAACATGTTCAATCCGCTGTCGCCGGCTCCGGTTTCAGGATCGACGACAGAGACTGGGCAGCGATTGATCGGAATCACCATGGGCGCACTGGCGCAGGCCTTACCGGGCAAGGTTCCCGCCGGGTCGTTTGGGACGGGATCAAATATCGGTATGGGCGGCGAAAGTCCGACGCGCGGACGATACGCCACCATCTTTTATTTTGGCGGCGGCTACGGCGCAAGTGCCAGCCATGACGGGCTGACCAACGGATCGACGCTGATCTCAGCCTCGCGCAACACCTCGATCGAAGTGCTGGAACATAGTGTGCCGATTCTGTTCACCCGTTATGCGGTAAGGGAGAATTCTGGCGGTGCCGGGAAGTACCGGGGCGGTCTCGGCGTGGAAATCGACTTTCATCTGCGCGACGGAACCGCTTACCTGACGCTGGTGGGCGACCGCGGCCTGTATGGTCCGCACGGGCTGGCGGGCGGATCGCCGGGGTTACC
>JADZBO010000280.1 GCA_020851995.1 Burkholderiaceae bacterium
CATGTTGACGTCAAACTGCGTGATCATCGCCGCGACCTCGGGGCTTGCTGCGTCTTCGACGCTGCGCCCGCGGGTCGGCACGTAGTGGTCTGCCACGCCGAAGAGCTGGCGCGGATTGCGCACGGCCAGTTTGCGCGCGCGCATCGTCCGGAAGGCGTGGAACGAACCCTCGTGCAGCAGATGCCGGTCGATGTAGATCAGCGAAGGACCCGATTCGCGCGGGATCACGACATGGCTGTCCCAGATTTTGTCGAACAGGGTGCGCGATCGGGTGTTCCGAGATTCCGGGGAATTGGGCACCACGGCGACGTCTCCAGCGAAGTTGATTATGATCTGGCGTTAATCCCGTCTTAACGGTGATTCCGCCTTGATAATGCAAAATCGCCGGTTTGTAAACCGCGCAGCCAGGGAGACATGATGGGTCAGACCATGACAGAGAAAATATACGCGGCGCATGCCGTGTCCGGCCAGGCTCGCGCCGGGGAAGTTGCGGTGATCAGTCCCGATGTCGTTCTGATCAACGATATCAGCGGAACGATCACCATCGAACAGATGGAGCGCATGGGCGCCGCCGGTCCGGCCGATCCGGATCGCGTCGTACTGGTTGCCGATCACTTCTCGCCGGCGAAGGACATCGTCAGCGCCCAATCGATTCGTCTGATGCGCGAATATGGCCGCAAGCAGGGGATCTCCCACTACTACGATTCTGGCAATGGAGGCATCGAGCATGCTGTCCTGCCCGAACGCGGCCTGATCGGGCCGGGCGGTCTGGTGTTCGGGGCGGATTCGCACACCTGTACGGCGGGCGCGCTCAATGCTTCGGGCATGGGATTCGGGTCGACCGATCTTGCGGCGGCGATCGCGCTGGGCGAACTCTGGGCGCGCGTGCCCCACAGCATCCGCGTCGATCTCGTGGGAACGCCGCGTCCGTTTGTGACTGGCAAGGACATTATCCTGTCGCTGATTGCCGCGATCGGCTCAGATGGCGCCATGAACGCCGCGATTGAATTTGGCGGCCCCGGATTGAGCCACCTCAATATTGACGAACGGATGGCGGTCGCCAACATGGCCGTCGAGGCGGGTGCCGACACCTGCGTCTTCGAGTGTGACGACCAGACCCGCGCTTATGCCCGTGAAAAGGGCTGGACACGACGCGAACCCGTTGCCCCCGATCATGATGCCCAATACCTGTCCCGGCGTGTGATCGCGCTCGACGAATTCGGACCGCTGATCGCCGTGCCGCCGTCGCCAGCGAACGGCACGCCGGTGGCTGCTGTAGCGGGTACCCGGGTGGATCAGGTTTACATCGGCAACTGTTCAAACGGGACGATGACCGATTTGCGCCAGGCGGCGTCCGTCCTGCGAGGTCGCCGGGTCGACCCCCAGGTCAGACTGATCATTGTGCCTGCCACCAATGCCATTTATCAGCAGGCCGCGCGCGAGGGTTTGCTCGACGTGTTTGCGACCGCGGGTGCCAGCGTTTCGCTGCCGACCTGCGGGGCGTGTTTCGGCGGACATATGGGTGTTCTGGCCGCCGGCGAAACGGCGGTGGCGACCACCAATCGCAATTTCAAGGGACGCATGGGTCATCCGGATTCCCGTGTCTATCTGGCCAACGCCTGGGTTGCCGCCGCGGCAGCCGTTGCAGGTGCCATCGTCGATCCGGCCACCCTGCCGGTGGCTGACGCAAACCAGGGAGCCCAGGCATGAAAACCAACCCAGTGATCCATGTCTACGGTGATCATGTCGATACCGACACCATTATTCCCGGCCAATACCTGACCGCGCGTACCGAGCACGAACTGGGCGCGCATTGCCTGGAGGGTCTTGATCCCGGGTTTGTCGGTCGTGTGCGGGCGGGTGACGTGATTGTGGCAGGGCGCAATTTTGGTTGTGGCTCGTCGCGCGAACACGCACCCATCGCCATCAAAGCGGCCGGGGTTTCGTGCGTGATCGCGCGCAGTTTTGCCCGTATTTTCTATCGCAACGCAGTCAATATCGGGCTGCCGGTATTCGAATGCCCGGAACTTGTCGATGCGGCCAGTTCGGGCGAAGTGATCGAGGCGGATCTCGAGGCGGGTGTGTTTCGCCTTGGCGGCAAGGCATTCCAGGCCGAAGCGGCAGCGCCCTACGTGCAGCGCATTGTGCGCGCGGGCGGTCTGGTCCCCTTCACGCGGGCAGAACTTGCGGCGCGCAGATCGGACGGAAAAATCTGACGAATACAACGCAATGACCAGCGATGCCTGACGATCACCGAATTGTTGGCGCAACGAAAGCAACAGAGAGGATACGCAATGAGACTCAAGGACAAGGTCGCCATCATCACGGGCGCGGCCAGTGGGATCGGGCGCGCCACGGCCGAACTGTTTGCGCGCGAGGGTGCGCGCGTGGTGGTGGCCGACAAAAACGGTGAAGGCGCGGCAGAGGTTGCGCGTCTGATTGGAAATGGCAGCATCGCCGTGACCACGGATGTGTCACGTTCGGCCGATGTGCGAAAAATGATCGACGCGACCACTGAAGCGTTCGGCCGCATCGATATTCTGATCAACAACGCAGGATTCGGCATTGCGGCGACCGTGGTCGACACCGATGAGGACGACTGGGATCGTCTGATGTCCGTCAATTTGCGCGGTACTTTCCTTTGCTCGAAATACGCGATTCCGGTGATGGCACAGGTCGGTGGCGGGGCCATCGTCAATACCGGCTCGTATACCGCAGTCGTGGGTATCGCCAGCCGCGCGGCTTACGTGGCATCGAAGGGCGCCATCTGTTCGCTCACCCGGGCGATGGCGATCGACCATGTTGGCCAGAACATCCGCGTCAACGCGGTGGCGCCGGGCACCATCGGTTCGCCCTATTTTGATGCCATGTTTGCGCAGGCGGACGATCCGGCGAAATTGCGCCAGACCCTTGAGGCGCGCGCCCCGATGAACCGCATGGGGCGCCCTGACGAGATCGCCCGCGCGATGCTCTGGCTGGCCTCGGACGAGGCGTCCTTCGCAACCGGATCAGTCATGACGGTTGACGGCGGCACGTCGATCTGGTGAGTGGGATGCAGCGTGACCAGGGCTCAGTCCGGCGCCCTGATCCCGCTGCGATCGTCTGGTCAGGTTGCCGCGCGCAGTTCCTGCGCCTGCGTCTTGCCGCGGTCAAATTCCTCACGCCGCCGCGCGAGTTCTTCGGCACTGACTCTTTCCGGATTGGAATAGTCGAGTTTCCAATCGTGTGATGCGCTCCAGCGTTGCGGCGACTGGACGGTTGTCCGTGCGCAGGGAGCGCTTTCGAGCACGCGCAGAGCGAGTTCCAGAGTCTGTCGCTGCGATTCGGAATCATGAGGCTTTCCCGCCGCATTGCCTAACGGGAAATCGCTGAACAGCAGGCGCGGCACGCCGCAGTGCTCGGGGATGTCCTTTGCGCAGGCCATGAGCACCGTGGCGATTCCCGCAGCTTCCAGCGCACGCGCGGCGAGGCTCAGCGTCTGATGGCAGACGGGGCAGTTGGCCACGAGGATCACCGCATCGACGCCGTCCTCCCGGCAGCGCGCGATCAGTTCCGGACAATCGACGTCCAGCGTGTGACGCTGGCTGCGATTGGTCGGCGCGCCATGAAATCGCGCGGCGAGCTTTCCAATCCGTCCTTCCCGGGCGAACCGGCGCAGCATGGGCAGCGGAAACCAGGTATTGCTGTCCGCCATCCGGGTATGCTTGCGGTCGATGGCGACATGGGCGATGCGCAGGTCATGGTCGGCGGCTGTGTCGCCCGAGTAGACGGAATAGAACTTCGCCTCGGCGTTGTAGGGTGCCCCCGGCCCCTGATCGCCCTTGTCCGCCCGGAAAGGCGCGGCGGTCGTGATCAGGCCGACGGTGCAGTCCGACACCGGTTTGCGCAGCGGCGTGAATGGCACATCGTCATAGTGCGCCCACTGGTAGGGGTTGCCGTAACCCAGCGCCAGATACCAGGCGCGGGTGCGCTCCATGTACGCGGTCGGGCGATAGTCCGGCACCCCTGTGTCGTTGCGCGCGACCTTGTCTTCTGCTGTTGTGCCGTTCACGGTTGTTTTAGTCCGCCCTGATGTTGTTGGCCTTGATCACCGACGCAAATTCCCGACTGATCGACTGCAGGTACTGGCGAAATTCCGGTGCGTCGCGGTAATCGACCTCGATCGCGATCGTACCGAAGGCCTGCTGGACTTCGGGCTTCTTCATAATCTTGTTGATCGCGGTGCTCAACCGGTCGACCACGGGTTTGGGCGTACCCACGGGCACCATCACACCGATCCACGCACCGAGGTCGAAGTCCTTGAGCGCTGGGTTGGTTGCAAACGGTTCGAGCCCAGGCGTGACAGTGCTGCCTTTCTTGAGCGAGACGCCGTAGGCTCTGAGTTTTCCGCTTCGAATCAAGGGCATGGTAGACGCCGCAGTCTCCACGCTATAGGCCACCTGGCCACCCGCGACATCGGTGAGGGCGGGCGGCGATCCTTTGTAGGGAATATGGACGGCTTTGATGCCGGCTGTCCCGTTGAACGATTCGGCAATCAGGTGCGCGGTGGCGCCAGTGCCGGATGAAGCGAAGGTGTATTTCCCCGGGCTGGCCTTCACCAGCGCAAGAAACTCGGTGAGGTTTTTCGCCGGAAAGTCGGGCGCGGTGACCAATGTGTAAGGGGACAGGCCCACCATGGCAACCGGTTCGAGATCCTTTTCCGGGTTGTAGTTCAGGCTCTGCATCAGGGGGCTGACAGAGACCGGACCACTCGAAGCCATCAGAATGGTGTATCCGTCGGGCGTTGCCTTGGCCACCATGTCGGTGCCAATCGTTCCCCCGGCGCCTGCCTTGTTCTCGACCACCACAGGCTGCCCAAGCTCGCGCGACAACTCCTGGGCGATGACGCGCCCGCCGAGGTCGGTTGCCTGGCCGGCGGGCCAGGGCACGATCATGCGCAGGGCGCGATCGGGATACGCAGCCTGGCCATGGGTTGGCAGCACAGCGACCAGCCCGAAGCAGAACAATGCAGCCACACGCCATCCTTGCCACCCCGGTCGGGTTCCTTCAGGGCAATCTTTCAGTCCGCTTTGCATGAAATCTCCTCGTGTTGAGTTGGCCCGCTCGCCGCCCGGGTTCCAGCCGTATTTTGACGCACAAACTGTCGACAACGACCTAGGGTTCTCCCTCGCCTAAAATGGAGGGTGAAGCACAACTACCATCAGGAATTCATTATGGAAATCAAAGGCAGCGTCGCAATCGTCACCGGCGGCGCAAATGGCATCGGCGAGTCTGTGGCAAAGTACCTTGTGTCCAACGGCGCGAAGGTCGCGATTGTCGACATGCAGCAGGACAGGATCGATCGCGTCCTTGCCGAAATTCGCAGCATGGGCGGCGTGGCGATCGGTATTCAGGCTGATGTGACCCGGGAGGATGATACCGCGCGGTTTGTCACCGAGACGGTGAGTGCGTTCGGTCACCTGAATATCGCCGTCACCTGTGCTGGCATTATCCGGGACGGCACGATGCTCACGCTTGATCGCGAAACCGGCACCGTCACCAAGAAGCTCGGGCTCGACAAGTGGAAGCCGGTCATCGACGTCAACCTGACGGGCAGCTTTCTCACCTTGCGCGACGCCGCCGAGGCGATGGTCAACGGTGGCTGGGAAGGCCTGCTGGTGCCGATTTCTTCTGTCAACAAGGTGGGTCAACTGGGGCAGCTCAACTATTCGTCAACGAAGGTGGCGATCGATCTCTGGCCCAAAGTCATGGTGGGCGAGTTTCTCTTGCGCGGTATCCGGAACATCCGTGTCGTCGGGATCGCGCCGGGCTACACCGAAACCGGGCTGCTCGCGCAGATGAATCAGGAAGCCCTCAAGACGATCCTGCAGGATGTGCACCTCGGGCGCCTGGTACGACCCGAGGAAATCGCCGACATGATCGGCTATTGTGTGAAGAATGCGGCACTGAACGCCACGACCATCGAAATCACGGGGGGCCTGTGCTATCCCAAGGGCATTGCAAAATAAGCGGGGATCCGAATGACCGCAGCCGAAACGCTGACCTGTGCTCGAACAACCGACGCCGCCTGTTGGTCGCGGCCGCGGCGTTGCCGCTCGCAGGTGCGCACATGACGCGCGCAGCTCGGGCCCAGGGGGCGTTACGCACCCTGGATGTGTCGGTAACGGATCCGCTGACTCAGCGTGATATCGGCTTGCGGGTACGCACGCCGGCAGGCGAAGGGCGTGCCGGCCTGATTGTGTATTCCCCCGGCATTGGCTGCGGACTGTCGGCGGGTCAGGCCTGGTGCGAAGCCTGGCGGGAGGCTGGTTTTTTCGTGGTGACGCTCGATCATCCCGTCACCGGTTCGGGCCTCTGGGAAACCGCGGGCACGACGCTGCGCGACAATCTCGCCCGGGCGCTCGCCGTGCCCCAATATGGGTTGCGGGTCGCCGACTGCAGCCATGTCATCTCGCTTTGTCTGACCACACACGAGATCTCCGGGCGTGTGGATCCGCAACGGATTGGCGTGGCCGGCCACTCGTTCGGGGCGCTGACTGCGCAGTCGATTGCCGGACAGAAGCTTGGCGGTCAGGATGTCAGCGACTCGCGCGTTCGAGCCGCGATGGCCCTGTCGCCGGGATCGCTGTCGGTCGAGCGGGCGAAATCCATGAGCAACGTGCACATCCCGTTTTTTTGTGTCACGGGCGACCACGACACCTTCGTGACCATTGGATCCGGTCAGGATTCGATGGTGCTAGGCTCGCCACTCGCCAATCGCCTCGCGGTGTTTGACAACCTGCCGCAGGGAACACGGCAACTGTGGGTGCTTTCCGGGGCAGATCACATGACTTTCGCCGGCGAGCCGTTTGACCCATCTCACTACAGCCGCGATCCGGCGGTGTCGGTCGCTGGTGACCCTCAGGCCTGGGCCCGGATCAATGCGGTCACCACGCCGTTCTGGCACCATTATCTCGGTCAGAACGGCGACGCGGGGATCGACCGGAGCGTGATGGCCGAGCGTATGAAAAGGGCAAAATTGCCTCAGGATCGACTTGTCATTGACTGATGCAGGGATGAAGAGCGCGATGGTCTGGCCGCCGGGGTTGGTCGCGGCCTGTCGACGGTGGGTCAATGTGGCTGCGTCGATGGCTGTCGCTGCTTGGTTTGCCGCGGCAGGCGCGACACGCCGGGCTCTTGCTGCACTGACCGTGTCGGTCGGGCTCTTGCCCGGTGCCCTGGCATTGCCTGCGGAGGAACTGACTTGGTTTCGGGAGGGCGTCCCGACCGCGCAGGCCAGGTTCGCCGTCGAGACTCTGTCGGAGGCGCGCCAGGAAGGACTGCGACCGGAGGATTACCAGGCGGATCTGTTTGCTTCCGCGCTGCGGTCCTTTTCCGGTCGGCCGGCGCAGGACACCGCGCGCGCGCGGCGCTTCGACCAGGCGTTGTCGCTGGCGATGGAACGCTATCTCACGGATCTGCATTCCGGGCGTATCGATCCGCGCGAAATTCACGAAAATTTCGATGGCGCGAGCCATCAGCGCTACGACGCACGGACGATTTTGCGCGATGCACTTGCGCGGGATCGATTGCCGCAGGCGGTGCGTGAGGCGGCGCCCAGGTTTCCGCTCTATCCCGCATTGCGTAAGGCGCTGGCTCAGTACGTCGCGCTGGAGCATGATCCTGCATGGCGCGCCCCATTGCCACCGCTGCCCGGGCGCAAACTGGAGGCAGGGCAGCCCTACGCGGGCCTTGCCCAGCTTGCCGAGCGCCTGGTCCTTCTGGGCGACATGCCGGCCGGTGTTTCAACCGCGGACCGCTATGCCGGGTCCCTGATCGACGGGGTGAAGTCGTTCCAGCGCAGGCATGGGCTCGATCCGGACGGCGTGTTGGGCCCCGCCACGTTTGAGCAACTTCAGGTCACGCCGGCCGCCCGCGCAGCGCAAATCGCGCTCACGATGGAGCGGTTGCGCTGGACCCCGCTATTGCAGGCGCCGCGGATGGTGGTCGTCAATATTCCCGAGTTTGTGTTGCGGGCCTACGATGTGCGCCCCGAGGGCGGCGTCGATCTGAGGGTTGAGATGAAGGTGATCGTGGGGCGCGCACTGAATACGCGCACACCGATCTTCGACGAGGAAATGCGCTTTATCGAGTTCAGTCCCTACTGGAATATCCCCCCTTCGATTGCACGTGCCGAAACGGTACCCGCGCTGCGACGTGATCCGGGATACCTGCACCGCCAGGACATGGAGTTTGTCTTCCCGGACGGTCGCGTGGCCACCGACGTCAGTGAATCCGCGTTGCAGGCTGTGATGCAGGGATCGGCCAGGATCCGGCAGCGTCCGGGCCCCCGGAATGCGCTTGGAGACATCAAGTTCGTGTTTCCCAACAACGACAATATCTATTTGCATCACACCCCCGCGGTTGGCCTGTTTGAGCGCGCACGGCGGGATTTCAGCCACGGGTGCATTCGCATCGAGGATCCCGTCGCGCTTGCGCGGTTCGTGCTGGCGCCGCAGCCGGACTGGACCCTGCAGCGTATTCGCGACGCCATGAACAAAGGGGAGTCGCGCACCATTGCGTTGCGCCAGCCTTTGCCAGTGCTGATTGCCTACGCCACGGTCGTGGTGCGTCAGGGCAACGCATATTTTTTTGCCGACCTTTACGGCCATGACAAACTCCTTGCCTCTGCGCTGAATCAACAGAGACGTCCGGATCTGCTTGTCCAGTGACGCGGTCGGATCGAAAATGGAAGGATGATGGAACTCATTGCGGGGTGATACGCGGATGGCAAATGACCAACTGAAAATTCCGGCGCGCAGGCGCTTGTTGTCGCTGACTGGCCATCTCGCTTTGGCCAGTGTCGGGGTGCCGTCCATTGTCCGCGCGATGCCGGCCGTCACGGATGGATCACGCAACTTGTCGCTGGATCACACCCATACCCGCGAACGCATCGCGCTGACCTACGCGGTCGATGGGAAATATATTGATCCGGCGCTGACGCGCATGAACCACTTCCTGCGCGATCACTATTCGGGCATCGTTGGCTCGATCGATCCGCGTTTACTGGATCTGCTCTACCGGTTACAGGTTGCGGTGGGGTCTCAAGGCGGTTACCAGGTCATTTCCGGCTATCGCAGTCCGAACACCAACGAAAGACTGCGTGGCAAGGGCGGCAAAGGCGTGGCGCGGCATAGCCTGCACATGGAAGGGCGTGCCATTGATGTGCGCATGCCGGGCGTACCGTTGCAGGATGTGCGGGATGCCGCGCTATCGCTCAAGCTTGGGGGCGTCGGTTTTTATCCGCGCGACCAGTTCGTTCACGTGGACACAGGAAAGGTGCGTTCCTGGTAGTGTGTCAGGACTCTTTGCTGCTTTGATTTTGGGGCGCGCCTCGCACCGGGTCAGGTTGCAAGGCACTCGTCGAGTGCACGACGTCCGTCGGCATTCGCCATCACCATCAGCAGACAGCCCGATTCGACGATGACATCGTGCGATGGGTTGAATTCCCACGCACCGCCCGGCAGGCGCAGCGCAATCGGCAGGCAACCCGATCCGCGCACACCGAGGTCGCCGAGCGAACGTGCATTGAATCCCTCGGGCACGAGGGCCTCTTCGATCCGGAAGTTGCCGTCCGTTTTGAGCATTTCGTCCATGAACGAGGCGACATGGGGGCGCAGCATTGCCGAGGCGATTCGCATGCCGCCGGTAAAGTCAGGCGAAACGATCGCATCGGCGCCTGCCTTTTTCATTTTTTCGATATTGCGGACTTCGTGGCATCGGGCAACAACCCGCATGTCGGGCCGCAGTTGCTTGGCGGTAATGACAATCATGAGGTTCATCGAATCGTCGCCGGTGACGGCGAACAGACCCGCGGCCTGGAGCAGATCGGCCTTGCGCAGGACGTCATCATCGCTGCCGTCGCCGTGCAGGTAAAGCAGGCCGGGTTCCCTTTCCCTGAAATCGTCTAGTACCTGAACACTGGCATCAATCGCGACAAACTGCCGGTCGGTCGCTATCAATTCGTGGGCCACATTGCGCCCGACGCGGCCGATCCCGCAAAGGATGTAGTGATCCCTCAGCTTTTTGATCGCCTTTTCCATGCGTTTCCTTTTAAGAGTGCCGTTGATGTCGGATTCCAGGACAATGACTGTGACGATCGAGAACGCCATGGACAGCATCCCGGTGCCAAATATGGCCACAGACACTGTCAGCACACGCGCCGGCAAGTTGTTGGACATGTCAATGATTTCACCGAACCCTATGGTCGAAATCGTGACAAACGTCATGTAAAAGCTGTCGAACAGGGGATAACGCCCGTCCGTCAGCAGATCATAGCCGACCGTCCCCAGGAAACTGACAAGGACGAGCCCGCCAAGCGCCAGGTACAGAAGGCGAAACAGATGCCCGACTTCGGTGCGGCTTCTTGACATATCAGGGTGAAAGAACCGGTACGCCCTGAGTCACGAACACGACGCCCCTGGCCGAATCCAGATTGGCATGAATCGCCTCCAGCAAGGGCGGCGAGACAGGGGTTTGCGCTTGCCAGCGAACCAGGAAACTCGCGCCGGCGCCGCCGGCGTCGTCATGCAGTTCGACAAAGAACTCGCGCGTGCTCAACGGAGCAACGTCGGCCGGTGCCTTAAGGTACTCCCGCAATAATTTACCTGTCGAATCATGATATTTCACAGAGGTGAGCCGGATCGTGCGTGACGGATCGGTATTGCGGACATTGACCATGGCCGACAGCAATACCCTGGAGGGAACGCCGCCCCGGCTCAGGTTGCCGAAGACCATACTGGAATAAACTGGCAGATAAACCGTTTGTCCGGAAGATGGGCTGCGGACATCCTGGGCCCGCACCGAGACGCAGGCCGCCAGGAATACCGAAAACAACAGGAAGCGCTTCAATGTTTACCTCCATGCCCAGTGGTCATTACAATCGACTTACTCATTGTAATTTGTCAGGCCGCTAAATACATGCACGAACGCAAAGCACTGCCAGCACTGACGGTTAGCGCGATCGGCGTTGTATTCGGCGATATCGGGACCAGTCCCCTGTACGCGTTGAAAGAAATTTTCAACGGCCATCATCCGATTCCCGTCACACCGGACAACATCCTGGGCATTCTTTCGCTGGTGTTCTGGGCCATCATGCTGCTGGTTTCGTTCAAGTACGTCGCCATCATCATGCGGGCGGACAACCGGGGCGAGGGGGGGTCGCTGGCGCTGCTGGCGCTGGTTTCAGAGCACGCCAAGGGGCGCAACCTGTCATGGATCCTGACCATGCTGGGCGTTTTTGCAGCCGCTTTGTTTTACGGCGACAGCATGATTACTCCGGCGATTTCAGTGCTTTCGGCGATGGAAGGGCTGGAAATCGTCGCGCCTTCGCTCAGTCCCTTCGTCGTGCCGGCGACTGTCGTGATCCTCACGGGCCTGTTTTTTATCCAGCGTCGCGGTACCGGGGCCGTCGGTCTGTTTTTCGGGCCGATCATGATGCTTTGGTTCGCCGTCCTGGGTCTGCTCGGAATCATCCATGTGATCGAGAATCCCGCGGTGCTCGCGGCGCTCAACCCGCTATTCGCGTTCAATTTTGTCGTGGGGCATCCCACGCTGGCATTTCTCGCCCTTGGGTCGGTTGTCCTCGCGGTCACTGGCGGCGAGGCGCTATACACGGATATGGGCCATTTCGGCCGGTTCCCGATTCGTCTGGCCTGGTTCGGTTTCGTGCTGCCAGCTCTCGTTCTGAACTACTTCGGTCAAGGCGCGCTTTTGCTGCAGTCAGCAGAATCGATCCGGAACCCGTTCTATCTGCTGGCACCGGAGTGGGCGTTGTTGCCGTTGGTGGTTCTGGCGACGGTGGCGACCGTCATCGCGTCCCAGGCCGTGATTTCCGGGGCGTTTTCGGTTGCCCGGCAGGCAGTGCAGATGGGCTTGCTACCGCGGATGCAAATCGTCCACACCTCCGGCGCCGCGGAGGGACAGATCTATGTGCCTTTTACGAACTGGACACTTTATCTTGCGGTGATCGGGCTGGTGATTGGATTCCGGAATTCGTCGAACCTGGCCGCAGCCTACGGTATCGCCGTGACGGGCACCATGATGATCGACACGATTCTGATCGGCTTCGTGATGGTGCTGCTATGGCGCTGGCATTGGGCGTTGACGCTGCTGGTGGCCGGTCCGCTGCTGCTGATCGATATCGCATTTTTCTCTGCCAATGCGATCAAAATCCCCGAGGGCGGGTGGTTTCCGCTGGCGGTCGGCCTGGTTTCGTTCACCGTCCTCACGACGTGGCGGCGTGGCAGGCGCATTATTCGTCATGAGACGGCCGCACAGACGATTCCTATGGACTTTTTTGTGAATTCCGTCGGCGATGTGCACCGTGTGAGCGGAACGGCCGTCTTCATGACCAGCTCGAGCGACGGGGTTCCCGCGGCCTTACTCCACAATTTGAAGCACAACCAGATTCTGCACGACCGTGTCGTGCTGGTCACGGTGCTGACAACGGACACGCCCACAGTCGAGGAGGCTGAGCGCGTCTCGGTTGCGGAACTCGGCAACGGCTTCCTGCGCATCGTCATCCGGTACGGATTCATGGAAAGCCCGGATGTGCCGGGCGCGCTCAAACTGTGCGAGCCGATGGGCATCACGTTCGACATGATGGAAACGACGTTTTATCTCTCCCGCGAAACCATTGTGCCGGCAGCGCGCAAGCATTTCGCGCAGTGGCGCGCGCACCTCTTCAAACTGATGACCAAGAACGCCACCAGCGCGACGGACTTTTTCAAGATTCCAAGCAACCGCGTGGTCGAACTCGGCACCCAACTGGTGATCTGAGCGCCGGTTCAATGGCTGCCTTCGCCGGTGTCTGAACGTTAACCCCTGCGTTCAAAGGAACCCTGCGTTCAAAGGAACCCCAACGTTCAAAGGAACCCCAACGTTCAAGGCATTGACCCCTGCGTTCAAGGCAAAAAGCTTGCCATCGGGCGCAGGCCATTGGCCCGGGCGTTGTGCAGACATGGGCTTTCCATTATTCTCTGTGGCAGGTTGGCTAAACATAATCACTCAACGCCACGCTCGCGCGTGACGCCACCGTGGAGACACTGATGAAACTGTTTCGAATCCTTTCGCTCGTGCTGCTTGCGCTGGTTGGCGGGGCGCACGCTGAAAACATGTCGATCGCCACGGGCGGTACGGGCGGCGTGTATTACCCCATGGGGGGCGGGCTGGCAGCCGTGCTGTCCAAGACAATTCCCGGCATGGCCGCAACGGCCGAAGTCACCGGAGGATCCGTCGATAATCTCAAACTCATTGGTACCGGCAAGCCGTATATCGCCTTCACGATGTCGGACGCCGCCAAGGACGCTCAGGATGGCCAGGGCAAGTTTGCGAACGCCAAGGTCGATGTGCGCACCCTATTGGTGCTTTATCCCAATCGGATGCACGTGGTGACGGTTGATTCCACGGGTATCAAGAGCATGAAAGACCTTAAGGGCAAGCGCGTCAGCACGGGAAGCCCGGGCAGCGCGACCGAGGTCATGGCGTTTCGCCTGATGGAAGCTGCGGGGCTGGACAAGGACAAGGACGTCAAGCGTGAGCGGCTCGGGGTCGCCGAATCCGTCAACGCGATCAAGGATCGGAAGATCGATGCGTTTTTCTGGGTTGGCGGGTTGCCGACGGCTGCGGTGACGGACCTGGCAAACACCCCGGGAACCAAGATCGTCATGATCGATAACGCCGATGAGGTTGCAGCGATGAACAAGAAGTACGGCAATCTGTACTTCACCGATGTGATTCCGAAGGCGACCTATACCGGCATGACCGCGGATAACCGGAACTCTTCGGTGTCCAACATCCTGGTTGTCAGCGCAAAGATGTCCGACAACGAGGCCTATGCCATCGTCAAAGCTGTATTCGACAACATGCCCGAGCTGGTGCGCACGCATCAGGAATATTCGGGCGTCAAACTTGAAAATCAAAAGACAGCGTCGACACCGTTGCCGTTTCATCCCGGCGCGCTGAAGTATTTTGCCGAGAAGGGTGTCAAGGTCGACTAGATCACGGATTTCGTCGAAAAGGGTGGCAAGGTCGGCTAGATTTTCAAGGCAAGGGAATGGCAGAGTCTGACTTCATTGAAGTTCCTGAATCCACAATTGACCAGGCGACCCAAGAGAAACTCGACGCGCTGATCCGAGAGGAGGAGGGCGATTCCAACACGTATCGAGGCGTGCTGGGGATCTTCCTGACCCTGGTGGCGGTCGGCATGTCGCTGTTTCACCTGTACGCGGCCTACTCCATCGTGCCGACGCAGGAATTGCGCACGATACACGTGAGTCTGGTGCTGTTCCTTGTCTACCTGAGCTTTCCCCTTGCAGCGCGCTTCAGGAACCGTCTGATGTGGTGGGATGTCCTTTGTGCGCTGGCGGCGATTTTCGTCGCGTACTACATCCTTGCGGGTGGCGAAGATCTGATGGATCGCAATACCGCGCCCAGCACGACCGATGTGGCCGTCGGCGTGATGTTCATCGTGCTGATCCTTGAAGCGCTCAGGCGCACCAATGGCCTGATCCTGCTGTCTGTGACGATTCTGTTCATCCTGTACGCGCTGTATGGCAATTATCTGCCTGCGCCCTGGACCCATAAGGGTTATGGCATCGACCGGCTCGTCGGGTACATGTACCTGACGCTCGAAGGTATTTTCGGTACTGCAGTCGATGTTTCAGCGACGCTGATTATTTTGTTCACCATCTTCGGCGCTTTCCTGCAATTTACCGGTGCCGGGAAGTTCTTTATCGATTTTTCGTTCGCGGCGATGGGGGGGAAATCCTCGGGCGTGGGCCGCACGATCGTGATGTCATCCTTTCTGCTCGGCGGGCCTTCCGGCTCAGGCGTGGCGACAACGGTGACGGTCGGGTCTGTTGCGGCCCCGATGCTCGAAAAGGTGGGTTACGACCGTGACGCCGCGGGCGGTCTGCTCGCGGCTGGCGGTCTGGGTGCAATCATTTCCCCGCCGGTCCTTGGGGCTGCGGCCTTCCTGATCGCCGATTTTCTCAAGATTTCCTATCTTGACGTCCTGCTCATGGCGACAATCCCGACGATCCTGTTCTACCTCGGGTTGTTTGTGATGGTCGAAATCGATGTGCGCAAGTACGGCATGAAGCACATCCATTTTGCATCCGTCGAGAGCGCATGGTCGCTGACAAAGAAATACTGGTTTCACTTCTTTTCGCTGATTTCGATCGTCGTTTTCATGCTGTATGGGTTTTCGCCCATTATGTCGGTGTTCTGGGCAACCGTGGTGTCGGCCGCGAGCAGTATGCTGCGCCGCGATACGGCAATCATTCCGTGGGATCTGCTGACGGGCAAACTGCCTTTCATCTCCGGTCTTTACAATTCCGGTCTGACTAAGGCGCTTGCATCGGGCACGACGGGCGTGCTGGCGATCGCGGTCACGTGCGCCGGTGCCGGGTTGATCGTCGGAACGGTGACACTGACCGGACTTGGCCTGAAATTCAGCTCGATCGTGATCGAGTACGCCGGCGGGTCGTTGATGCTGACAACGATTTTCACGGCGCTGGTGGTCTGGGTTGTCGGTCTGGCGGTCCCTGTGACGGCGTCGTACATTATTTGCGCGGTGATCGCGGCGCCGGCGCTGATCAATCTGGGTGTGCCAGCGTTCGCAGCGCACATGTTCATCTTCTATTACGCTGTGTTGTCGGAGGTTTCCCCGCCGACGGCGTTGTCGCCTTTTGCGGCGGCGGCGATCTGCAAGGGCGATCCTTACAAGACCACCATGCAGACCTGGAAGTACGTCGCGCCGGCCATCCTCGTACCGTTCATGTTTGTACTGGACAAGTCGGGAACTTCGCTGTTGCTGATGGGTTCGATTCCCGCGCTCGCTCAGGCAGACTGGCTGCAGATCGGCTGGATTTCGTTCACGGCGATCGCGGGCGTGATTTGCCTGGCGGGCGGGTTGCAGGGTTGGTTCATTGAAAAAACCAATCTGTTCGAGCGTATGGTCATGGTGGCAGCGGGCGTCGCGCTGGCCTATCCTTCCAATATGGCGGATGTCGTGGGCTTTGCCGGGTTCGCCGTGGTACTGGTCACCCAGTGGTTGCGACACGTACGCCTCGCCAGGGCTGCAAACTGAAGATTCGACAGGACGCACATGTCGAATGCAGCGCAGCCCGGCTGTTGCGGCCGCCGGCTTGGTTAGTTGCCCGCGCTGACGTTGGCACCCTTAAACAACAAGTCCTCGACGGACGCAGAAGTCCGGCCTGAACCGGTCGATTCTGGACCAGGGCTGGGGCGAGTTTCGCCAGCGGCGAGCCCTAGGCGAGAGGGAGGGGGGATGTCAAATTTAATCTATCCATCCATCGACTGCGCAATCAAGATCCGAACATGTCAGCTTTGAGACACGACGTACCGAGAACCTATGTTCTCGTTCATGGAGCCTGGCACGGCGGATGGTGCTGGAAACGGGTCAGGGACATCCTCGAGACCGCAGGGCATCGCGTCTATACGCCAACCCAGACCGGGTTGGGCGAGCGCTCGCACCTGCTTGGCCCTGGCATCACCCTCGACACGTTCGTGCGGGATGTCTGCAACGTGCTGGTCTGGGAGGATTTACGCGACGTGATTCTGGTCGGGCACAGCTTTGGCGGGGCTTCCATCACGGGGGCCGCCGATCGCGAGCGTGACCGGATCGCGCACCTGGTTTACCTGGACGCCCTGGTGCTGCAGAACGGGCAATCTCCGTTCTCGGTCATCGGCGAGGAGATCGCGAACACGCGTCGCGCGCAAGCTATGACCGCATCGGGCGGTGCGTGGATGCCGCCCCCGGATCCCTCGGCCTTTGGCGTGGTCGATCCGCACGACACGGC
>JADZBO010000281.1 GCA_020851995.1 Burkholderiaceae bacterium
GGCCGCGACTATCGCAGCAAAGCATCGCCCGTGGTTGTGGTTTGCGTCGACGGGTGTGAGCCCGACTATCTGGTCGCTGCCGCACAAGCTGGGGTCGCGCCCTTTTTGGCACGCATCATGAAGTCCGGTGCCAACCTGCTGGCGGACTGCATCGTCCCTTCATTTACCAATCCCAACAATCTGTCGATCGTGACCGGCGTGCCACCGGCGGTTCATGGCATCTGCGGCAACTATTTCTATGACCGCGAACTTGACGCCGAAGTCATGATGAACGATCCGAAATATCTGCGGACGGGCACCATACTCGCCGCGTTTGCGGATGCCGGTGCGAAAGTGGCCGTGGTGACCGCGAAAGATAAGTTGCGTACGCTGCTTGGCCACAAGATGAAGGGAATCTGCTTTTCGTCAGAAAAGGCCGACAAGGTCACGATGCAGGAAAACGGCATCGATGATGTGCTGGAGATGGTCGGCATGCCGGTGCCCTCGGTGTACAGCGCGGACCTTTCGGAGTTTGTTTTTGCTGCGGGCGTGCAGCTGATGAAGCGTTATCACCCGGACTTGATGTACCTGTCGACGACGGATTACGTTCAGCACAAGGCGGCGCCAGGGAGTCAGGCGGCCAACGATTTCTATCACATGATGGACGGCTACCTTGAGCAACTCGATGCCGCCGGCGCCATCATCGTGCTCACCGCCGACCACGGCATGAATGACAAGCACGACACGACGGGTGCGCCCAACGTGGTTTACCTCCAGGACCTGCTCGACGCGTGGTACGGCGCGGCGCGCGCCCGTGTGATCCTGCCGATCACCGACCCCTATGTCGTGCATCATGGCGCGCTGGGTTCCTTCGCGACCGTCTATGCTCCCGATGCCGCCACGGCACAGGAGTGGATCGCCCGGATCAAGACGGTCGACGGTATCGATGCCGTCCTGACCCGCGAGGAGGCGGCGCGGGAATTTGAACTGCCTGAGGATCGGATCGGCGATATCGTGGTGGTATCAGGTCGCAACGTCGTGATCGGAACCTCGCGTGCCAGGCACGATCTTTCAGGGCTTGATGTGCCGTTACGCTCGCATGGCGGCGTGACCGAGCAGCGCGTTCCTCTCGTGTGCAATCGTCCGCTGATGGGGGTGCGCGCCGATCGTCGCCTGCGCAACTTTGACGCGCTTGATATCGCACTGAATCACACCGCCTGAATCCGGAGCGCACCATGAACGCACCTGCTGTCGAGGCGATCCGCCGCGAGTCCCTGCGCATCGCCGGCGAGAAAGTCCATCGCGACCGCGTCATCGAGGTCACCTATCCCTTCACCGGGGAAGTCATTGCGACCGTGCCGAAGGCGACCATCGACGATGTCCGGCGCGCGCTGCGGATCGCACGCGAATTCAAGTCATCGCTGACGCGTCATGATCGCTATCGCATCCTGATGCGTGCCGGCGAGCTGGTTGCGCAGCGCAAGGATGAAATCTCCCGCACCATCACGCTGGAGTCTGGCCTTTCGCGCAAAGACAGTCTGTACGAAGTGGGCCGGGCGTCCGATGTGCTGCTGTTTGCCGCCAACCAGGCGTTGGTGGATGACGGCCAGATCTTTTCGTGCGACCTCACGCCGCACGGCAAGAGCCGCAAGGTATACACGCTGAAGGAGCCGCTGCTCGGCGCAATTGTGGCGATCACGCCGTTCAACCATCCGTTGAACCAGGTCATTCACAAGGTCGCGCCAGCGGTGGCGACCAACAATCGGATCGTGCTCAAGCCCAGCGAAAAGACGCCGCTGGCCGCGCTGATTCTGGCCGATATTCTCTACGAGGCCGGTTTGCCTCCCGAGATGTTGTCGGTCGTCACCGGAGACCCCGCCGAAATCGCCGACGAGTTGCTCACCAGCGACGACGTCGACCTCGTGACGTTTACCGGCGGTGTTGCGATCGGAAAGCATATCGCCGCACGGGCAGTCTACAAACGCCAGATCCTTGAGCTCGGTGGCAACGATCCGCTGATCGTAATGGAAGACGCCGATATCGAAGAGGCCGCGACGCTTGCAGCGGCAGGTTCTTACAAAAACTCAGGCCAGCGCTGCACCGCCATCAAGCGCATGCTGGTGCACGAGTCAGTGGCGGATCAATTCACCGGGCTGTTGCTTGAGAAGACCCTGGCACTGAAGTACGGGGACCCGATGAACGAGTCGATGGACATGGGGACGGTGATCGACGAGGCTGCGGCAAAGCATTTCGAGGCCGTTGTCAACGAAGCGATCGCGCAGGGAGCACGACTGTTGGCGGGCAATGTACGAGTTGGCGCGCTGTATTCGCCAACCGTGCTTGACCGTGTGGATCCCGAAATGCGGGTCGTCAGGCAGGAAACCTTTGGCCCGGTCTCGCCGATTATCCGGTTTGGCTCAATCGATGAGGCGATCCGCATTTCCAATGGCACAGCCTACGGGCTTTCGTCGGCCGTCTGCACCAACCGCCTCGACTACATCACGCGTTTCGTGCGCGAGTTGCACGTGGGTACGGTGAACGTGCGTGAAGTGCCCGGCTATCGGCTGGAAATGACACCCTTTGGCGGCATCAAGGATTCAGGGCTTGGCTACAAGGAAGGGGTGCTGGAGGCGATGAAGAGTTTCTGCAATACCAAGACGTACTCGTTGCCCTGGTAGGCGCGTAGATGAACAGCATGCACGGATTCCGACCCTTCTGGCTTGAGCAGGCGCTGCGCGACGAACAGGCGCAGCCGGCACCACCGCTGGCCGGTCCGGTGCACGCGGACGTCTGCATCGTGGGCGGCGGCTATACCGGGTTATGGACCGCATTGCAGATCAAGCGCCAGGCGCCCATGAAAGAGGTTGTCTTGCTCGAGTCGGATATTTGCGGTGCCGGTGCGAGCGGGCGTAACGGCGGATGTGTCTTGTCGTGGGCCACCAAGTTCATGACCCTGTGCCGGCTGTTCGGGCTTGATGAGGCGGCTCGCCTGGTGCGCGCATCCGAACAGGCAATCGACGGCATCGGCGCATTCGTGCGGGAACACCAGATCGATTGCGACTTTCGTCGCGAAGGAGTTCTTTACACGGCCACAGCGGACGCTCAGGTCGGTAGCGCGGACGCGGTGATTGCTGAACTCGCGGCGCACGATCTCAACAGCTACATCACGTTGCCGGTCGATGAGGCACGTCGCAAGTCGGGAACCCGGCGTACGCTGGCCGGCGTGTTTTCGCCGCGCGGGGCGACGGTTCAACCCGCAAGGCTGGTGCGGGGGCTGCGCCGCGTTGCGATCGAGATGGGCGTGCGGATTCACGAGCACTCGCCCGTGGTGGCGGTCGAACCGAGCGCAAAGCCGCGCGTTCGCACGACGCGCGGGTCGGTGGAGGCCGACAAGCTCGTGCTCGCGCTCAACGCCTGGTTGCCGCAGCTCTTCAAAGAGTTCAAGCGCACCATCGTCGTGGTCTCAAGCGACATGGTGGTGAGCGAGCCCCGGCCGGAGCTGTTGGCGCAGACCGGGTTGGCCGAGGGGTTAGCGGTTTTGGATTCACGCACCTTTGTCTACTACTACCACAGCACCTCGGACGGCCGCATCATGCTGGGCAAGGGCGGCAATACCTTCGCCTACGGGGCACGGATGCTGCCGGTGTTCGATCAGCCCTCGCCCTACGAGGCATCGCTTGCCAACGCACTTGGCGAGCTCTTTCCCCCCTTTGCCGGCCTGCCGGTGGCTGCCAGCTGGAACGGCCCCTCCGATCGCGCGACGACCGGATTGCCATTCTTTGGCCGGTTGCGCGACCACCACTCCATTTTTTATGGACTGGGATATTCCGGTAACGGTGTCGGACCGTCCTACATGGGCGGACAGATTCTGTCGTCGCTGGCGCTCGGCAAGGACGACGCGTGGACGATGTCCGGCATCGTCCGCGGACCGCGCGGGCATTTCCCGCCGGAGCCGTTTCGCTACGTCGGTAGCTTGTTGGTACGCGGTGCCATCCGACGCAAGGAGCGCGCGCAGGATGCCGGGCGCGTGCCCGCAGCACTGGACAGCGCGCTGGCCAGGCTGGCCGATGCGGCCGGCAAGGCCGACCATGGCTGATTACCCCCTGCCGGTCTTTCTGGCCGTGCTCGGGTCCGCAGTACTGCATGCAGCCTGGAATGCGGTGATTCGCAGCGGGGCGGATCGCTTGCTGCACACCGGCGCGCTGGTCGTCTGGACCGGCGTGATCGCCCTGCCCGTCCTCTTTGTCGTTGCGCCGCCCGCGCCGGAAAGCTGGGGCTTCCTGGGGCTGTCCAACATCGTTCACATGCTGTATTACGTTGCCCTCGCAAGCGCCTATCGCACCGGCAATCTGAGCTTTGCCTATCCACTGATCCGCGGGATGGCGCCGATCATGATCGCGCTGGGGGCGATGCTGGTCTTCGATGATGTCCTGCGCCCCCTCGGGTGGGCGGGCATCCTGCTGGTCTGCGCGGGGGTGCTGCTGATTGCCTTCCGGTCGCGCCAGAGCGGTTCGCGCGCCACGGTCGCATGGTCGCTGCTGTGCGCTGCGACCATCGCTGTTTATTCGCTCTCTGATGGGCGTGGCGTGCGACTATCCGGCAGCGTGGCTGGCTATGCTGCCTGGATGTATGTCCTTGAAGCGATCGTGTTTGGCGCCGGGCTGACCGCTGCGGGGCGCGGGCGCGATCTGGCGAATTACATCGTGGGCAACTGGCGCAGCACCCTGCTGGGCGGTGCCATGTCGGCCGCGGCGTATGGCATTTCGTTGTGGGCCATGGCGCGCGCACCGGTGGCGCTCGTGTCTGCCACGCGCGAGACTTCGGTGCTGTTTGCGGCTCTGATCGGCGTCTGGGTGCTGCACGAGCGCTTCACCCGCCGCCAGTGGCTGGGCGCGGGAGCCGTCTTGCTGGGCTCCCTGGTGTTGCGTGGTTGAGTGTTGCGTACCCTGCGCGCTGCGCAAGACGTCCTGCGTGCACAGCCGGCGCTATGGAATGACCGCGTTGCGCATGACCAAGGCGAGCTTCTAGCCCCCCAGGCGATGACACCAGAACAGCGTCGCCAGATAGGGAAGGCGGATCGGTCCGCCACCCTGTCGCGCGATCTGCTGCAGTGACGCCTCGCGGATGCGGTCGAGTACCGATTCTCGTTCGGCCGGCGGCAACAGGGCGATAAAGCTGACCGAGCCGAACCGATCAAGCACCATCTGCGGATCGCCTACCTGCTCAAAGGAGAATTCGGCCTTTTCCAGTGGGGAAAACAGTGTGGTGGTCTCCAAAGCGCGACGCCATTGCATCGTGCGATAGCGCGGCGCGCCATCCTCGAACGGGTCGATGATCGTGGTGACGGCCGCCATCAGAGGGTTGGACTCATCGCGCACGTTCCACAGCAGGCCAAGCCGGCCTCCGGGGCGCAGCACACGGTGAATTTCCGCAAGCGCAGCCTCCCCGCTAAACCAGTGAAATGCCTGCGCGGCCACGACGGCGTCGGCGCTGTGGTCCGGCAGCGGAAGGTGTTCCGCCGAGCCGTCCAGAAGCGTGATTGCCGGATGCAGGCGGCGAAATTTTTCGCGCATGCCTTCGACCGGCTCTACGGCCACGATACGGGCGCCCGATTGGGTGAGCTTGCCGGTGAACTTGCCTGAGCCGGCACCGAGGTCGACGACGGTCGATGCGGCGTCGATGCCAAGCGCCTCGAACGTGAAGCGCAGCGCTTCGTCGGGATATTCGGGACGTCCCCTTTCGTAC
>JADZBO010000282.1 GCA_020851995.1 Burkholderiaceae bacterium
GATGCAGCACCTGATCACCCACCGCGTGCCCGTGCGAATCATTGATGGTCTTGAAGTGATCAATGTCCAGGATCATGACGGCGTAAACGATCCGTGAACGCTTCAGGGTGAGAAAGCTGTTGTTCAGACGTTCGTTGGCCAGCATGCGGTTTGGTAACGAGGTCAGCGTGTCGTGCGTTGCCAGGTAGTAGGCTCTTTCGCTATCGCGCCGCGCGGCAAGCTCTGCGTCCGCGAGAAGCTGCTGCTGTCGCTTGAGCTCGGAAATGTCGACATGCGCATAAAAGGTCGATCTTTCACTTGTCGGGCTACCGATGATCCGAACGAATTTCTTTCCCGGTAAGGGCAATTCAAACGGTGCCCCGTTGAACCGCATATTTTCATTCAACGACTTCAGGCCAGATTCATACATCGCGTTTTGTGCGTTGCTGCGGTGGTTTGCCCAGACCAGCCTGAAGACTGCCTCGAACGTCATGCCCAAAGCCAGCGTCCGGTCGGGCAGGTTATACATTTCGACAAAAGTCTTGTTGACCCAGTTGATGCAGCCATCCAGTCCGCAAATCATGAGGCCGTCAGGAATCTGATCAAGCAGATATTTGACCGACGTCGGCGACTCTCCGCTGGCGAGACTGAGAGGAATGTCACCATCATGAACTGGAGTTGTTTCGCGGGTTCGCCAGATCCTTACCCTGCTTCCGTCCGTCAGCGGGAAGGACGTCACCAAAATGTGCTGGCCATTGTGTTCAAAGGAATAGGGACGGGTTTGCGCCCGATGCCGGGCAATCCCCGCATCCACATAGGTTTCAATAAGGGGTAGTTCGTGCGCATTCAGGCGGCGCGCGTAAAACCGCCGGAGATTTTCCCGATACGGCTCGCCTTCATGCACATATCCCTCATGCTCAGGGAATAAAGTCAGAAAGGTGCGATTCCAGTAGATACACCTGTCCTCACTGTCAAAGAGACAGATTGCATCCTCAAGGTGATCAAGAGCTTCACCAAAGGATGTGATCAGGTTCAGGGTGCCGACCAGCAAATCGCTGGTGCCGGGGCTGGAGGGGTTTGAAAAAACCATGGTGGCCTGTAAAACGCCGCATCGGGCTGAACTGGGGAACGCGAAGAAATCCAATTTATCTGACTATGCTAACCAATTTGACAATATCGCACCACGAGCCAGCAAAAAGGCAACTCCTACGATTTCAGTCGGATAATCGACTTCTTTCGACAAGCGATTTTGGTTGGCGGTCCGGCAGATAATCGGAGACAATCTTGCTGATTACTGGCGGCGGAAACCAATTGCGTGTCCTGCCACGCTGCGTTCCGGCAGTCATCGTTACCCTACGCCAACCGGGGACCATCTTGATCGATCACCTGTTTCGCCTGCGCGCCAACGGCACCGATGTACGCACCGAGGTCGTCGCGGGGCTGACGACCTTTCTGACGATGTCTTACATCCTGTTCGTGAATCCCGCGATTCTGTCGTCAACCGGGATGGATAAGGGCGCGGTGTTTGTGGCGACTTGTCTGGCCGCCGCGATCGGTAGCGGCGTGATGGCGTTTGTTGCGAACTGGCCGGTGGGGATGGCGCCGGGCATGGGACTGAACGCATTCTTTGCGTTTGTCGTGGTGGGTGGCATGGGGTTTGGCTGGCAGCAGGCACTTGGGGCGGTGTTTATTTCCGGCCTGGTGTTTCTGGCTCTGACCGTGACCGGAATCCGGGCATGGCTTATCGGGGGGATACCAACCTCGTTACGCAGTGCGATCGTGGCAGGTATCGGCTTGTTTTTAGCCATCATTGCATTGAGTTCCGCCGGAATCGTCGTGGCGCACCCTGCCACCAAGATCACGCTCGGCAACTTGCACGAATCGTCGGTTCTTTACGCAATTTTCGGATTCTTCGTGATTGCGAGTCTGGATGCCCTGAAGGTCAGAGGGGCGATTCTGATGGGCATTCTGGCAGTGACGATTCTGGCGACCCTGATGGGGCACAATGCCTTCGCCGGGATCTTCGCCGCGCCGCCAAGCCTGACGCCCACGTTCCTTCAGATGGACGTTGCCGGTGCACTGAAGGGTGGGCTGTTCAGCGTCATCCTCGTCTTTGTTCTGGTGGAAGTGTTTGACGCGACGGGAACGCTGATCGGTGTCGCACGCGCGGCCGGCCTGATCAGGCCGGATGGCTCCAGCAATCTTGGACGTGCGCTCTTTGCCGACAGTACTGCAATCATCGTGGGCGCGACGCTCGGAACCAGCAGCACCACGGCTTTTATCGAAAGCGCTGCAGGAGTTCAGGCCGGGGGCAGAACCGGGTTGACCGCGCTGGTGATTGCGCTGTTGTTCCTCGCGGCGCTCTTCGTCTCCCCCCTCGCCGGGTCTGTCCCTGCGTACGCCACCGCACCGGCACTCCTCTACGTGGCAGCGCTGATGATTCGGGAGTTCAAAGAGATCCAGTGGGATGACGTGACCGAGTCGGTGCCTGCTGCGCTGACCGCACTGGCCATGCCGTTTACCTATTCAATTGCCAATGGCCTTGCGTTCGGATTCATCAGTTACGTCCTGCTGAAAGCATTGACCGGTCAGTGGCGGTCGCTGCATCCCGCAACCTGCGTCGTGGCGGCGCTGTTTCTGATCAAGTTTGCGTACTTCTGATCGGCTCACGGCTTTCTGGTTGATTGCAGCGCAGCAGGGCTATGCTCCTGCTACGCTACGCTCCTGCTACGCTACGCTGCTGCCACGGTACGCTACGCTCCTGCTACGGTACGCTACGCTCCGATGATTCCACGATCTGACTTTTAGTTCGAGCCGACGACCCGAGCTTCGTCTGACACCCTGATCATGAAGCCCTACATGAGAAACACGCCTTTTCCCGCAGTCTGCTGATCGAACAACTGATAGGCTTCGACTGCCTGGTCGAGTTTCCAGCGGTCAGTGAAAATGCCGTCTACGTCAACCCCGCGGTCTGCAATGAATTGCGCGCATTCGGCCTGTCCGTTCCTGGAAAAGGTCCAGGATCCGATGAGTGTCACCTGTCGGCGCAGCATATCGGGACTGACGTCGATCGTCACATTGCCGCCCTCGCCGACATAGCAGGCCTTACCCCATGTGCGTACGCTTTGCACGGCCTGCTTGCGCGCTGCGGGCGAGGATGATGCATCGAGCGTTGCATGGGCACCCAGACCATGGGTCAGGGCGCGAATCGCGGCCACCACGTCGGTATCTGTGGGGTTGATGACCTCGCTGGCGCCAAAGGCGAGGGCGCGCTCCAGTCGTGCCGGGCTGACGTCAAGCGCAATGACGCGCGCGCCCAGCGCTGCGGCAAGTTGGGTGGCCGACAGGCCTACGGGGCCCTGGCCAAAAATGGCAATCGTCTGGTCACCCGCGAGCTCCAGGCGCTTGAGTGCGCCCCAGGCCGTGCCGGTGCCGCAGGCGATGGCCGCTCCGGTTTCGAATGACAGTGCGTCGGGCAAGGTCACGAGTGTGCTGGCGGGGCACTTCATGTATTGCGCGTGTCCGCCATGACCCGTGGTGCCGTAAATTTCAGCAACACCCTCGTCGCACAACTGCATCCACCCGGTCGTGCAATGTGGGCATGCGCCGCATCCCCGGTAGTGGTGAACCATGGCGCGCTGACCGATCCAGGCCTGCCTGGGATTGACGTTTTGCCCCACCGCCACGACCACGCCGCACGGTTCGTGCCCTGCAATGACTGCCCCTGGTGAGCCAAACCCCATGGCCTTGGTGGCCTCGCCAGCGGGAGCCCGATAGTATTTAAGGTCGCTGCCGCACATCCCCGAGGCCTTCATTTCCAGAACGACCTCGTTCGGGCCCGGTGTCGGATCGGGGAATTCCTGAAACTCGATTTGCCGGTTGCCCGTGAATACGACGCCTTTCATGCTGACTCCTATATTGAGGTTGGCTTGCGTGGCGACATGCGTCGCCTGTACAAAAAATTCAAAGGCGATCGCCTTCAGATTGGGTGTCTCGTCGGTCTGCTGTATTGTCGTGAGCCCCCAAGAGGCTCTTGCTACGCAGTTGCAATTGAATTTAGCACGGCGCGGGGACTGCTCAGCTGAATTCCAAGGCCGTACACTGGCAGGAAAATACGACATTGGAGCCAGACATGATCATCGACTGCCACGGTCACTACACGACGGCCCCCGATGCGCTGAAGGACTACCGCAGACGGCAGACCGAGGCGTTTCTGGTGGGCGAGACGCTAGCGCCGGATTTTCATATCTCGGACGATGAAATCCGGGAATCGCTTGAGAACAACCAGAACCGGATTCAGCGTGAACGCGGCGTCGATCTGACGCTGTTTTCCCCGATTGCCGGAGCCATGGCGCATCACGTGGGCAATGCGACCACCAGCCGGCATTGGTCAGAAGCGTGCAACGATCTGATTTATCGCGCATCCAAGATGTTCCCCGACCAGATCGTGCCGGTTTGCCAGCTTCCGCAGTCGCCGGGCGTTGGTCTGGCGAACTGCGTCGATGAGTTGACGCGCTGCGTTGAAGAACTCGGTTTTGTCGGCTGCAACGTCAACCCGGATCCTTCCGACGGGTACTGGACCGATCCGCCATTGACGCAGCGCCACTGGTATCCGCTTTTTGAGCGCATGGTCGAGCTCGATGTGCCTGGAATGGTTCATGTCAGTTGTTCGTGCAACCCCAACTTTCACGCGACGGGCGCACATTATCTGAACGGCGACACGACGGCCTTCATGCAATTCATCGAGGCCGATCTGTTCAAGGATTTTCCGACGCTGCGGTTCATCATTCCCCATGGCGGTGGCGCGGTGCCCTATCACTGGGGGCGCTACCGCGGCCTGGCGCAGCAACTGGGTCGTCCGCCGCTCGAAGAACTCATGAACAACGTGTTTTTCGATACGTGCGTCTACCATCGTCCCGGCGTGGAGTTGTTGCTGGAAGTGGTGCCGCCCGACAACGTACTGTTCGCTTCGGAGATCATCGGCGCGGTCAAGGGCATTGATCCGCGCAC
>JADZBO010000283.1 GCA_020851995.1 Burkholderiaceae bacterium
ATCAACGCTCTCACCGAAGCTTCCTCCGTTGCACCTCGGCTGCGCGAACGCATGGGCCACACCCCTGTGGAGATCGGCGCGGGCATCCTGGTCGGCATCGTCGTCGCGCGGGCGGTGCTGCTTGTGGCTTCCTAGCCACCTGCTTTCCAGGCCGCTGCGCCTGGCCAACCGGCCCGACGCACATCCCATCCCCGTTACAATAGGCGTTTGTCCGTCCAGCCTGTGAGAGGTGTCCAAGTGTCCGTGTCTCTGCCCTATAAAGACAAAACCATCCTCGTGACTGGCGGGGCTGGGGCGATTGGAAGCAACTTGTCGCGCGCGCTGGCCCTGGCAGGTGCGGCCAAGGTCATCATCCTCGACGATCTGTCGGCCTCCTACGAATGGAGCATCCCCAATTTGCCGAACGTGCTGTTCGTTAAGGGCAGTATCACCAACGAGGTCGATCTCAAGCGCGTTTTCCACGAAAAGCCCGACTACATCTTTCATCTTGCCGCGTTCTTTGCCAACCAGAATTCGGTCGACTACCCGGAAAAGGACTTGCTGGTCAGCACGCTGGGCACCATCAAGATGCTTGAGTACGCGGTGCTGCAGGGCAACCTCCAGAGGTTCGTCTACGCAGGCTCAGGTTGCGCGATCTACGGCGCGCAGGCTCCGCTGCCGCTGAAAGAAGAATTCATGTCGATGCATCTGACGACTCCATATCAGATCTCGAAGATGACGGGCGAGCTCTACTGCAACTTCTACTGGCACCACTACGGGCTGCCCGTGGTCAAGACGCGGTTTTTCAATTCCTACGGGCCGGGCGAAGTCCCCGGTCAGTACCGCAATGTCATTCCCAACTTTATCTACTGGGCGATGAAGGGTCAGCCGCTACCGATCACGGGCGACGGCAAAATGACGCGCGACTTCACCTACGTCGACGATATCGTCGATGCCTTGCTGCGTGCCGGCGTGGTTGAAGCAGCCATTGGCGCCGAGATGAACATCGCCTCTGCCCGGGAAATCGAAATCGTTGAAATGGCGAATATCGTCAACGAACTGACCGGAAACAAGGCAGGACTGCTCATCACGGAACGACGCAAATGGGACACCAAGTCGCGCTTGCTGGCCAGTATCGACCGTGCAGGGGAATTGCTCGGCTACGACCCCAGGACGACGTTCGAGGATGGCATCCGCCAGACCATCAAGTGGTTCGAGAAAAACTGGGATGCCATTTCGCGTGACGCCGAGTTCCCGCCGGGCATGTCGTCTGCCGTCAAGAATTACGTGCTGCGTCAGGAATCCGACGGCAAATGAAGCAAGTTGTCCAGAGCTATAAAACCGGCGATGTTGCCCTGCGGGACGTCCCGGTTCCGCAATGTGGCAGCAAGCGCATCCTGGTGCGCACCCGCAATTCACTGATCAGCCTGGGTACCGAAAGGTCTACGATCGAGCTGGGGCGCAAGTCCCTGCTCGGTAAGGCCGCCTCGCGCCCGGATCTAGTGCGCCGGGCCTGGGATAAAGCCAAAAAAGAGGGTCTGCTCAAGACCTGGCAAGAGGCGATGGGCCGACTCGATACCCCGACACCGCTGGGCTACAGTGCTGCGGGGGTCATCGAAGCGTGCGGCGTGGCGGCGACGGAATTTTCCCCCGGGGATCGTGTCGCGTGCGTCGGCCAGGGCTTCGCGTCGCATGCCGAATTTCTTTCCATACCGGTCAACCTTGCCTCCAGAATCCCGGCGGGTGTCACCGACGAAGAAGCGGCCTTCGGAATGCTCGGCATCATCGCCCTGCATGGCATCCGCAGCGCCAATCTGACCTTCGGTTCGCGCGTTGTGGTCATGGGTCTGGGTTTGCTGGGCCTGCTGACGATCCAGATGCTGCGCGCCTATGGCTGCGAGGTCATCGCGCTGGATCCTGCCGCGGACAAAATCGAACTGGCCAGGAACTTCGGTTTCAGCCACGTGACCGCCGAGCCGGCCGATCTCGCCCGCATGACCGAGGCACGGACCGCCGGCCAGGGCGCAGATGCGGTGATCGTTACAGCGGCAACCAAAGATCGGGGCCCCGTTGATCAGGCAATTCAGCTTTGCCGGCCCAAGGGAAAGATCGTCGTCGTCGGCACTGCGGATATTCATCCCGACCGCAATGAACTCTGGCTGAAAGAAGTTGAACTTGTGGTCTCCAGGGCGGCCGGACCCGGGTCGCTCGACCCCCTCTATGAACTCGAGGGCGTCGATCTGCCGATTGGCGATGTCCGCTGGACGCAAAAGCGCAATCTGGATGAATTCCTGCGCCTGCTCAATGAAGGAAAAGTCGACGTCAAGGCGCTGATTACCCACCGCTTTGCGATTACCCAGGCAGAGGACGTCTACGCTCAGTTCGTCGCTGGCAAACTGATTCATCCGATCGGCGTACTGCTGACTTACCCGCAAAATGCCCCGATCGAACGGTCGCTTCCACTGCCCCCCACAAAGTCGGGGGTGCGCGCCGGCGCGGGCGATTCCGTGCGCATCGGCGTCATCGGCGCCGGGCTTTTCGGCAAGGCGCTGCTTTTACCGGCACTGAAGTCCCAATCGGGTGTGGTTTTACAGACGCTGGTGACCGGTTCAGGTGCCAGCGTTGAACACAGCGCCCGCAAGTTCGGGTTCCTGAATCAGGCAACCGACGCGAACGCCGTATGGTCCGGCGCGGAGGTGGATGCAGTCGTTGGGCTGACGCCCCACAGCCAGCACGCCCGGCTAGTCAGGGACGCCATGACCGCCGGCAAGGCCCTGTTTCTTGAAAAACCTCTTTGCACGACTGAAGAGGACCTGGCGGACCTGCGCACCATGGCATCACAGGCGGCGCAATTGCCGCTGGTGATGGTGGGACACAACCGCAGGTTTTCCGCCCATGCCGTGCAAATACGCAAGTGGCTGTCGACACGGCAGTCGCCGCTTGTTCTGCAGATGCGCGTCAATACCGGCTTCATTCCGGCGACCCACTGGGTTCACGCGGAGGACGAGGGACGCAGTCGCGTGGTGGGCGAAATGTCGCACTTCTTCGACCTGATTCAAGCGCTGACCGGTGCCATGGTTTCGCGCGTTTCAGCAGAAAGGATTTCGGGAGACAACCGCTCGAGCGTCAACAACGACAATATTGCCGTCAGCTTCAAACTCGGCGATGGCTCTGTCGGAACGCTGATTTATTCCGCCTCCGGTGACAAAGCCTACTCCCGCGAGGCGCTCGAGATTTTCTTTGACGGAAAGACGATCGCCTCGAGGGATTTTCGCGTCAGCGAATTTCATCATGGCGGCAAAACGGACACCTTCAAGACGCGCGGCCAGGAAATGGGCTATGTCGAAGAACTCCGGCATTTTGTCGATTGCGTCGCCGGACGTGCCACGCCCGCCGTCGCGCTCGGTGAAACGTTCACCACGATGTCGGTGATTTTTGCCATCGAACGCGCACTGGCAACCGCGCAAGTCGTGACCGTACCTGCATCGTGAACATACTGCTCGTGACCGACTCCTATCCGCCGGAGATCCGGTCGGCCTCGCACCTGATGCTTGAACTTGCGGAGGAGTTGAACCATCGCGGCCATCAGGTCACTGTGATCACGACGTGGCCCGAATACAACCTGGATCAGGATCAGGCTCAAAAGTCGTTCAACGAGCTTGAAGTCGAAGGTAACATCACGGTGATCCGGGTTCGTACACTGCCGCACCACAACGTCAACTACATCGTGCGCGCACTGGCACAACTGTTGATGCCGGTCCAGTTTCTGCTCAAGCTGCGCAAACACCGTATTCGCCCGGATGCCTGTGTCGTCTATAGCCCGCCGCTGCCACTGGCGCTGGTGGGCAGCTGGCTGGCCCGCAAGGGCGTGCGCAGCCTGCTCAATGTGCAGGATCTGTTCCCGCAAAACGCAATCGATCTGGGCATTCTGACCAATCCGCTGCAGATCCGGTTCTTTCGCGCGCTGGAGCGCTACGCGTATCGCACGGCTGACATTGTGACCGTGCACTCCGAAGGCAACCGGCGCATGCTGGTGGCACAAAATCCCGACGTGGCCCCGCGTCTGCGGATTCTGCACAACTGGGTCGACATTGATCACCACTCCCTTGACGAGCAGGGCGGGAATGCCCCGGGTTCCCAGCGCGTTGCGGTCGACTTTCGCCAGAAATGGGCAATTCAGCGCAAATTTGTTGCGGTGTTTGCGGGCGTGATGGGGCCGTCCCAGTATCTGGATCTGATTCTGACGATTGCCGGGCGGATGCGTGCACAGAAGGACTTCCTCTTTCTGTTGGTCGGTGACGGCAAGGAAAAGGAAAGGCTGCAAAAACTCGCCCGGGAGCAAGGCCTGGACAACGTCCAGTTCGAAGGATTCGTTTCCCGCGATGTCTATCCCGACCTGCTCGCGGCCTGCAGCATCGGGCTGGTGTGCCTGAGCCCCCAGAACCAGACGCCGGTGGTGCCCGGGAAAATACTCGGCCACATGGCCGCAGGACTGCCTGTGGCGGCCTTCCTGCATACTGCCAGCGACGGCCATGCCCTGATCCTGGAAGCACAATGTGGCGTATCGGCCAACTCCGCCGATATAGACGCCTGCGCCGCGGCACTGCAGGCTTTGATCGCCAGGAGCGATGCGTTTGCCAGCATCGGCCAGTCAGGCAAGCGCTATGCAACCGAACACTTTTCCAAGCAGGTTTGCGTGTCGCAACTTGAGGAAATGCTGACCAGTGCCCGTTAGTGCACAGTCAGCGCGGCTCAGCCGCCACGCTTTTTCAGCACCCAGACGCTGATATCTGAAGGAAACAACCGGATCAGGGGTACGCCCATCGTGATCGCTCCGGCGATCAGGGCTGCGCGCACCCTGGACACATTGCCCGCGTAGCGGATTCGCGCGTAAAGGCCTTTGGTCACGATCGACGAAAGCGTGCGCTCGGCGATCAAATCGAATCCTGCGGCGCCGGCTGCTTGCGCGAGCGATCTGGTGTCAAAGTAATAGAGATGCGGCGAGGGCATGCCGAGTTGCCACATCCGATCAAAGGATGCGGTTCGCCCAAGGCGACAAAGAAGTTTTGACAAACGGTAAAACAACCCGCGGCAGTCGGGCGCATTGACCACCACGATTCCGCCGTCCGCAAGATGCGCAGAGCACCCCTGCAACACACGCACCACATCGGGTATGTGTTCGAGTACGTCGTTAAAGACAATGGCGTCGAATCGCTCGTCATCCCGAAGGGCCTGCGGGAAGTAGCCGCCACGAACCGGAAGGTTTCGGGCAAGCGCCCGGGTTGCGATCGCCTCGTCTGGCTCAAGCCCAAGCGCGTCATACGTGGCCTGCGCCTTTTCCACAAACCACCCGTGTGCGCAACCAACATCCAGCAAGCGTGGCCGACGCGCCTTGGTCGCGCGCGCATCGACGTAATGGCCAATCCACGCAAGCAAGACACCAAAGTTTCGATCGCGAATGGGCGCAAGCGCCCTCTCCCGGTCGATTTCGTCGATTGTATCCAGATCATTGATGCGCGGTTCGAGGGTCGAACGCTCAAGGCCGCAGCCGGGGCACACGAAATGCCAGGGCCGCAGACCCGTCTGCATCGACGCGCCACAGCAGTCGCAGGGTAATTCAGTCAGGGGCATGCGATCAGTCGCTTGGCTGCGTGAAGGATCAGTCGAGCTCGTAGGCGTTCTTGTAATCCCGGATGAGGCTGGGATCCTGGTCTTCCTTGCGCATGATGCAGTTGCCAACCGCCAGCAACTCGATGTCCGTACCCATCAGGCAATGGAATGCATCCTCGGGCGTACAGACAATCGGCTCGCCGCGCACGTTGAACGACGTGTTGACCAGCACAGGACACCCGGTCAGGTCGCGAAAGCGGCTGATCAACCGATGGTAGCGGGGATTGGTCTCCTCATGCACAGTCTGAACCCGCGCCGAATAGTCCACATGCGTAATCGCCGGAATGGTCGAGCGCGGGATGTTGAGCTTGTCGATTCCAAACAACTTGTTCTGCTCTTCAGTCATCGGTAACTGACGGGTTTTTGCCACATCGGCGACCAGCAGCATATAAGGACTATCCGAGTCGAGATCGAACCACTCCGAGACGTCCTCGCGCAATACGCTGGGTGCGAACGGCCGGAACGACTCCCGGTACTTGACCTTGAGATTCAGCTGCTTCTGGACCGTGGGCGATCGGGGGTCCGCAATGATGGAGCGCCCGCCCAGCGCCCGGGGCCCGAACTCCATGCGGCCCTGATGCCATCCGACGGCCTTGCCATCCGCCAGAGCATGTGCGGTCACATCAATCAGTTCATCATCACTGACGGTGGTGAAGACGGCGCCAGCCTGGCGCAAGCGCTGCTCGGTCTCGTCCTGCCCATACTCCGGACCCAGATAGGATCCTTTCATGGAATCGGTCGCTGACACTGTTCTTGGCTGCCCCAGCATCATGTGGTACGCGGCAAGGGCTGCGCCAACCGCGCCGCCCGCATCACCCGAGGCCGGCTGTATCCACAGGTGATCAAAAATGTTTTCACGCAACAGTTTGCCGTTTGCGACGCAGTTCAGAGCGACACCACCGGCCAGGCACAGATTGCGCTGCCCGGTCGATTTGCGAATACCCCGGGCGAGTTTGATCACGACCTCTTCCGTCACGGCCTGCACTGAAGCGGCAAGATCCATTTCACGCTGCGTCAGCGTACCCTCGGATGTGCGCGCCGGACCGCCGAACAGCTGGTCGAACCGCTCGTTGGTCATTGTCAGGCCGGTGCAGTAATTGAAGTACGACATATCAAGATGGAACGAGCCGTCCTCCTTGATGTCGATCAGGTGCTCCTTGATGAGATTGGCGTATTTCGGTTCGCCGTAGGGTGCAAGGCCCATCACCTTGTACTCGCCCGAATTCACCTTGAAACCGGTGTAATAGGTGAACGCCGAATACAGCAGCCCAAGCGAATGCGGGAAATGGATTTCCTTGTGGACCGACAGATTGTGGCCCTTGCCGATCGCAAGCGAGGTTGTGGTCCATTCGCCGACGCCGTCCATCGTCAGGACTGCGGCCTCTTCAAAGGGCGAGGGGAAAAATGCCGACGCGGCGTGGCTTAAATGGTGTTCGGAAAAAAGAAGCCGCTTTTCCCAGTCGATTCCCTTGCCGAAATGATCTTTCAGCGCGTCACTGATGACAGTCTTCTGGAAGAGCTTTTCCTTGAGCCAAACGGGAAGCGATGTCACGAAACTGGCGAAACCCCGCGGCGCGAAAGCCAGGTAGGTCTCGAATAAGCGTTCGAACTTCAGGAATGGCTTGTCGTAGAAAACGACATGGTCGATATCCGCCGGGTTGAGCCCGCCCTGCGCGAGACAAAAATCGATAGCGTGCCCAGGGAACTCCGCATCGTGCTTTTTGCGGGTGAATCGCTCTTCCTGCGCAGCCGCGACGATTTCACCGTCGACGACCAGACACGCCGCCGAGTCGTGATAGTAGGCCGACAAGCCAAGTATCTTCATCGATCAGAACAGCGTGTAGATGAAGGGCGCAACGACCGAACCCTGCGCAAGGACCAACAGTGCCCCCAGCATGACCATGACGAGGATGATCGGTGCCAGCCAGAGCTTCTTGCGGACACGCAAGAACGCCCATAATTCCTTGAGAAACGACATGATCTACACCTTAGAATTGGTTCTTGAACGAATCGGGCGCTGGCCCGGGCGGATTGCGGTCTATCCACCATGAGGTCACGGGCGCCTTCTTGAGTCGGAGTTCGTCACGTCCCAACAAGCGGCCGATGACCCCGACCGGAGTCAGAAGGACAAAGAAAATAAGCCCCAGAACAATCGGGCTGACGATCTTGCCCAACAGCAACCCGAGTTTGAACCACGCCTTGTTGAATGGCGCGAGCAGTGCGGGCGCAACCAAAGAGACCAAGGCAACAACCAGGCTCGCGGCGAAGAGACCGATCACGACCCCTGAAGACCAGTCTTTGACAAAATGCCCGTAGATTCCTGCCAGGGAAAAAACGATCGTGAACAACGCGCCGAACCGACGCTCCGAGGGAAGCGGTGGCGATGAGGCCAGACCCATGAAATCTCCAGA
>JADZBO010000284.1 GCA_020851995.1 Burkholderiaceae bacterium
ATGGAATCCATTGAAGACACCACCCGGCCAATACAAGGCGGCGGCGGCTTTTCCACCTTTGAACAGTTTGTGGCGCATGAAACAGAGCGGTTCCTGATCGGCTACACCCGCAACCTGATGCAAGGCCAGAAGAACCACATCGAGATCATGCTGGAGAAGAACGCACTAAGGACGGTCATTGAGACAGTGGCGCGTGAATACTGCATTCCCTGCACTACGGGTCGGGGCTTTTCCTCACTGTCACCGCGGTATGGCCTGGCGCTGAGATTCAGGCAGTCCGGCAAGGCGCGGCTGGTGCTGCTGATGCTGACCGACTTCGACCCTGATGGTGATGAGATCGCGGCATCCTTTGCGCGGTCACTGCGGGATGACTTCCAAATCCAATACATCCATGCGGTCAAGGTCGCATTGACTGCTGAGGATATTCAAGCCCATGACCTACCCAGCGATATGGACGCGAAGGTATCCAGTCCGAACTACAAGAAGTTTCTCAAGAGATACGGGGCCACCAAGGTGGTCGAGCTGGACGCTGCGCCTGTGAAGCTATTGCAGTCCAAGCTGAGAGAGGCCATCGAGTCCGTCATTGATGTGACCGAGTTCAACGCGCAAGTGGAACAAGAAGCCCAAGACAGTGCCCACATTCAAGCGCACCGGCAAGTGGTGTTTGAGGCCATCAATGGCAGGCCAGCAAGCTGACAAGCGTACATAGCTGCATACATATTTCAGCATCAAAGTTTTAACAATCGACCGTTCGTTAAAAAGGAGAGGGGTCAAAAATGGTTTTCAAAGTCAAACCCAAAGCGGCCACACCGGCGGCATCCATCAAGGATGGCACCTACCGGGCCACTGTCTCCAACCTGAAGCAGTTTGCCAACACCTATGGCGAGCGCATCGGGTTCGAGTTCACCATTCAAGGCGGCCAGTTCGATGGTGAGCGGGTCATGCGGTCAACAGCACCTCAACTGAGCAAGCAGTCCAAGCTGGCCGAGGTCATCGAGGGCATCCTGGGCCGTGACCTGACAGACAAGGAGCTGCAAGGCGGGTTTGACCTGGAAGAACTGATCGACAAGGAATGCAGCATCCTGGTGTTGCAGTCCAAGAGCAAGACCGGCGCGGTCTATTCCAATGTCGAGCGGGTATTCAGCACCTGACCACCTGACCAAGCATCAACCAAAAGGCCGACAGTGCCAAGGGGGAACGGATGAGGGGGAAAAAAAAGCACAAGGTCACCCACCATGCACACCGCTACGAGCAGTTCGACGAGGCTTTTCTGCGCTACCTGGCGCGGTGTCTGCCTGGGTTCAAGCAGCAACCTAAAGATGTGCGTTTGGCGCTGTGCAGCATGATCTACGAGGCACCAACCCGCTACCGGGCGCACTCGCACCATGAAGGCTATTCCCGGTTCACATGGCAAGAGCTGGAGCAATCATTCGGGCGCAACGGCTTCACTGCAATTAATGAAAGCCTGAGCCTTTTTGAAGTCCTGAAAAGTGAGGGCCGGGAAGACTGGTCGATGGTCGAGGGCCGCACCAAGGCATACATGCTGACCAAGCAGGTCGCCACCATCAGAGCGGATTACCTCAAGGGTGTTTTCAAGCGCGGGGCCACCCGGCTGATGACCCAAGATGGCAAGTATCTGCAAAGCCTACCGGCCAGTGCGCTGGCGGCCAAGAACAAGGACGGGCAGAACAGGCGCGGTTTTCAGGGGCTGCCCGTCAATCCGCTGGTGCCAGTCAAGCTGGTGCAGGTCAAGAAGCTGATGGTCGATATTGAGGCCAGACTGATGGCCCATGAAGCGGGGTTTTTTACCGGCGAGCTTTTCTCTGAAGCGCCAAACACCAAGTTTCTGAAGGCGCTCCACCAAGACGCTGCAATGATTTACGCCAAGGCCAACAACAAGAACTGGCCTGGCCATGTGTTGCACCGCTACTTTGAGATTGAGAGCGGTCGGGTCTATGTCGATGGAGTGGGCAACCTTCAGAACTGCTATCGGGTACTTCGAGAGGCTGCGATGGCTGGCCTGTACGACATTGACATTGAGAACTGCCACTACTCCATCCTGGCGCAAATGGCGGCAGCGCACGGCTACCAATGCACCGTCATCAATGACTACCTGAACAACAAGGGGCCGTTCAGGGAATCGCTGGCGGCTGAGTTCGGCATATCGGAAAAGCAGGCCAAGGATGCCCTGATTGCGCTTATCTAGGTGACCCGCAAAGATGACAAGGGCCGGGTGCTGGAGGCCATGGAAAACATCATGGTTGCCAAAAAAGCGTTCATTTTTTGGCAGCCACGCAACCCGGGGTCGTCTCAGAAAACGGACAACAAAGCACGGTAAGCAAACCGGCATTGCCCTTAAGCTGTAGTCACATTGCGACTACAATAGAGCCTCTGAAACCTTCAAGGGAAATGACCATGAGCACCGCCGATACCTATGTCCGCGCTCGCATCGACACCAGCACCAAGGAGCGTGCCGCTGATGCGCTCGAAGCAATGGGGTTGTCCATCTCTGACGCCATCCGCTTGCTGATGCTGCGCATTGCTGATGAGCGCCGGATGCCCTTCGATGTGAAAGCCCCTAACGCCACCACGCGCAAGGCCATTGCCGAACTTGAGGCTGGGAAAGGCAAGCGTTTCGCCAGCGTTGATGACCTGATGGCAGACTTGCATGCGGACGATTGATCGCGCCTCAGCCTTCAAACGCGACTACAAGCGCGAGGCCAAGGGCCAGCATCGGGCTACGCTCGATAGCGATTTGAAGCCCGTTCTCGTGGCCCTGGCGACCGATCAGCCGCTTGACGCAAAATTCCGCGATCACGACCTGAGCGGCGACTGGGCAGGTTATCGGGAATGCCACGTCAAGCCCGACCTGCTGCTGATCTACCGCAAGTCGGATGCCGACACTCTCCGACTGGCACGGCTTGGCTCGCACAGCGAGCTTTTCGGTTGAGCCTGTCCGATTGAAGTACAGCCTAACCGGGCGTCAGACGAAGCGGCGAAAGGGCGTCAGAGTAGGGTCTTTTCAGGCATTTCCTGACGCCTTCGGCGCGGCGTCTATGGCCTCAACCTGACACGCCAGCCCTTAGCGTGCTTTGTTGTCCGTTTTCTGAGACGACCCGTAAAAGACCGGTGGGGCATCTTCCATGCGCAGCCGACCTGTATAGGCTTCTGATGCGACCTGCATTCAGGCAAAACGCTTGACACAAGCCATTTTTTATCGACTGATATAAAATAACGGGAGTCCGCTGCGATCCCCGCCGCGACTGCCTTGCTCGAAGGGAGATCCAAGTGGCCGTTATTGATCTTGATCGACAACTGCAAGAATTGCGAAAGGAGTTCGCCCGCACCGCTCCAGCCGGCCGGGTCGCGCTCTATGAGTCCAGGATCGAGGAACTGCGATCGACCTTTGCGAGGCACGCTGCGCTGAAGGAGGGAGACAGGGCCCCCGACTTTTCGTTGCCGGACGCCCAAGGCGGCACGGTGTCGCTGTCCGCTGCTCTCAAGCAAGGTCCTGTGGTGGTGACCTTCTATCGAGGTGGCTGGTGTCCGTACTGCAACCTCCAACTGCGGTCCTACCAGGCCTTGCTGCCCGAGTTGGCATCCTTTGGCGCAAGCATGCTGGCCATCTCACCTCAGCTTCCGGACGCATCACTGTCAACCGCGGAGCGCGAGGCGTTGACGTTTAACGTCCTGAGCGATCTGGGCAATGACGTGGCTCGCCAATTCGGGCTGGTCTATCCATTGCCGCAGGAACTGCGCGATGCCTTGAGTTCCAGCAACAAGGCGCTGCCGAGCATAAATGGGGACGCCAGTTGGGAGCTGCCCGTTCCCGCCACCTATGTGATCACGCCGAACCAGAGGATCTCGCTGGCTTTCATCGAGGTCGATTACCGGCAGCGATTGGCCCCGCAGCGACTTCTTGCGGCGCTGCAAGAGCAGGCGGTTACGTGACGCAGGCCGTCGACTTGGTGCAAGAAGCGGTAGTCGGACCGGCTGCCGCGTCGTGGCCTCAGAGATCATCCCGGAACGTCTTGCGCGGATTCTGCTGGGCCGGGCTCAGCGTCACGATCTTTGCGGGCTGGTTCGTCGTGACGCGCTTCAGTGTCACGCGCGAACTTCGCCTGTGGGATGTGACCGCGCTGCGGTTCGGCATCGGTGCCGTCATTCTTCTTCCAGTGCTGTTGCGGGGAAAGAGACGCCTATCAGCCAAGGAATGGCGTGAGGGGCTGGTCTATGCCTGCCTTTGGGGGTTGCCCTTCGTCCTGGCGGTCGCGCTCGGCCTGCAGCTCACGTCGGCCGGCCGCGCGGCAGCGATAGCGCCGACCCTGATGCCGGTATTCGCCGGCGCCTTCGCGTGGATTTTCCTGAAAGAGAAACAGGGCCGCGCGCGCTGGTGTGGCTACCTCGCCATCATCATCGGACTGGTGTTCATGGTTGCAGGCGGTGTTTCCGCTCACGGTGGCATGAACCCGATGGGCCTCATCGCCCTGATGACTGCCGCTGCCATGTGGGCCGTCTACACGCTGCTTTTTCGGCGCAGCGCCCTGACACCTGTGCAGGCCGCAGCCCTGATCTGCTTCTGGTCGGCCATCCTCTTCCTGCCGATCTATATTTTTGGCGGGCTCAGTCGCCTCGCCATGGCCTCACCCAGCGAGATCGGCTTGCAGGCCGTCTATCAGGGCGTCCTGATGAGCGGCGTTGCGATCGTTTCCTTCAATCGCTCTGTCGCGCTTCTGGGCCCATCTGCGGCCACAGCCATCATCGCCCTGATTCCGGTCGTTGCTTCGCTGGCCGCCATTCCCGTACTTGGAGAGCTGCCGTCTGGTGGAGAGTGCGTTGCACTTGCCGTCGTTGTTGGCGGCGTGCTCTTGGCAGCACGTCCTGCCCGTAAAGCAGCGAAGCCATCGATTTCCGCAACCACGAGGCATACACCATGATCCGGTTCTACTTTCATCCGACCCCCAACCCCGCAAAGATCGCGCTCTTTCTGGAGGAGACCGGTCTGGCCTACGAAGCCTTGCCGGTCGACACAAGCAAGGGCGAGCAGCATGCGCCCGCCTTTCGTGCGATCAATCCGAACGGCAAGGTACCGGCCATCGTCGATACCGAGGGGCCGGGCGGCAACGAAGTCAGGGTCTTCGACTCGACCGCCATCCTGATCTATCTGGCGGAAAAGACCGGCCAGCTTCTGGGCACGTCCGAGGATCGGCCGGAGTTGCTGTCCTGGCTGCTCTTCATCGCCTCGGGATTGGGGCCGTTCTCCGGGCAGGCGGTGCACTTCCAGTTCGCCGCGCCCGAGGGCTTGGACTACGCGGCCAATCGTTACCGCCGCGAGGCGGAGCGGCACTATCAGGTTCTCAACGATCACCTGTCCGGACGCGAGTTCATCGTCGGCAGCGGTTTCACGATCGCCGACATCTCCGCCTGGGGCTGGCTCGATCGCGCTTCCCGCGTGCGCAAGGGCGCCGAGGATCCTCTGGGGCCCTTTCCCGAACTGAAGCGGTGGTTCGCAGGCGTGGATGCGCGTCCGGCGGTCGCTCGCGCCCGGGCGCTCGCCAAGAGCCATGCGTTCAAGGCGATCAACGACGAGGAGACCAAGCGTGCGCTCTTCCCGTCGAACTATCCCCCTGCATCGGCGCAAGGAGTTTGAAATGGAACTGAAGAACAAGCGGGTCCTCGTCACGGGCGGATCGAGCGGGATCGGCCTCGCGCTGGCCCATGCGCTGATCGCGCGAGGCGCCAGGGTGGTCATCACCGGAAGGCGCAGAAGCGTCCTGGACGATGCACTGCGCAGCCTTGACTCGGCGACGGGCGTCTGCGCTGACGTGGGAAGTCCCGAGGGACGCGCGGCCACGCTGGACCAGGCGATACAGACGCTGGGCGGACTCGACATCCTCGTCAACAACGCCGGCGGCGTGCGGGCTGGCCGGCTGGAGAACACCACGGAAGCCGATATCGAGCAGATGGTGATCGTCGACTTGCTCGCGCCAGTCTTGTTGACCCGCGCGGCGCTCCCCGCTCTGCGGGCCAGCGGAGATGCCATGGTGGTGAATGTCGCCTCCGGCATTGCCCTGGTCGGCGCACCCTTCTATGCAACGTATGCCGCGGTGAAAGCAGGTCTGGCTCGCTTTGGCGAGGCGCTCAGGCGCGAGCTCAAGGGCGAAGGCATTCATGTGTTGACGGCCTATCCTGGAGGCACGGACACGCCGATGATGAAGTCGAATCGCGCTGGTCCCGAACTGGGGTTTTCGCGCGAGCCTGCTTCTGCGGTGGCCGATGCCATCGTCGCCGGGATCGAGGCGAACGCTTTCGAGGTCATCCGGGGCGGGGAGGCGAGAGCCCAGATGATTGCGCTCAACCGTAACGATCCGGTAGCGGTCGATGCGAGATTCCTGACGCTCAAGAGCGCGCTGGAAGAGGCGGTCAAGGACCACAGCGCATTGTGACGACGCGGCATCAAGCACCGCATCCACTCACGAAGCCAACCACGAACCGATCCAGGAACGATCATGGCGCGCCCCAGAGAGTTTGACGAAGCAGTGGCCCTCGATGCCGCGATTCAATGCTTCTGGTCGAGGGGCTACGAAGCCACCTCGGTGCGGGACCTGGCCGACGCGATGGGTATCGCCGGCCCCAGTCTGTACAACACGTTTGGCGACAAACGCACGCTGTACCGGCAGGCGCTCGAACACTATGTCGAGCGAGGCTTTTGCGATCGGGTCCGGCGCTTCGAGTCCCAGTTGGCACCTCGTGCGGCCATCGGTGCGTTCTTCGATGAGATCATCGAATTGTCGCTGGCCGACGACCAGCGCAAGGGATGCCTGATCGTGAACTCGGCACTGGAGCTGGCACCTCACGACGCGGAGTTTCAGGCTGCACTGGCCGCTGTCTTGCGCGACATGGAGGCCTTCTTCTACCGTTGCGTCAAGGCCGGCCAAGATGCCGGCGCGATCAACATCACGTTGCCGGCCGATGATCTCGCCCGGATGCTGCTCGGCTTGCTAATGGGGCTGCGCGTCCTCGCGCGATCGCGGCCAGAACCGGAATTGCTGCGTGGGCTTGTCCGGCCCGCATTGGCGCTGCTCGATGGCGCCGGCACATCTCAACGACGGAGTCGCAAATGATCGACCTCTACTATTGGCCCACGCCCAATGGCCACAAGGTCACGATGTTTCTGGAGGAGGCTGGCCTCGAATACCGCATTCATCCTGTCGACATCAGTGCGGGCGACCAGTTCAAGCCTGAGTTCCTCGCGTTCTCGCCGAACAACCGGATGCCTGCGATCATCGACATGCAGCCGGTCGACGGCGGGGAGCCCGTGACCGTCTTTGAATCGGGCGCCATCCTGGTCTATCTTGCGGAGAAAACGGGTCGCTTCATGCCGACCGACCTGCGTGAGCGCAAGGCGGTGCTGGAATGGCTCTTCTGGCAGGTCGGTGGACTCGGCCCCATGGCCGGTCAGAACCATCACTTTGGCATCTATGCGCCCGAGAAGATCCCCTATGCCATCACGCGCTACGTCAACGAGACCAATCGCCTGTACGGTGTGCTCGACCGACGCCTGGCCGTGCAGGAATATCTCGCAGGTGAAACCTATTCGATCGCGGACATGGCGACCTACCCCTGGGTGGTGCCGTGGAAGCGCCAGCAGCAGGAACTCGACGAGTTCCCCAGTCTGCGGCGGTGGTTTGATGCGATTCGCAATCGTCCCGCGACGATCAGGGCCTATGCGCGCGGCGAGCCTTTCGCATCGCGTCCTGCGGTGACGGAGGAGGGCAAGAAGCTTCTGTTCGGTCAAACTGCCGCAGGCCCGCAGGCGCGCTGATACGTTTATGGTGCACACACCAGCGATTACTCAAAGTCAAAGCAATCACGCGACGTGGGCGTGCGCCAGCTGCTGCAGGGAGCTCGGGAATTCGTGGAGATCTTTCGAGGCGCGGGCATGATATCGCTATGACCATCGAACCGTGGGCGGACGCCCAGCTATCTGAAGATATTCCTCGGCTTGCTCAGGGCGGTGAGAGCGAGACTGTGGAATTCAAGCGAGAGCTGCCAAAGCAGGTGCGGGATCTTGCCAAGGAAATCGCGGCTTTCGCTTCCAGCAGCGGGGGCCGACTCCTTCTTGGAGTGGCAGACGACGGCTCGATTCCAGGAGTCGAAAATGCACATGACCCAGCGGTTCGAGATGATCTCGGCAGAAGGATCGTGGGCGTTTGCCAGATCATCGATCCCCCCGTCCGCCCGCAGATCGGCTGGACATCGGCAAATGGGCTCGGCGTTCTCGTCATCACTGTCGAGAAGGGTTCAGAGCCTCTGTACTACGTGGATTCGCGCGCGTACATCCGGCACGGCACGGTCTACCGACCGGCGACGGCCTCAGAGGTTCGCGCTGCCTTGACAGCTTCCATGCCCGGGGAGGCCGCAGAAGGACCCAAGAATCATCCGGAGCTGTCTGCGCTGGCCGACGTGCTCGCCAACGTGCGACGCTGGAGCGATACGGACTCCGAGATGCGAAGCCTGAAACCCTGGATTGAAGATTGGTCGGCAGATGCGGAGGTCTATGCGTCAAAGCTGCGCGACCTGTCCGTCTCCGACTGGGCCATTGAGAGCCACGTCAATGAACGGTTGGAAGCCACAGCTGAGAAGCTCGATGAAGTCGCACAGTTCCGGCACTACCTCGGCGAAGGGGAAAACTTCAACGACGTGTGCAACTCCGCAGGCTTCGCTGCTGCGGAGTTGATGCGCGATCTGGTCGATCCTATCGAGGTCAGCGATGAGACACAGCGAAAAGTCCTGGAGGCGATTGCCAAACTTGCCCGCAAGTTGACCCAAATGTGGGACCGTGCCAACAAAGAGATCTTCGATGGGCGTGTCGAGAAAGCCCAGCAGGAAACCTATGGCATCGGCCAGCAAATCGCCACTTGGACCTATTTCAGGCTGTCTGTTGTGCCGGAAAGCACGCTGGCCGATCTGCGCCGAATCGGTCTTAGCCTGCTCCAACTGGTGTCCATGAGGGTCTACATGGATGGCGGCGCTTCACTACAGCGCATCGTCGATGATGCTCAGACTCTTGTGAAAGAGCTGAATGCGAACGTCGAGAGTTTCCTGCAGTTCGATCGCTGAGTACTGTGTGCGCCGCCGTTTGCCCTTGGGCGGCTGCGGGCCACGGCTGCCAGAGGCGTGCTCGCTCCAGCGGTACGGTGACCGTGCGCGCACTCAGCGTCTATGCGCTGGCGCGCGCCTCAGGTCGCCGGGAAGCACAATCCCCAGGCTCCCATGCAACTCCTGACATGGATGCGGTCCGTAGCTACCCGGAACCCGAATACCCTCTAAACCCGCGTCAGATATGGGTTTGCGTCCGTCCGATGCAAATCGAAAGTCCTTGACAGCGGACATTTTTTAGGATGTCGCGCTCCTCGGTCAGACGCTTGATCTCGGCCTTCAGTCGCCGGACCTCCGCCGAGTCCTTCGCCGTCGGCAGCAGTGCCGCCTCCGCGCCGTCGGCATTGGCAGCGCTCTTCGCCTTGCGCAGCCACTCGTACAGGCTG
>JADZBO010000285.1 GCA_020851995.1 Burkholderiaceae bacterium
ACGGGCCAGCCGTCGATGCGGGCCAGCCCTGAAACAATCGCCTTGCCCCAATGCCGGCCGATCTCCATGAAAGAGCTGCGATCCACCAGCGTCTCGACGATCGGACGTACTTTGTAGACCTTGCGCGCATTACGTGGGATCGCGTCGCGCAGCCAGTCCTGTGGTTGTTCGACGTCCGGCGCAAGCTGGCGCGGCGGCAACTCGTGCACCGACGAGGGCAGGTAAGAAAGAAACCGGCGCGCGGCATCAAACGCTTGCGCCTCACTGGCCGCCTCGTCATCGACGACGCCGTTGCGCGCGTGGATGTGACTGCCGCCCAACTCGTTCTTGGTCAGGTTCTGGCCGATGCGCGCCACCACGGGTGGGCCGGCCACGAACAATTGCGAGGTATCACGCACCATGACCGAATAATGGCTGCCGGACACGCGCGCGGCACCCTGGCCCGCCACCGAGCCCAGTGCGAGCGACACGACCGGGATCTGCTGCAGGCTCTGCGCCGCAAAGCCCCAGATCTTCATTTTAGGCAGCAGCGTATGGCCCAGTTTCTCGATATTCCTGACCGAGCCACCACCACCCGTACCGTCGACCAGACGCACCAGCGGCAACCGCAGATCGCAGGCCATGACTTCGGCAAAAATCATTTTGTCGCCGACTGCGCCATCATTGGCACCACCGCGCACGGTGAAATCGTCCCCCACCACGACAACCGGGCGCTGTTGAATGCGTGCGCGACCAATGATCACGTTGGACGGCGTCACATCGAGCAGCTTGCCCTCAGCATCGTATTGGCCCGTCCCCGCAAGCCCGCCAACTTCGCGAAAGCTTTGAGGATCCACCAACTGATCGATGCGCTCGCGCACCGTCAGTTTGCCGCCGTCATGCTGCCGGCGAACCTTCTCCTCGCCGCCCATCCGCAGCGCGAAAGCCTTGCGGCGGGCAAGTTCCTCGAGTTCCGGCGTCCAACTCATTTTGATGCAATCTCCCAGAAAAGAAATATGGAATTTCGAAGGTCGGAATTGCGCGGCCCAGAAGTCTGAAGGCGCAACAGTCAGAAATGCGAAAGATAACCGCCGTCGACAGCGATGATCTCGCCCGTCACGTAGGAGGCCGCGTCAGACGCCAGAAACACCACCGCCCCACCGATTTCAACCGGGCGCCCCCAGCGTCCAAGGGATGTGCGCCGACGCAGATGTTGCTCCACCTCCGGGTCTGCGACGACGGCAGCGTTGGTCTCGGTGGCGAAGAATCCCGGCGCGACCCCGTTCACGGTGATGCCATGGGACCCCAGTTCGGCGGCCAGCGCCCGGGTCAGCGAGGCAAGTCCCCCTTTGGCCGAGGTATAGGCTGCATCCCGCAAATTGGATATTGGTCCGGCAATCGATGTGATGTTGATAATCCGTCCTGCTCCGCCCTGATCGATCATGCGCCGCGCCGCCTCCCGGCACAACAGAAAGGGGGCGACCAGGTTGACATCCAGCACGCGCCGCACATCGTCAAGGGCAAATTCGAAAATGCCGCGTCGATCGCGCATGCCGACGTTATTGACCAGAATGTCGAGGCGGCCGTGCCGCCGGTCCAGTTCTTGCATTGCCCGCATGACCTGATCAGGGTCCGACACGTCGAAGGGCAACTCGTCGACCATCCCGCCACGCTTGCGCACCACGTGCGCTGCACTGGCGACGGCCTCGGGGTTTCGTCCGTTCACGACAACGCGCGCGCCGTGTGCGGCCAGGGCACAGGCGATTTCAAGGCCAAGCCCACGCGCGCTGCCAGTGACCAGCGCCGTGCGACCTTCCAGCGAAAACATGTTCAAGCAATCTCCTTCCGGCGTTGCCGTGTTCCCGGCAATTCCGCCACCCGGCCGTGGTAACGACCTGCTCTGCGAGCCAGCAGGCTCGTCGCAGTTGCTGCCGCCGAATCCGGTTTCGCATAATATGGTCGGTACGGCGTGGCGGGATACCGAGTGTGGTGTCCAACGCTAAAGTCCCGCCACGATGTTTTAACACTCATTTTCGACTCACGTGTCAGAAATCCTTAATCTCAGCGCGACTGCGCTTTCCACCTCGATTCACCGTCGCGAAGTCTCTTGCACCGAGGTGCTGGAGGCCTGTCTGCACCAGATCGACCGGCTCAATCCCATCGTCAACGCAATTGTGGCAATGCCCGACCGTGAAGCGCTTCACGGACTCGCGCGCGAACGTGACGCGCAAATGGCACGGGGCGAGAGCCTGGGCGCGCTGCACGGATTTCCCCAGGCGCCCAAGGATATCGCCCCGGCGGCGGGTATGGTCACGACGAACGGCTCACCGATTTTTCGCGGCCAGGTCACCCCGACAGACTCAGCCAGCAACGCGCGCCTGAGCACGGCGGGTGCAATATTCGTTGGCCGCACCAACTCACCGGAATTCGGGCTGGGCGCACACACCTACAACCCGGTCTACGGCATCACGCGCAATGCGTTCGACCCGACCCGGTCGGCCGGCGGCAGCAGCGGTGGCGCGGGCGTGGCGCTTGCCTTGCGCATGCTGCCAGTGGCCGACGGCTCGGACATGATGGGATCCCTGCGCACGCCCGCCGCGTTCAACAACGTGTTTGGATTCCGCACTTCACCCGGCTGCGTTCCCGCGGGCCCGGGCGACGAGGTGTTCTTCCAGAGCTTCAGCGTCGTCGGTCCGATGGCTAGAAGCGTCAGCGATCTCGCGATGCTGCTGTCGGTGCAAGCCGGGTTCGATGCGCGCGTGCCGCTCACCCGACGGCAGGACAATCCGTCGGTCTTCGCGCAGGCGCTGGACGCAGATCTGCGGGGTACCCGAATCGGCTGGCTGGGAGATCTGGGCGGGCACCTGACGATGGAACCGGGGCTGCTGGAACTTGACCGACAGTCGCTGGCGCACTTCGAGGCAATCGGCTGTCGCGTCGACGCCGTCTTGCCGCGCTTTGACCTGACCAGACTCTGGCAGGCGTGGATCGATCTGCTCAGTTTCACGGTATCGGGGAACTATGCAGCCCACTACCACGACCCCGCCCGCCGTGCGCTGCTTAAACCGGAAGCCGTCTGGGAGATCGAGCGCGGGCTCGCGCTGACCGGACCGGAGGTCTTTGAAGCGGCGCGCGTGCGCAGCGCCTGGTATCAGGAACTCGGCCGGCTCTTTCAGGAATTCGATTTTCTGGTGATGCCGACAACCCAGGTATTCCCCTTCAAGGCAGAACTGCACTGGCCTGACCGGGTTGCGGACCGCACGATGGATACCTATCACCGCTGGATGGAATCGGTTGTACCGGCCACCATGGCCGGCCTGCCGACGCTGGGTGCCCCCGCCGGCTTCAGCGCCTCGGGATTGCCCGCTGGAATCCAGATTATCGGACCCGCGCAAGCGGATCTGGCGGTGTTGAAAATCGGTCACGCGTATGACCTTGCGAGCGGTCACGCGCGGGTCAAAAGCCCGCTGCTCTCGGAAAATGCCGAACAGCCCTGAAGGAATCGCCCGAATGAAAGATCTCGCCCGACGCAACAGCC
>JADZBO010000286.1 GCA_020851995.1 Burkholderiaceae bacterium
CAGGCTGAGCGAACTCGGCCTGAACGCATCGCCCACAACCACCGCGGAGTTCGCCAGCCAGATCCGCCGAGATAATGACCGATGGGGCAAACTGATCCGCGAAGCGGGGGTGCGGATCGATGGTTGACGGGCGCGAGCGACCAAACTAGGGTCCGCGCGCGCATCACATGCAATAAAAAAAGCCCATACGGGCTTTTTCTAAGCATGGAGGGCGGATTTCAGGGGACAAAATCCCCGGGGAGTAGGGCTACCCCTCAAAACGAGCCAACCAACCGCTTATTTGGAGGCGGTCGTCTTCTTCGTGCTGGCGGTCGTCGACTTCTTCTTGGAAGACGTCGACTTCTTCTTGGTCGAATTCGATTTCTTGGCGCTGGAGGCGCTCTGCGACTTGGTGGTCTGCGCAGCTTGCGCCATCACCGGTGCAATCGAACCCAGACCAAACACAGCGGCGATCGAGACTGCGGCGATTTTCTTCAACATAAAACTTCCTTGGTTTTGGCAACGAGATCGACCCAACGATCGAACTGAAGGCATTGTAAGCCGCAATTTACAAAATCTCACATTCAGCACGCTACGGTCGTTTCAATGCGTTGCAGACTTGCATCTTTATTGCGGTGTTTGATGAACTTGTTGACATAAGTCATGGATACGACACGACTTTGTTGCCGAACCCTGTAGCGGTTTAGCTGTGTCGGAAAGGGTTGGCTTGAAGTTCGCAGTGGACTACCTACCCTTTGCGGGAAGTGCGGCCATAAAAGGGTACGATTTGGCGTGCCATCGAAATTGTCCCTGGATCCCTATGACAAGCAATCCCGCCAATCCCAACAATCCCATCAATCCCAACAATCCCATCAATCCCATCAATCCCATCAATCCCATCAATCCCATCAATCCCATCAATCCCAGCGCCTCGCGCACCTCCAGCACATCAAGCACCCCCAGCACCCTCCAGCCCTTGCGCATCGCCATTGCCGGCCTCGGCGCGATTGGGAAGTCCATCGCCAGAACGCTGGCGGCGGGCGGTGTACCAGGAGGGGTGCTCGCATCGGTGTCCGCTAAAAATCTGGATCGTGCGCGTGAATTCGTGAGCACATTGCCCGTTACGGCTGCGGTGCTGCCGATCAGTGAACTCGAGCCGAGTGCCGACTTGGTCGTCGAGTGCGCACCGGGTGCGTTGTTGCCGCAGATTGTCGGTCCATTCCTGCGTGCGAAAAAGCAGGCCGTTGTATTGTCGGTCGGCGCTTTGCTTTCGAACCCGGATCTGATCGACCAGGCACGGGAGCAGGGCGGCACTTTATTGGTACCAACGGGTGCGCTGATCGGCCTGGATGCAGTGATCGCAGCGGCCGAAGGGACGATTCACTCGGTGACGATGGTGACGCGCAAGCCGCCCAACGGCCTTGCCGGGGCGCCTTATCTGGTCGACAACCAGATCGAAGTCGATGGGCTGACTGAGCCCAAGTGCATTTTCAAGGGCACTGCACGCGAGGCGGCCCGGGGATTCCCGGCAAATGTGAACGTGGTCGCTGCGCTGTCGCTTGCTGGCATCGGCCCTGATCGCACCACCATGGAAATCTGGGCGGATCCGACAGTGACCCGCAACGTGCACAGTATCGAGGTGGACTCGGATTCGGCCCGGTTCCGCATGACGATGGAGAATATCCCGTCCGATAATCCGAAGACGGGCCGTATCGTGGCTCAGAGTGTGGTGGCGCTGCTACGCAAGATGAATGCGAATTTCCGGGTGGGTACCTGACTGCCCCGGAATCGGTCGGTTCAACCTCCGCATCGCCCTGATCGTCAGAGACGGAATTGGCGTAATCCCTTGACCCTGCGGGTTTTACTGCAGGTTGTTCAAGTGCTAATATCTTCGGTTAAGTTGGACTCAAACCATGTTGAATATTATTCAACGTTCATGAAGCCCGCACGCATTTATCTACTTTGATTATTTCGCAAACTCTCATGACTCAACATTTGAACGCGCCCGCCTTTGTCCGCCACGAAGGTTTGAAGCAGTGGGTTGCCGATTTTGTCGCCAAAGCGCGCCCGGCGCGCGTGGTCTGGTGCGACGGATCGCAGGAAGAATATGATCGCCTCAATGCCGAGATGGTCGCCTCCGGCATGCTGATCAAACTGGATCAGGAAAAGCGCCCCGGCTGCTTTCTGGCGCGCTCGTCGCCCGACGATGTGGCTCGTGTGGAAGACCGCACATTCATTTGCAGTGAGAAAAAGGACGACGCCGGCCCGACCAACAACTGGGTTGCCCCGGCTGAAATGCGCACCCGCCTCGACGAACTGTTCGACGGCGCAATGGAAGGCCGCACGCTGTATGTGATTCCGTTTTCGATGGGGCCGCTGGGCTCGCACATTTCGCAAATCGGGATCGAACTCTCTGATTCGCCTTATGTGGTGAACAACATGCGCCTGATGACGCGCATGAGCAAGGATGTGTATGACATCCTCGGTACCGATGGCGATTATGTGCCGTGTATCCACACCGTGGGCGCACCGCTCAAGCCCGGTCAGCAGGATGTCCGCTGGCCCTGCAACACGACCAAGTACATCGTGCACTTCCCGGAAACCCGCGAAATCTGGTCGTACGGCTCGGGCTACGGCGGCAACGCGTTGCTGGGCAAAAAGTGTTTTGCCCTGCGCATTGCGTCGAACATGGGCCGCGCTGCCGCTAATGGCGACACCTCGCCTGGCTGGTTTGCAGAGCACATGCTAATCCTGGGCGTGCAGACGCCCTGGGGCAAGAAGTACCACGTGGCGGCTGCATTCCCGTCGGCATGCGGGAAAACCAATTTCGCCATGCTGATTCCGCCGAAGGGCATGGCCGCGCAGGGCTGGAAGATCACGACGATTGGCGACGACATCGCCTGGATCAAGCCCGATGCGACCGGTCGCCTGCATGCGATCAACCCGGAGGCCGGGTACTTCGGCGTTGCGCCGGGCACCAACGAGACTTCCAACTACAACTGCATGGAAACCCTGCGTCGCAACACCATCTTTACCAACGTGGCGCTGACCGACGATGGTGATGTCTGGTGGGAAGGCATGACGAAGGTACCGCCTGCGCACCTGATCGACTGGCAGGGCCGTGACTGGACGCCGGAAATCGCCAAAGAGACCGGCGCCAAGGCTGCTCACCCCAACGCCCGTTTCACCGTGGCGGCAACCCAGAACCCCGTTCTGGATCCTGAATGGGACAGCACCACGGGTGTGGTGATCGATGCCTTTATCTTCGGCGGCCGTCGTTCGACGACGGTGCCGTTGGTGACCGAGGCCCGCAGCTGGTCCGAGGGCGTGTACATGGCCGCGACCATGGGTTCGGAAACGACCGCAGCGGCAGCTGGCCAAACTGGTGTGGTGCGCCGTGATCCCTTTGCGATGTTGCCGTTCTGCGGCTACAACATGGCCGATTACTTCGCCCACTGGCTTGGCCTGGGTGAATATCTGCGCAAGACGGGTGCCCGGTTGCCGAAGATTTTCTGCGTCAACTGGTTCCGTACGGACGAAAACGGCAAGTTTGTCTGGCCCGGCTTCAGCGAAAACATGCGCGTGCTGAACTGGATGCTTGGCCGCATCGAAGGCAAGGCGGGTGGTGTCGAGCATCTGTTCGGGATTACGCCGCGCTACGAAGATCTGGACTGGGACGGCATCGATTTTTCGGCCGAAAAGTATCAGGCCATCACTTCAATCGATGTCGAAGCCTGGGTCGAGGAATTCAAACTGCACGACGAGTTGTTCGAAAAGCTCGCCCGTGGCCTGCCACCGAGCCTGCTGAGCATCAAGGCGGAGTTCGAGGATCGTCTCGGCATGTGAGTTCGCC
>JADZBO010000287.1 GCA_020851995.1 Burkholderiaceae bacterium
CAGCTTGGAAGACCAAATCTTGGCAGACCAAATCTTGGCAGACTAAATCCCGGAAGACTGAATATCAGGGAATGCTAAATATCAGGGAATGCTCATCCTGTGAGTTACACGATTGTCTGGTTCAAGCGCGACTTGCGAGTGCATGATCATGCGCCGAAGCAGCAGGCTCTTGATTTTTTTAGGCGGCCGCTGACGCAGCGAAACTCTGACCCGCAATACAAAGTCCGGAGGCTGAATGCCACCGTGCGCCCGAATTGCGCCATGGCCTACCCCTGCCCGGGCGACTTCTTTCCCGGACTCGTACGCTTCGAGCGATCCCGCCGCGAGAGCCACCAGCCATAGGATGGCGGCCAGGTTTTGTACTCGGGGTCAGCGCCGAGTTCGACTGCGGCCTGCAGCGGCCAGTGTGGGTTGTAAAGCGATTCGCGACCGATTGCGACCCAGTCGGCACGGCCAGAAGCCACGATCTCATTGGCAAGCGTGGCTTCACGAATCAACCCGACCGTCATGGTGTTCAGGCCAGTCTCGCGGCGCACACGTTCCGAGTACGGAACCTGATACCCGGGTTCCCGACCCGGAGCAAGCGTGCCACGTTCACCCAGACCTCGCGACGAACAGTCGATCACATCGATGCCCCGGGCGCCGAGTTCACGCGCAAGCACGACAGTCTCGTCCAGAGTCCATCCGCCCGTCAAATCGTCGACACAAGACAGCCGATAAAAAATCGGCAGATGCGATGGCCATTCGGCGCGCACCGCCTCGGCGACTTCCAGTGCAAAGCGCATGCGGCCGGTCAGGTCACCGCCGTATTCGTCAGTACGCACATTGGCGAGCGGCGATAGAAAGCTATGGATCAGGTAGCCGTGCGCTCCGTGGATGTTCAGCACCTGAAAGCCTGCATTTGCCGCGCGCCTCGCGGCTTTGGCGAAGTTGTCGCAGGTGCGCCGGATCTGGTCATGCGTCATCGGGGCCGGCACCTGCCAGCCTTCGTTGGCAGGAATGGCAGACGCGGCAACCGTCGGCCAGGGTGGATTCCCCCGTGCCGCGTCGCCGGCATTCAGCGATTGATAACCATCCCAGGGAACCTGAACGCTCGCCTTGCGGCCAGCGTGAATGAGTTGCGCGCCCGGCAGAGCACCGTGTCGCCCGATGGCCTCGGCGATCGGCTTGAGCGCTTCGGCCTGTGCGTCGTTCCAGATCCCGATATCCGCATGGGTGGCGCGACCATCCTTTTCGACAGCCAGCGCCTCGGTAAAGACAAGCCCTGCACCGCCGATGGAAAGACGCTCCAGATGATTCAGATGCCACCCGGTCGGAAGTGCATCCTTGCCCGCCATGTATTGCTGCATGGGCGAGATCACAATTCGATTGCGCGCTTCAACACTCCTGGCGCGAACCCGGGTAAACAGCGGCACGCTGCTGGATAGCTCCGACATACAACCTCCTTTGAAAGTTCGTCGCCTTCAGGCGATCCGGTCAAGCAGCCGGTAATAGGCAATCATTGCGGCAATGCCGACCAGATTGAGTGAATGCATGGCGATCGGCCGCATGGGCGTCACCGGGAACTGGGTCGAAAGCGCCTTGCCCTCCAGGCAAGCCGCGGCCAGCACCTGGCCAAGCGTGGTCGCCATCGCGACGCCACGTCCGTTGAATCCCAGAATGGCCGACAGCCCGGGTGCCAGCTGATGAAAGTGTGGCATGTGATCAGTCGTCATCGCGACCTTGCCCGACCAACGGAACGGAAAGTCAACACCATTGAGGGCGGGATACATCCGTCGCGCAACGCCAATGACCCTAGGGGTGTCCGACTCACGTGGGATATCGCGAAACGGCCCGCGCTCCCCAATGATGAAACGCCCCTGCGCGTCACGCCGGAAATAATGAATCAGCCGCAGAGCATCCGTCATCGACTGGCCGCCGGGAAGAATTTCTGCACCGATGGCCGCTGGCAGTGGATCCGTGGCAACCTGCATCGAGTACAACGGCACGACAGTCTGGCGCAGCCCCGGCCAGAGATCAGTTGTATAGCCGTTGGTGGTCAGGATGACACGACGTGCTTTCACCACACCGGTGGGCGTCGTGATCACCCAGCGCCCATCGTCGGGCTTCAGGCTAAGCGCTGGCGAATCGCCATGAATCGCCCCACCGAGCGACGAGACCGCGCGCGCCAGTCCACGCACGTACTTGAGCGGATGCACCGTGCCGCCGCCGCCAAGCAGCCAGCCATACTGAAAGATCGGAGAGCCGCAATACTGTCGGATCGCATCGCCGTCAAGCCAGGTAGCCTTTGCGCCAGCCTTGCCCCAGACTTCGCACCGCTGTTTGAGCGCGGCATAGCCGGCGGGTTTGCTCGACGCCTGCAACCAACCTGTTTGCACCGCGTCGCAGTCGATACCATGACGGCGGATCAGGTCGAAGACACGATCCGCCGCGGAAATCGTCAGATCGACAATGCCACGACCGATTTCCTCGCCATACATCGCGCAAAGAGCGGCGGGCTCATGTTTGGAAAACGGAATCACCTGACCGCCATTGCGCCCCGAGGCTCCAAAGCCGGGCTGACGAGCTTCAAGCACAGCGACTCCGACACCCTGCTCAAGCAGCGCGAGCGCCGAGGACAACCCTGCGAACCCCGCACCTATGACCGCGACCTCGGTATCAAGTGAGTCGGGTACCTTAGGATAAGCCGGCGGGGTCGGATCTGTCTGAAACCAGAGCGAACTTTTAAAGCCAGCCCAAGCACTATTCGAGCGCATGTCAGTGCTCGATTCCGGCGGAATCAGCGGAGCGTTGATTGTCATGGATTTGCCGTCGATACAGAAAATCAGTAAATGGCAGGCGTCGTGGCCCAAAGGAGCACGCAGGGGTCATCACCGGCGCACCAGTACTGATAGCAAGAGGACGCAGGAAACGAAAACGAATCCTCTGGTCCGAGGAGATACTCGCGCCCACCGATGCGCAAGCCGAACTGACCGGAGATCACCACGCCAGCCTTGGCGCCGTCCGATTGAGCAAACGCGCCTTCGTGAATTTCACCGCTGGGTTCAATGACGAACCGCGAGAGTTGCAGCGAACGCACGCTGTCCGTCGAGAGCAGTTCCTTGGTCATGTGCGGAAAATCCAGCCGTCGGCGCGATTTCGCCCGCACCACAAAATCCTCGTCGTCGGCAACGAATCCGCCGTCCCGGTTGAAAAGCCAGCCGATCGGCATATCGAGCGCCAGACAGATACTGGTGAGCGATCGCATTGAGGGTACAGAGAGATTGCGTTCGATCTGACTGAGGTAGGCTACGGAAACATTCGCCTTCGCTGCCACCTCCCGCAACGAAAGTTGCCGCACCTTGCGTCGCTGGCGAAGCCTCAAGCCGACAGCGTCGGTGACCTGGGAAAGCTGTTCGGCAATCGCTGTATCCACAATCTAACCTTGATGCAACCGACATTCAGAGAACGTCATACGTTTTCCAGACTCAGGTGGCGGGAGATGACCGAATCCGAGCGTGCAAGCTCATCGGAATCGCCCGACCAGACAATCTCGCCACCATCCACGATGTAGTGTCGGTCGGCAACGGAGCGACAGACATCGAAATTGTGCTCGACAAGCACCACAGCGAGTCCGTCCTGTTTGAGCCGACGGAACAGCTCGACCAACCGCTCGACGATGACGGGCGCCCGCCCCTCGGTCGGTTCGTCAAGCAGCAACACCCGGGGGCCGGTCAGCAGCGCGCGCGCAATCGTCAGCATTTGCTGCTCGCCACCGGACAACTTGCCGGCAGCAGTTTTCATGCGACCATTGAGCTCGGGAAACAAATCCCGGATCCGTGCCATCGTCCACGACGACTCACCACGGATGGCAATATTGAGATTTTCGAACACCGTCAAACCGCCGAAAATTCCACGGTTTTCTGGCACCAGCGCAAGGCCAAGTTGCGCGAGCACATGAGGAGTCTGGCCCAGCACCTGGCGGCCCTCAAATGCAACGACGCCCTCGGCACGCGGCATCAAACCCATGATTGAGCGCAGGGTCGTGGTCTTGCCAGCACCATTGCGCCCAAGCAGCGTGATCAGTTCGCCGTCGCGCACATCGAACGAAACGCCCTGAAGCACATGGCTTTTGCCATACCAGCCCTGCAGATCACGAACGGAGAGGATTGGATCGCTATGGGTCATCCATGACTCCCGAGATAAGCGCTGCGCACCGACTCCTGCGACCGGATCTCTGCCGGACTGCCTTCGGCGATGCGCGCGCCCTGCGCCATCACGGTGATACGGTCCGAGATGTCCATCACGACGCTCATGTTGTGTTCAATCAGGACGACGGTCATCGACTCCTTGAGCGAACGGATCAACTCCTTGCTCCGGTGTATGTCGTCGATGCTCATCCCCGCAAGCGGTTCGTCCAGAAAGATGAGCGAGGGACGTGAAGCCACCGTCATGGCGATTTCAAGGGTTCGCTGCGCGCCGTGGGATAGATCGCCGGCACGGGTGTGCTGTTGATCGACAAGCCCCGTCCAGCGGAGCAGTTCGTCGACGCGGTCAAGCATGTCCGAGTGGCGCTGCGGACCACGCCAGAACGTGCGGGATTCCTCTCGCTTCAGAGCCTGCACGGCCAGTCGGACATTTTCGTGCACGCTGAACGACTGAAAGATGTTGGTGACCTGAAACGACCGCGCCATGCCCAGATGCACCCGGTCATACACCGGCAGGCCAGTGACGGTTCGGCCCTGGAACACCACGTCGCCGGAGGTCGGACGCAGCACGCCTGAGAGGATGTTGAAAAACGTCGTCTTTCCAGCACCGTTCGGACCAATCACGGCGTGCACCGTGTTGGGCTCAATGGCGATCGACATGTCCGAGAGCGCCCGGAAATCACCGAATTGTTTACAGACGTTGCGTGCTTCAAGGACGGCTGTCATGACGCTGCCTCCTCGCGGAAATCCATTTGGCTAAATCCTGTCCCGCCTGAATGAGACCACCACGCAGGAACAGCACCACGACGATCAACAGCACTGCAACGATGATCATCCAGCGCGGCCAGAAGGCGGAGAGGAAGTGACCGAGAATGACATAGAAGGCACTGCCGACCAGCGCGCCAAACGGCGAGCCGGTACCTCCGATCAGCGCCATGACCAGCAGCGTCTGGCTCATTTCCGGCTCGATCACGTTGGGCGGTACAAAGCCGAGGAATATCGTGTGCATGGCCCCGGCAAGTGCGGCAATGGCCCCGGCAAACGCGAAGGCGAATGTTTTGAACAGGCGCGGGTTGTAGCCTAGCGCTGAAATGCGGCTTTCGTTCTCGCGAATGCCTGCCAGGACGCTGCCCGCCGGTGATCGCACCACCCTTAGCACCACCAACAGCGCCAGCACAAAGATCACCGCAATGAAGGCGTAAATCTGGCCTGGACCGGAAAGTGTCACGAGTCCGGCAAACAGCGGCGTTCTGGGGATGTCGAGCAAGCCGTTTTCACCGCCTGTGAACGGGCTCATTGCCACCATCAGAAAAAATCCCATTTGGGCGAACGCGAGAGTCAGCATCACAAAGTAGACGCCGCGTCGGTGCACAATCAGGTAGCCAATGCCCAGCGCCACGACGACCGCCAGTGCGATTGACAGTGAGATCGACACGCCCGAACCCAACTCAGCAAGCTTCGAGAGCATTCCGGTTCCATAGGCTCCTATCCCGAAAAACAGTCCCTGTCCGAAGGACAGCAAACCGACGCGTCCGGCCAGGAAGGTTGCGCTAAGCGCGCCCAGCGCAAATACAACCAGCTCCGTTGCGAGTGTGGTCGAGCCCAGGACAAACGGCATGACTGCCAGCGCCACGCAGACGAACACCATGGGCACGAGTAGTTTGCGCAGCGACATCGTTTCCACGCTATTCCCTCCCCATCAGGCCAGCTGGGCGTACCAGCAGCACCAATGCCATCGTCGCGTAGATCATCAGTTGCGCCCCCCCGGGCCAGATACTGCTCATGACGGATTGCACAAGACCAATGATCAACCCGCCAACCAGGGCTCCGGTCAGCGTTCCCATGCCACCCAGCACCACCACCACGAAGGCGATGCCAAGTGCTTCCGAACCCATGTCCGGACTCACTCCCCGCAGTGGCGCCGCAAGGACACCCGCAAGCCCGGCAAGCCCCGCACCAATCGCAAACGCCGACATGAAGACACGATCGACGTTCAGTCCGAGCAGGGCAACCATTTCGGGATTTTCGGAACCTGCGCGCACGACCGCGCCAAACTTCGTGCGCTCAAGGAAGTACCACATCAGCAGGGCCACGAGAATGGCCACAGCCACCATAGCCAGGCGGTAAACAGGGTAGACCACCGGACCGATGAAAACGATGCCCGCGAGTTCCCGGGGGGTTGGCACGTTCATGGCCATAGGCCCGAAAATGATGACGATGATCTCCTGCAGAAGCATCGTGAGCGCAAAGGTGATCAGAATCTGCGCTTCATGCGGCATCCTGTAGGTGTGCCGCAGCAGCAGTCGCTCGGTCAGCACGGCAAGCGCGGCGGTCAGCAGTGGGCCAAGCAGCAATGCCCAGCCCATGTGACCCAGCGCTGCCGTGACCGCGTAGGTACAATACGCGGCCACGGCGTAGAACGCGCCGTGTGCGAAATTCACGAACCGCATCAGACCGAAAATGATCGTCAATCCCGCGGCCAGCAGGAAATAGATCATCCCCAGCCCGAGGCCGTTCAGGATTTGCGTGAGAACGAGCTGCAGCGACATGCGGCCCTCAGATCGGCTGCATCACACAACCGGTCATCGTAACCGGCAGGAACTCCTTGCTCGACGAAACGATCTCGGCGTAGTCGTACTTGTCCTTCATGGCCGACTTCGCCTTGCCCCGTAAGAGGATGTATGGCTTGATGACCTGATGATCCTCGGCTCGCACGTGCTCCTCACCCGTCACCCCGGGGTATGTGAGGCCCTCAAGCGCTGTGATCACGGCCTTCGGGTCGATGGAATTCGCCTTCTTGACTGCCTCCAGAATCAGTTGCACGGCCCCGAACCCACAGGCTTCCATGTAGGTCGGCACGGCACCCGTTTTCTTCTTGACCAGATCCTTCAGCACAGTATTGGTCGGCGCATCGATCGTGTGCCAGTAGTTGCTGCCAAAGTAAACACCCTCAGCGATATCGGCTCCGAGCGACTCCATCTGATCCAGGCCAGTCGACCACGGCAGCAGAATCTTCATGTTGGACTTCGCGCCAAAGCTCACCGCCTGGCGCAGGACGTCGATCGTCTGGTTGCCGAAATTGCAGATCACCAACACATCCGGCTTGGCTGCGATCGCCGCAGTCACAATGCCGGAAAATTCCCGGTCTGTCAGCGAGTGATAGCTATTGCCAACGTGTTCGAGGCCCTTCTCCTTGAGCACGGCCTTGACGTTGTTGAGCAGACTTTCGCCGAAGGTGTACTGACCGGTGA
>JADZBO010000288.1 GCA_020851995.1 Burkholderiaceae bacterium
AGCTCGATGCCGCGACCGAGCTAATTCAGAACACATTCCAGCCAGGAATGGCGATCAAGGGCCCCGTGCCGTTTGTACAGCGCCACCTTCGCATCGGACACCAAAAGGCTTCAGCAATCGTCCAGGCACTCGAATATGCTGGCGTCATTGCAGCCACCGCCGGTGCGACAGATTCATTTTCCCATCGTCGAGCACGGTAGGCTCTGCGGTAACTTCCAATGGCGACCCTAAATTCTTCCGGCCAAATCCCGTCAATTGTTCTGCAGGTCAAGCTGGACGCGTTGCGCGGAAGCGGCAGATCGCGACCCATTTTGTCGCGTCGACAGTCATAATGAACATTCATCCAACCCTCCCGGGAAACCTGCCATGGCCGGCCTGTCCAAGACCCGAATCTCCGAGTGGTTTCAGTGCCCCAAGCGCCTTTGGCTTAAAGCCAATCGCCCTGAGGAAGCTGTCTTGGAAGAGTCCCAGCTAGTCCGCATGGAAGCCGGCAATACCGTTGGAGACATTGCCCGAAGCTTCTACGAAAACGGCATTCTTATCGAAGAACCGGACTCATTAAGGGAGATCAGCGCCACCAAGGCTGCCCTGACCAAACGCAAGCCGATCTTTGAAGCGACCTTCCTGCATAAGAGCGTTCTGATCCGTGCGGATCTGCTCATCCCCGCACGCGGCGGATATCGAATGGTGGAAGTTAAGTCTGGCGCCGAGGTCAAGCCCTATTACCTGGACGATGCAGCAATTCAATCGTGGGTCGCAAAAAAGGATGCCATCCCCCTGCGCAAGGTCGAAATCGCCTATATCGACACAAGCTTTGTGTACAACGGAGACGGCGACTATAGCGGTCTGCTTAAGTACGAGGACGTGACGGAGCAAATAGCGCCGAAGGAACGGCATGTCCCCAAATGGATTGCCGGGGCACAGGCAACGCTCGCCGGTGACATGCCCGAACGCGCGACTGGCAAACATTGCAAGGAGCCCTTTGGCTGTCCCTTCAGAACATTCTGTGAAAAGCTGGAAAGAAAGCCCGCCAAATATCCGGTGGAGATACTGCCTCGCGACAATGGCCTGGCCGCGCAACTTCGGGCAGATGGCTATGCCGACCTGCGCAGAGTACCTGCCAAGAGAATTACCAGCAAAAGCCATCAGCGCATATGGCGGATCACCAAGTCGGGGCAGCCTGAATTGCTTCCTGGCGCGCGTGAAGCACTTCAATCTTTACCATTTCCCCGCTACTACCTGGACTTCGAGACCATTTCGCTCGCCGTCCCGGCCTGGAGGAACACTCGTCCCTACGCAATGGTGCCGTTTCAGTGGTCATGCCACATTGAATCGAGCGATCGATCCATGAAGCACGCCGGATTTTTATCAGATGGCAGTTCGGATCCTCGCAGGGAGTTTGCCGTTTCGTTGATCAAAGTTCTGCGCAAGCGAGGCGCCGTAATTGTCTACAACGCTTCGTTCGAAGGCGCACGCATCAAAGACCTTGCCAACGACTTCCCGGACCTTGCACCGGAATTGCTCGCAATTGTCGACCGAATTTTTGACTTGCTGCCGCTAACGCGAGATCACTACTACCACCCGGACATGAAAGGCTCATGGTCCATCAAGGCTGTGCTACCAACCGTCGCCCCGGAACTGGCCTACGACAATTTAAGCGTCGCAAACGGTGGCATGGCGCAGGACGCTTTCACAAAGCTGATGGATCCGCAGACAAGCCCGACCCTCCGCAGGCAGCAGTACGACGCACTATTGAAGTACTGCGAGCGGGATACCTTAGCCATGGTCAAAATCGCACACTACTTTGAGGGAATCAAAGCGCGAAAGTCCAGGCGATAACTTAGTTTGATAATTGACTCAAAAATGACTGCTTCCGCCGTCCCGAACCCGCCAGTTGTTCCTGCCGCGCTGCTCAATGCACTGCGCCAGGCACATCGTCTTGTTATCTTGACCGGTGCAGGAATGTCTGCCGAGAGCGGCGTCCCGACGTTCCGCGACGCCATGCACGGACTATGGGAGCAATTCGATCCCGCCGAGTTAGCCTCACAAGAAGGGTGGGACGTTGACCGCGACCGCGTATGGGCCTGGTACGAGTGGCGGCGCCGATTGGTGCAACTGGCTCGCCCGAACGCCGGCCATCTGGCCATTCCCCGATTGGCCAAAGCGATCGGCGAACTATCCGGCCACGATGTCAAGGTTGACCTTATCACCCAAAACGTCGATGACTTGCATGAGCGCGGTGGGTCCAGACGCGTGGTGCATCTTCACGGCAGCCTGTTCGAACCGCGGTGTTACCTGTGCGGACGACAAGGTCAATTCACCGGGCCACCACCTGTCGAGGCAGTCGAAAAAATTCCGCCACCCAAATGCAAGCACTGCAACGGCGTTCTGCGTCCGGGCGTAGTCTGGTTCGGGGAGGGCCTGCCTGACCATGCATGGAGTCACGCCGAGCAATTGGTCACAGATTGTGACGTCCTTCTGGTGGTGGGGACCTCTGGCGTCGTCTACCCAGCAGCCAGGCTTCCGGTAATGGCGCGCGCCAATGGCAAGTGGGTCTATGAAATCAACCCAACCCGATCGGAATTGAGCGACAAGGTTCACCTGCATTGGCAAACGACGGCCGCTATCGGATTGCCGGAATTGGTAACGGCATTGCAATTGCAGGTGGGCTGATATATCTGGAGCGACGAACGTCATGTTTTTCCCCTCCGGCCATGGCAATTGCCTCACCTGCTGCGACATCTCCCCTGACGGGGCGCATGCCGTTTCAGGTGGCAGTGATGGAATTTCGCGCATCTGGGATCTGAAGTCCGGTCGAGAGGTTGGGCTTCTCTGCACGAATCGCGAGCCTGTCGTGGTCGTCAAGTATTCGCCCCAGGGCGATCACATTCTCACGGGTGACATCTTCGGCACGGTCCGCATATGGGATCCCATCGCCGAAACAATTTGCGCAACTTTTGAGCAGCCAGCGGCAAAGACTACATGCGCAGTATTTTCATCAGACGGCCGCAACGCACTTGTCGGCTATGACAACGGCATAGCCAGCCTCTGGGATATTGCAACGGCTACATGCATCAGATCTTTCGCGCTTGGTGAATGGGACGAATCTGTATTTTGCGATGATCCGCCCGACGAGTACGAATCGAGCGTCGTTTCGGTTGACTTGTCGCCGGACGGAAATCTCCTCTTCGCAATCTCAATCGTCGATACGATGACAATTGGGCGCGTGTTCAAGGTCCACACAGGCGAAGTGCTGCAATCGCATTGGCTGGATTCCTTACACCTCTGTGGCGCGGCATTCACCCTGGATAGCAAGGGAGTCCTGATCCGGAACCTGGACGGGACCATTCAAGTCTTCAACATCAATACGTCTTCTGTCGTCAGCCATTTCGATTGCAGTAACTCCCGGTTCTTTAATTCGCCGTATTTTGGCTTTTCGCCGTGTCGTCGGCAGATCGTATACGGCGGTACGGGACAGGGTTACCCGCAATTCGTTGATGCCGCCTCCAAGGAGCGCTTGCCGCCACTGCAGGATCCCGTGACGCAAATGGGATATGTTGACCATGACGCTCCCTTGTCCAAAGAACTTGTCAATGTGAAGGGCTGTGCAATCTCGAATGACGGCGGTCGAATTCTAACCATGTCCCAGTCGGACTTTCGGCCTGGAATGCGACTTTGGGACCTCGAAACTTCAGCGGTGATTGCACGGATGGAGTGGAGCTCGGCCTCATTTTCCAGGATCGCCATCTCTCCTGACGGATCCATGCTCTGCGTGTTGGGGAAGGACATGACCGCAAGATTGCTGCGACTCGATCTGGAAGCGCCAGGGCTGAACCGAATCAAGACGCACCTCACCTATCAGCTCCCGGATGAACTCTACCAATGCGGTTTTTCACCCAATGGACTTAGGATCTTTGTGAGCACAGACCGCGAGATCGAAGTCTGGACGATCGACGGCAGAACATTAACGACGATCAAGGGCTGGAAGAAT
>JADZBO010000289.1 GCA_020851995.1 Burkholderiaceae bacterium
CAGCGCGCGCAATCCGGCAACGTACTTGTTGTTCACGGGTTGGCCATCGACCTCGATGCGCCCCTCCTGGAAATCTTCCAGGCCGTTAATACACCGGAGTAGCGTACTCTTCCCCGACCCGCTTTTGCCGATGATGCATATCACCTCGCTGCGCTTGACTTGCAACGACACGCCTTTGAGAACTTCATGGTCGCCAAAGCGCTTGTGCAGATCAACGATATTGACCAGCGGAACATCGCTTCTGGTGCCAGACGCCTCAGTGCTTGAATGCATATTTACGCTCCAGCGCCCGCCCCCACTGCGAGCATGATGCACAGATCACAAAATAGATCAGGGCTACAACGCCGTAGACGAAGAACGGGTCGTAGGTGATGTTCGTAATGATTTGACCGGTCCGGGTCAGTTCGATAAACCCGATGATCGAAGCAAGCGATGTGTTCTTGATGATCTGCACCATCAGGCCGACCGTCGGCGGAATCGCAAGCCTGAGCGCCTGCGGGAAAATCACATAGCGCAATTGCTCGCCGAGCGTAAGTGCCAGGCTCGCCGACGCATCCCATTGCCCCCTGGGAATCGAGACCACGCAACCGTGCCAGGTCTCTGTCAGATAGGCACCGGAATAGACCGAAAGGCATATGGTCGCAGCCATCAAAGGCGAAGTCTCCAACCCGACCAGCGCAAGCCCAAAATACGTCAAAAACAATTGCATCAGCAGCGGCGTACCCTGAAACAACTGCACATAGATTCGGATCGGCGACCCAAAGGTTGTCGGCTTCCAGATCCTAAGCACCAGTAATCCGACGCCAATCACCGTGCCACCGATAAAGGCGATCAAAGACAGCGCAATCGTCCAGGGAACCGAAAACAACAGGTTGCGCAAAACATCCCAGGTCGTGAAATCGTTCATCGCCGCCCCTTAGAACTTGACCTGGCCAAACAGGAAGCGCGGGCCTGCCCACAACAGCAACTTGCGCTGAATGATCGCCAGCAGAAGATAAATTCCCGTCACGATCGAGAACGACTCAAAGCTGCGGAACGTTTTCCCCGCGACGAAGTTCGCCTGGTAGGAGAGTTCCTCCGCGGAAATCTGGCTACAAACCGACGAGGCCAGCATCATAATGACCAACTGGCTGACAAGCGCGGGCCACACACGGGCGAGTGCCGGCGGTATCAACACATACCGGAAAATCTGCCATCGCGATAACGCGAGCGATTCGGCCGCCTCGACCTGCCCTCTTGGCGTCGCTTCCAGCCCGGCGCGACCAATTTCGCAGGCGTACGCGCCCAGGTTGAGCGTCAAGGCAACGAGGCTGGCGGGAACCGCTGTCATTTTGAGCCCGACAGATGCCAGGCCAAAGTAAATAAAAAAGACCTGAATGATGAACGGCGTATTGCGAAACAGCTCGACGTAATAGCGCAGTGGGCGGCGCAGCCAGCCGGGGCCCTGCACGATGCCCCAGGCGCACAGCATCCCGAGCACCGTTCCCGCGATGCAGGAAACCGCCGCCAGGATGATGGTCAGCCACAGACCGCTCAGGAAGAGAGGCCATGCAGCCAGAACGCTAGAGAAACCTTGGTTCACCATGGATACCCGCAATCAGAGAAGCATTCGCACGGAGTCGTCGGAATCAATTTGCCGCAACCGGTTCAGCAAGCCGCGCGCAACGACTTCGTCGAGTTCACGGGTCGCACATGCCAGAAACTTGTCGTCGAGCTGGGTCTCGGATAACGGATCAGCAGCGCAGCCGATCGCAATTGCGCGGTACGCCTGATATTGAGGGCCATCGCGCAAATGCATCGTGACGCTGGCACCTTCCGGTGCTGAAGCACGCCGTTGCGCATCGTCCCACATCGAGGTCGTGTGCATCGAGATCCGGGCCATCAATGAACGCAGTGCGTCGCTATGCAATAGATCGGCCCGGAGGTGCTCGAGTCCCAGGTCGCCGAAGTGCAGTGAGGCCGCAATCGCAAAAGGCATGCTGAATTGCGCCTCCTGCACAGTCTTGGGGGCGTCGTACGCCAGGTTCTTGCGAACGATGGGCGGCACATCACAAACGATACTTTCAATATCATCTGGCGAAATCGCGTTTTCCCGAACGAGTTGCATAACCAGATCAACCGCGGCGTGGGAAGAGAAGCAAACCGGAATTCTCTTGATGTCGACCCCGGGGTCGAGCATCGACCACTTCCTGCCAAGCGCATCGAAAGCGGTCGTGTCGAAGGTCCCGCCATTGATCAGCGAGACAAACCCGTTGTGGTTTTCGAAAGCGTCGTGGGGCCCAAGCGCACCGCGCGTTGCGAGCATGGCACACATCACGCCGGCCTCGGCGGCGCGACCCGCCATCAGAGCCTTGCCGTCGGTCCCAAAACAGCTCTTCATGCCGCCCGCGCCGGCCACCGCAAGGCCGATCGCGTTGGCCGTCTGTTCCGCGTTCAGGCCAAGCAAATAGGCCGCCGCCGCGCTTGCGCCGATCGGCCCGAGTATGCCGGTGGTCCACCAGCCTTTGTCGTAGAGTACGTTGCGCGATGCGGCGCCGGTGGCGTACTCGCACTCGGCCCCGGCGACAAGGGCGGTGACAAGCTGTGCCCCAGTCATGTCCCGTGCCTGCGCCACCGCAAAAGCTGCCGGGACGATGACCGCCGATCCGTGCACAAAGCCCGCGTAACAGTTGTCATCAAAATCAAGCGCGTGCGCAGCAACCCCGTTAACGAACGCCGCCTGCGGCGCGGCAAAGCGCAAGGCCATCCCGAAGACGCCAGACGAATCGTGCACAGAAGCCGCAGGCTGCTGGG
>JADZBO010000290.1 GCA_020851995.1 Burkholderiaceae bacterium
CGGCAAGACTACCGTCGGCGTCGTGGTGAATTTTCTCCAGCCGGCAGCGCCGACCTGCTGGCCGCACCAGTTCCGGGAGATCGCCGACACGAAGCCACTCAGGTTCTGCTGAACCTGTATCGGCAGATGTATGTCTATAGCAAGAATAGCGGCATCGATTACTGGTACGCCGCGATGGAACGGCCATTGGCTCGTTCGCTGCTCAGAATGAATTTTTCGTTCCGCTGCATCGGACCGGAAACCGACTATTACGGGCCGGTAGCGCCCTATCTTGCGGATCTGCACCAGCTCGAGGAGCAGGTTGCCGAACGCAGTCCCGGCCTCCTGACCTGGTTGCAGGAATCGCCTACCTGGGTTGGTAACATCGCCTACGGAAACGGATGACGATGAGGCTTTGATGCAAACGTTATCGCTGGCTTTGCGCAACCTCCTGCGCAACAAGCGACGCTCACTGACAACGCTGCTGGCGATGATCCTGGGCTTGGTGACGGTCCTGCTGTTTGGCGGCTACATCAGGGACCTGAACTACGGACTGCAAACCGATTTCGTTCAGCTCACCGGGCACCTGCAAGTTCAGCGGAAGGACTACTTCCGCTTCGGTAGTGGCAATCCGTCGGCCTACGGCATAGAGCACTACGAAAAAGTCATTGACGCCATCAAGCGAGATCCTGCACTCGCACCGATGCTGTCGGTCGTCACGCCCGTGCTCGAGTTCGGTGGTATCGCGGGCAACTTTGCCGCCGGGGTCTCCAGAACGGTCTACGTCACCGGTACGGTGGTCGAAGATCAGAACCGGATGCGAGCATGGAACGACTATGCGTTCCCGACGTTGTCTCGAAGACTTTCGCTTTCCGGCACAGCTTCAGATTCTGCGGTGATCGGTACCGGGGTCGCTCGTGTCCTGAAGTTGTGCGAGCCGTTAAATGTCAGCGATTGCGCGACCGAGACGGCTGCACGTGAACCAGCCGGTGCAGCGCTTGCGGACGACATCGCGGAACTGTCGCAGGCCACCGCCACGCCCATGGCGCAGAAGCCAGCTGGCGCCAAGCCGCGCATAGAGATACTTGCCACCGGAGCGCGCGGAGCCCCTAATGTGGCGGGCGTCAATGTATTGAGTGCCGAATTTCAGGGGTTGAAGGAATTCGATGATGTTTATGTAGGCGTGCATTTGAGCCTTGCTCAAAAGCTGGTTTTCGGTTCTGCCTCCCCGCAAGTCACGGCCATCGCTGTCCAACTCAAGCATACTGACCAGATCGATCAAGCTCAGCAACGAATTCAACAGATCATCGATTCGACATTCAAGAATGAATCTCTTGAAATCATAGATTTCGAGACTCTGAATCCATACTATGGGCAAGCCTTGTCGATGTTTGCAGCCATATTCGGATTCATCTCCGTGCTGATCGGTGCCATCGTGCTGTTCACGGTCAGCAATACCATGAGCATGGCAGTCGTTGAACGCACCGCCGAGATCGGAACCTTGCGCGCCATTGGCCTCCGGCAGAGCGGAATTCGCACGATGTTTGTGTTCGAAGGCGTTGGTCTTGGGATCCTGGGCGCAGTACTCGGAATCATCACCGCCCTGGCAATCGCGTGGTCCATCAACTTTGTCGGCCTGACCTGGCTCCCCCCGGGACGGGTCGAGCGAATTCCCCTGGCGATACGTCTCGCCGGCGAGTATCAGGTGATGTTGGTGAGCGCCATCGGCTTGGTAGCCGTTGCAGCACTCTCGGCCGTGTTCCCCGCCTCCAGAGCCGCCAGGATGAAGATCGTGGATGCGTTGCGGCACGCGTAGCCGTGTAACCCTACGCAGGGTTTCCGCAGATACCTGAAGGCTTGCCTCACCGCCGCACCGGCGGCAAGTCGGTGCAAGCGCCCTCGAACGCCTCGGCCGCCAAGCCGATGGTTTCCCCAAGCGTCGGATGCGGGTGGATCGTCTTGCCGATGTCGACCGCATCGGCACCCATCTCGATGGCCAGGGCGATCTCTCCGATCATGTCGCCCGCATGCGTGCCCACGATGCCACCACCGACGATGGCGTGAGTGTCTGCGCTGAAAAGCAGCTTGGTAAACCCTTCGTCGCGTCCGTTGGCAATGGCGCGGCCTGAGGCTGTCCACGGGAACAGGCCCTTTTTCACCGCCACTCCCTGCGCCCTGGCATCGTCTTCGGTCAGACCAACCCAGGCCACTTCCGGGTCGGTGTAGGCCACGCTGGGGATCACGCGGGCGTTGAAAGCGGCAGCGGCCAGTTCCTTGTTGCCCTGCAGTTCACCGGCAATCACCTCGGCGGCCACATGTGCCTCGTGCACTGCCTTGTGCGCCAGCATGGGTTGGCCGACGATGTCGCCGATAGCGAAGATGTGCGGCACGTTGGTGCGCATCTGGATGTCGACGTTGATAAAGCCCCGGTCGGTCACGGACACGCCGGCCTGGTCGGCGGCGATCTTCTTGCCATTGGGCGTGCGGCCCACGGCTTGCAGCACCAGGTCGTACACCTGGGGTTCGGGGGCGGTGCCACCCTCCTCCGCTGGCGCGAATGTGACCTTGATGCCCTCAGGTGTTGCCTCGGCACCGACGGTTTTCGTCTTCAACATGATGTTGTCGAAGCGCTTGGCATTCATCTTCTGCCAGATCTTGACCAAGTCGCGGTCGGCGCCCTGCATCAGGCCGTCCATCATTTCGACCACATCGAGGCGCGCGCCCAGGGTGGAATACACCGTGCCCATTTCCAGGCCGATAATGCCACCGCCCAGGATCAGCATGCGCTTGGGGACTTCCTTGAGCGCCAGGGCGCCGGTGGAATCGACCACGCGTGGGTCGTCGGGCATGAACGGCAGGCGCACGGCCTGGCTGCCCGCTGCGATGATGGCGTTCTTGAAGGCGATGACCTTCTTGCCACCCGTCTTGTCTTGTGCGGTAC